>NZ_MRCA01000004.1:0-415638 GCF_001904645.1 Fischerella major NIES-592 | reverse complement strand
GGGCTTCCCGTAAGGGTGGGGTGTGTAGACGCGTAGCGGCTTCCCGTAAGGGTGGGCTGTGAGGGGTAAGTCATGTTAAAGAACAACTAAACTACTAACTACTAACTACTAACTACTAACAACCAACAATCAACAACCAACAACACACTAAATTGCTATTCTTATTGCAGTTACTGAGTTAGCTGGTGAACATTGAGCGAGATTACATCCACGTCTAGTTTGGGAAAATGGAGTCAGCGATTGCTGGCGGCGATTTTTTTAGGTGGACAAGTTACAATCCATCTCCTCAGAGGTAAAATCCATCGTCGCAATACTCTAGAACAAATGGCTGTAGTAGGGCCAGATTCGCTGTTTATTGCCCTATTAACAGCTGTTTTTGTCGGAGCAGTATTTACTATTCAGGTAGCGCGGGAGTTTATTACCTTTGGTGCAGGAAACCTTGTTGGTGGTGTATTGGCGGTAGCCTTAACACGGGAACTCTCGCCAGTCCTAACAGCTGTGGTGATCGCAGGGCGTGTTGGTTCGGCATTTGCAGCCGAAATTGGCACAATGCGGGTAACTGAACAAATAGATGCCCTATTGATGCTAAAAACTGATCCAGTTGATTATTTAGTTATCCCCCGTCTGCTTGCTTGCCTATTGATGATGCCAATTTTAACCCTGCTGTCTTTGGTGACAGGAATGTTGGGAGGCTTGATCATTGCCACAAATATTTACAATCTCTCTGACACACAATTTCTGGACTCAGCCCGTAATTTTCTTGGCAGTTGGGATATTATCAGCGCCATGATCAAGGCGTGTTGCTTTGGAGTTTTGATAGCTGTCATTGGTTGTAGTTGGGGTTTGACAACAACGGGAGGAGCCAAAGGTGTGGGACAATCGACGACAACTGCTGTCGTGACTGCCTTGTTAATCATATTTATTAGTAATTTCTTTCTTTCCTGGTTAATGTATCAAGGAACAGGTAGTGCGTTATTGCAGGGGTTTTAAAGTGGTTAGTAGTTAGTAGTTGGTAGTTAGTAGTTGGTTGACCCACTAACCACTAACGACTAACCACTAACTCCTAGAATAGGAATTAATGTCTACTAACAGAACAGGATTCAAGACTGTGACTACAACAAGCACACCATTATCAACATCAACTGTGGAACTTAAGCCTAGTTACAACATCCCTGTAGTGTTAGTGATGTTGGCTATTCCACTGCTGTTGGTGCAACCTTGGGTAGGAGGTGCGATCGCCCTATTTGGGTTATTTCTCATGTTTCAGACAGTCACACTACGTCTGCAATTTACTGCTACCGATTTAGATGTTTACAGAGGAGAAAAATTAATTCGGCGATTTCCTTACCAAGAATGGCAAAATTGGCGGATATTCTGGGAGCGTGTTCCCATCCTGTTTTACTTTAAAGAAGTTAAAAGCATTCATTTTTTGCCGATTTTATTTGACCCCAACACTCTAAAAACTTGTTTAGAACAACGCTGTCCGCGCATTTAGTCAGTGAACAGTTGTCAGTTATTCAGTGAGCAAGTGCTAGCTGATAACTGGTAACTGGTAACTGATTTAGTCTTAAATTGTATATTTGCTGAAAGTTTTTTAATTGCGTCATAGGAATTACACTATTTTTATGTATCCAGAGGAATATCAAAACCCACAATCAACAGATGAGTCTTTGCAATCACCAGAAGAAAAAAGCCCTACATCTACAAATGAACAAACAGAAGACTTATCTGTTGAACCAGTTTTAGAATTAACAACACAGAACTCTACAGTGGATACAGAACAAAACAATTTCACTTCTGTCTTACCTATAGCAAATCCAGAAGCAAGCAACTCTCAAGATGAGTTTGTGGTGCAGCAACAAGAAGAAATCACCATTTTGGGATTAGAACATCAACCAGAAGTCCAAGCAACACAACAACGACTTGCTGAGTTACAAAAACAAGAACAAGCCCTAAAAGCAGAAATTGCCGACTTGCAGGCTGCATATAAAACTCTGCAAGCACAAATGAATCAAACCCAAATTGCGATGGGGAATTTTGTGCAAGAGACGCTTTCTAGCCTAGAACAGCGTAAAAATGCGCTACAAATTTCCGTAGAACAGCTCGAACGGCGTCAAGAACGCATCCGCAATGAGATGCGAACTACGTTTGCAGGTGCTTCTCAAGAATTGGCAATACGGGTACAGGGTTTTAAAGACTATCTCACTGGTAGCTTACAGGATTTAGCAGCCGCCGCAGAACAATTACAATTAGTTTCCGCACCAAAACCAGAACCAGAAAAAGTCGTCATCCAAGAATTCAGATCTGCTGAAACCCAACCAGGAACACCACAATTTGCCCAACAGCAGTTTCAAGACACTACCAAGCAAATTCGTCGCCTGATTGACCAGTACCGCACCAAACCAGATTATTACGGACCACCGTGGCAGTTGCGTCGTACATTTGAACCTGTCCACGCCGAAAGAGTCTCTAACTGGTTTTTTAACCAAGGTGGACGGGGTGCTTTGCGGACCATGGGTAGTAGGTTGCAAAATATACTTATTTCCTCAGCAATTATTTCGATACTGCACAAACTTTATGGCGATCGCGTCCGTACTTTAGTTTTAGCTAATACACCAGAACGCTTGGGTGAATGGCGGCGTGGCTTACAAGATTGCTTAGGAATTGGTCGTCCAGATTTTGGTCCTGATCGGGGAGTTGTATTATTTGAGTCTCCAGAAGCAGTGGCACAAAAAGCCGAACGCTTGGAAAAATCTAATCAGCTGCCTTTAATTATCATCGATGATTCTGAAGAGTTAATCAGCTTGGCACTGTTGCAATTTCCTTTGTGGTTAGCCTTTGCTCCTGACCCCAAAATGATGAGAAGTTATGAAGATGATTTTTAATTAGTCAATGCTCATTTGTCATTTGTCATTTGTCATTGGTGATTTCGATTCTTCATTACTAACAATCAACAACCAACAAACAACAATTTAAAAATAATGACTACTTGGTTAACTTTGTGCGGGGCAATTCTATTTGTAGCTTACCTGTTGGGTTCTCTGCCCACTGGCTATACAGTAGTGAAGCTATTAAAAGGCATTGATATTCGGGAAGTTGGTTCTGGTTCTACGGGAGCAACTAATGTGTTAAGAACATTGGGTAAAGGACCTGGGGCATTTGTTTTGTTAATTGATTGCCTCAAGGGAGTTTTAGCCATCTTTCTGGTTTACTGGTTGTTTAAGTTTGCCCAAAATCAAGATTTAATTCCCTCAACCGTCAATTCTGGAATCTGGCAAGCATGGATGGTAACTTTAGCAGGACTAGCAGTAGTACTCGGACATAGTAAATCTATTTTTTTGGGATTTACTGGTGGTAAATCTGTTGCTACTAGTTTAGGAGTTTTGCTGGCGATGAATTGGCAAGTCGCTTTAGCAACAGCAGGAGTATTTGCTGTTGTCGTAACAATATCAAGGATTGTGTCTTTAAGTTCAATTTTTGGTGCGATCGCAGTTTCCATTTTCATGGTACTTCTGCACCAACCCCTACCCTACATTTTGTTTGGTGTTGCGGCTGGTTTGTATGTAATTTTGCGGCATCGTAGTAATATTGAGCGCATCATCGCAGGTACTGAACCAAAGTTAGGACAGAAATTGGAGACACAGACACCGGAAAACGTCAATATATAAAAGAAAAACAAACCCGCAAAGAAGGGGCTAGAGTGAGGTTTGTTGTTACAGCAAACTCACCACAACGCGGTGCGATCGCTCTTTTTTAGTCTAAAGTCCAGTTATTAAATTTAACGCTATTAATTTATGGATAAAGGGAAAGCCATGACAAGATAGATTCTGGATTTCATCATGCATCTGCTTGTTTCATACACTTTCTAACTTTATCCCTAATTCATGTCAGTTTTAACATGGCAGACAGTATTCTCCAGACATATATCCAGGAGCACCGCCAGGACAAGTAACATTGCAGAAAGGCTTTAATTTAATCGGATTCAATTTCCCTTTATCCAGCAAGTTGCTAGCCTTTGGCTGTGCTACAGATGCATCAACTTCTTTCTTTTCTGTTGCTGTGACTTTAACTACTTCTGATTTGCTTAGTTCTGATGTGGTGACTGAAGTTTGACCTTGAACCTCGTCAGCCATTGCAACAGGGCTAAAAATCATCAAGAATGAGAGTGCGAAACCGATGATGAAAGAAATTCGGCGTTTCATAGTTCTGTTTTTTGTTTAGATAGAAATACTCGTGGGTTGCCCCTGAAAATAACACCATGAGCAATCTATGAATTTCCGGAAAGTGGTGATCAACACTCTAATTAGCTTTAATCTCACCGAATTTACGGCATGTGTAGATATGCCAATTCAATTAATGTTAGCAACAGATCCTGATGTAGAGACGCTTCAAACAGCGGGTCTCTAAAATATCTATTTGTCTCATTCTTTTGTCAAATCGGTATTAGCTAGCGACAATCTCGCCCGCGACTAAAGTGCGGGCTGATTTTTAATTCCCTACTCTTGAAAGCCCATCTCCCCACACTCCTATTTCCGATCCAGTCCCAACCATTCCCCAATCTCTTGAATTAGCCAATGACGTTCTATAGTTGACAGGGGACTAGAAGTGAATTTCTGTCCTTCTACTTCTATGGTGACTCCTCTAGGGGCTGAACCTTGGTTGACTGGCTCTTGGTATATTTTGTCAATTAATGCTGTCTGACGTCGTTGTCGCTTGTAGCAAAAACCAAATATCTTCCAACGTATTTCAAAATTTTGGCGATCAAAGTAAAGATCAGTATGTCCAAAAGTAGGTAACAGAGTTCCTTGCACCACCGCAATCAGCATCGCCACGCAGAAAAGCCAAAAAAACCATGTCTGAGAATTGCCTCCCCTTGTCAAAAAATTAATCAATTGTGGTAGTTGCCAGAGAAAAGGAATCATGATTCCCACCAGGTAGAATAACTTAAATGCTTTACCACCGCGTCTTGGTATTTTAATGTCCAACTCGCTGGCAGACTTGTTGAGTTGAATTTGACTACCTGTGGGCTTGCGGCTAGTTATCGGTGGGGTTAGGACATTTTTGTTCTTGAGTGCTGCGAGTGCTTCTCGGGCAGTACTGAGTCTTTCTAAAACATTTGGTTCAGTGAGTTTACCAATCCAATTTACAAAACCCAGGTCAACGCTAACTCTATCAGTAAAGTGAATGCGTGCATCCCGATGAGGTAAATCGGCAGGAGACATCCCTGTCAGCAAATGTATTAAAGTTGCACCCAAAGCATACAAATCCGAAGCAGGAACAGCCCTACCAGCAAACTGTTCAATTGGCACATAGCCATAGGTTCCCACAACAGTAAAAGTAGCACCTTCCAACACCGCTTGATCCTGCACTGCGCCAAAGTCAACCAAATAAACCCGCTTATCTTCACCCCAAATCAAATTACTAGGTTTGATATCGCGATGTAGCACAGGTGGGTTGAGTTCGTGTAAATAAACCAGAATACTAAGAACTTCAACAGCTATTTTTTCTACCTGTGATTCCGAAAAGCGTTGACGTTTGTCTATTAATTTCTGTAGGGATGTTCCGGGAATATAACTCTGCACTAGCCCAAACCAGGCGAATTTAGAGCCAGATTGATGTTCCAAAACAAAGTAATCTCGGTACTTGGGGATACGAGGATGATTGAGATTTTTTAAAACTTGAGCTTCGCGTTCAAACAGTTTTTGTTCATCCCACTGCATTTGTGGGCTGAGAATTAGCAACTTGACGACAACTCGTTCTTGAGGTTGTTTAGCCAAATCTTGGGCCAACCAAGTTTGACGACTAGCATCTTGACCTAATTTTTCCTGTAGTTGATAACGATTACAAAGTATTTCTCCTGCTTTTAACATCCCCAAATTCCCCATAAAAAATTGTTAGTGGTTAGTAGTTAGTAGTTAGTAGTTGATGATAGATGTTTGTAAAAAAGTACTAGTTCACTATCTAAAAATCGATTCACCTACTAACCACTATCCATTAACTACTAACCAATCCCTAACCAATGCCTGATTTCTGCTGCCATCCAGCGACACTCGTCTTTACTTAAAGGTGGCTTCAATTTTCCAAAAGAATACTCGGATACACCTACAGCCAATGTTACTTCTGGGACTTTGTGACTACCATAACCACCAGTCTCACCGCTAAATACTTTGTCAATTTCTGAAACTTTTCCTCGTTGTCTAAGCAAGCAAAGACCTAGTAATTTCAATTCAATTTCAAACTGGTAATGGTCAAAGTAAATATTTGTTTCCACAAAGTTAGGTAATAGAAACCAACCTGCCAACAGAAGACTAGCTATAAGCCATATCCAACCTTCTATGCTACCCAACCCAAAACCGCCACTGAAAAAGTACAACCAAATTGCTAGTACTACTGTTGCAGCACAGTTCTTCGGGTCAATTAATGTCTTTTTCCACAGCACAGGAATTTTAATTTGTAAGTGTTCAGGAGATTTTTGCAGTTGAATTTGACTATCAGCAGGTTTAGCACGAACTAACCCAGAGATAGCAATTTGATTTGCTTTGAGCAGCTTCAGCGCTTCTTTGGCACTTGTGAAGCGTCTGTCTAGGTTTGGTTGTGTCAACTGTTCTAACCAGCGAACAAACCCAGGATTAACTTTTAGTAAGTGGGCAAACTGCAAGCGAGAATCTCGCTGTGGCAAATCTGCTGGTGGAATACGGGTTAGCAAATGAATTAAGGTTGCACCCAAAGCATAAAGGTCAGACGCTGGAGTGGCCCTACCACCAAACTGTTCTAATGGGGCATAACCATAGGTTCCCACTATCGTAAAAGTTGCCCCTTCTTTAGCGGCGCGGTCTTGCACTGCACCAAAGTCTACTAAATAAATCTGGGAATTTTTTCCTAATAGCAAATTACTAGGCTTGATATCGCGATGCAATACCAGTGGACTTAAACTGTGCAGATAAATCAAAATTTTCAAAACTTCAGCAGCAATTTTCCGTACTTCTGCTTCGCTGAACACCCTACCCTTTGCGAGTAATTCCTTAAACGATGAACCAGGAATGTATTCTTGCACTAGGGCAAAGTGAAGTACTTGATCTTCAAAGGCAAAATAATTACGATACTTCGGGATGCGTGGATGATTCAGCTGTTTGAGTATTTGGGCTTCTCGCTCAAAAAGTTTAACATCTTCCCACTGTGCTTGGTCGCTGAAAGTAAGCAGTTTAACGATGACTTGCTCTTGAGTAGACAAATCCCATGCTAACCAGGTTTGACGACCAGCATTTTCACCAAGTTTTTCTATAAGCTGATAGCGATCGCGTAATACCTGTTGGATTTGCAACATCGTTCTAGAAAATATACGTTTCAAAAAACTCTTATTTCCTCTTACACCCTTATATCCTTAATACTTAACACCCTTACTAAATCAGCACGAACATCTTAGCAACAAATATTCTTTTCTGTGAGAAATTGTTGGGAGTACCAATTTTACTAACAACAAAAGCTCCTCATAAACTTAATTATGATCAACGATTCTGAGTACATTCGACAAGATGCGGCCACTCGTGTACAAGTACTGAGTGAGGCACTGCCTTACATCCAACAATTTACAGGTCGGACTGTAGTTGTCAAATACGGTGGTGCTGCCATGAAAGATAGCAACCTCAAAGATAAAGTCATCCGCGATATTGTATTTTTATCCTGTGTTGGCTTACGACCAATAGTAGTACATGGTGGTGGACCAGAAATTAACAGTTGGCTAGATAAACTAGGAATCGAACCGCAATTTAAGAATGGTCTGCGTGTCACAGATGCCCCCACAATGGATGTGGTGGAAATGGTGTTAGTCGGTCGTGTTAATAAAGAAATTGTCTCTTTGATTAACCAAGCTGGTGGTTCTGCTGTCGGTCTATGTGGTAAAGATGGTAACCTGATTAAAGCCCGTCCCCAAGGAGATAAAGGCATCGGTTTTGTTGGGGAAGTAAGTAATGTCAATATTCGGATTTTAGAAACACTGGTAAATAGTGGGTATATTCCCGTAGTTTCGAGTGTTGCTGCTGATGATAACGGACAAGCTTATAATATCAACGCTGACACTGTAGCCGGAGAAATAGCAGCAGCACTGGGTGCAGAAAAGTTGATTTTGCTAACCGATACACGCGGAATTTTAAAAGATTACAAAGAACCGACTAGCTTGATCCCCAAAGTAGATATTAAAGAAGCCCGTGATCTAATTGCTAGTGGTGTAGTTAGTGGTGGCATGATTCCTAAAGTTAATTGTTGTGTGCGATCGCTTGCCCAAGGAGTCCGCGCTGCACACATTATTGATGGTCGTATCCCCCACGCCCTGCTACTAGAAATCTTCACTGACGGCGGTATTGGCACGATGATTTTTGGTTCTCAGTTTACCTGTTGAATTTATTGAAGAAAGACAGAAGACAGAAGGGATTTATCCCTTCTGGTGAAAAGAAAATTAATAAACTAAAATCTTTTCCCTTTCCCCTTTTACCTTTACCCATTTCTTCTTAGGGATGCTGAATGATAATGGGCTGCTGGATAGGTCTGTTGTGATACCAAGAATCTTTAACAATCACAGGATTAATCAATGTTGAGTTTCTCATTTTAGGATTCACCAACACCGGATTAACTAAGATGTTATCTTGTGTATTTTGATGCAATGTAGTGTATGTGTTATAAATACTACGATTTGGCATTAATCCCGTCACTGGGTCTACAGGCATAGGGGTAGGGATGGGACTACCGTATATAAAGCTACCAACAGTTGGAGCTTGAGGTTGATGAACACCGTAAAAACCCGGTTGATCTATTACTATTATCTTTTGGGCAGAAACAGGAGTTGTCATCCCGCCCATCAGTGCTACAGTGAAACCCAATCCCAGTAAATACGCTTGATAAAGCTTGATTTTAAGCATCTTTTTGGTTCACTAAATGATGATCAATAAATTTAACTATATAGATAAATAATAAATCACCATTTTCTGCCCATTAACAACAAACAAAAAACAAATTTATTATTTTTTGACCTGTTGCTAGCCCAAAGGATTTCACAAATGCTGCTACCGTTGGCACAATGAAGGCAGTGCTGAATTTGTGAGTAAAACGTGAGTTCAGAGAGTATAGAAATTGCCAAAAATCGCTACCAGCAAGGAAGAGTAGCCTTTGAAAGTGGGCTATATCGAGAAGCTATTGAACAACTAGAAAAAGCAAGCGCCTTGTTGGCCCGTAATACTCGCCTGAGTGGTGAAGTACAAATTTGGTTGGCGACAGCTTATGAAGCAGCAGGACGTACAGATGATGCGATCGCCCTATGTGAACAACTCAAACGCCATCCCCACCATGAAACAAGTAAAGAAGCGCGGCGACTGCAATACATTCTCAAAGCACCCAGATTGCAACGTCCCCAAGAATGGATGACTCAAATCCCTGATTTTAGCAATCTTGCTGATAATGAAAGTAAAATTAGTTTCTCTGCTAATCCTAATAAATCTTCTGGCTTTAAAAAGCCTCCTGAGCGAGAATTAGTTGACCTCAGTCAGGTCAATACTAAAGATAATCGCTTTATCTGGGTGGCTTTAATTGCAATTGGTTTAACATTGGTGAGTTTAATTTGGTTGAATGTTTAGGAATTGGGGATCGGGGACAAGGGGGATGGGGGAGTATGGGGAGTGTGGGGAGTAATGTAGAGAGGCGATGAATCGCGTCTGGGAGTGTAGGGAGTATGGGGAGAATAAATAGTGACCAATGACTAATGACCAATGACAAATGACAATTGACCAATGATTTTTGAGGAGATTTTTATAGTGATCAATTTGTCTACTTTCAGAAAAAGTTTTGCATGGCTGAGATTTGTTTGCCTGATACTAATAGCAACTTTGCTGCTTTCTGGTTGCGTGGATTATGAGGTGGGGATACGTTTTGATAATTCTAATAGTGGTGAGTTGGTGCAGCATATCAAGTTGGGAGAACGTCTTACCAGCTTTAGTGGTGAACCTGTGTATGAATGGTTAAATAGTATAGAACGTCGTGCCCGCCAAGAAGAAGGTAAAGTGCGACGACCTTCCAAAGAAGAAGTGATTGTCACAATTCCTTTCACTAATGGTGAAGAATTGCAAACAAAATTCAATCAATTTTTTCACCCTACTGTGAATCAGAAAGCTGTCACTAACGAATCTGATTCACAACTGCCAAAAGTAGAATCAAATTTACTTCTAAATCAGAATAATTTTTTGTTATTGGTACGGAATCACTTGATTTATGATCTGGATTTGCGATCGCTTGCTTTAATTTCCAGCGATGGTAATGTCTTGGCAAATGCTGGTTCCATTCTCGATTTAGACTTTAGTTTGAAGACTCCTTGGGGAGCAAGAACTATTCAAAGAACAGAAAACGCTCCCCTACCACAAAAAAATAACAATCAGCTAGTATGGCATCTCAACCCAGGCAAACTCAACCATATAGAAGCAGTTTTCTGGCTTCCCAGTCCTCTAGGTATTGGTACTTTATTGATTGTGCTATTTGTTGGCGTAGGATATTATCTGCGGTATAAATTTATGCCCGATCCCAGAATTCAGTTTGCTACGAAAACAGCAGTTAGTGAAGGGTAGTAGAAGGTGGGGAGATGGGGAGATGGGGAGATGGGGAGTGGGGGAGCCAGCGCGGTCTTGTTGGTTTCCAACAAAGAGCGACTGGCGTGGAGTGGGGGGAGTGTGAGAAGTATAGAATAACAACTAACAACTAACAACTAACAACTAAATTGTGAAAGCACAGCTTTTGTTAATCTTTACCTTATTGGTTGTCAATTCTGGAGTGGCGCATTCACAAACACCTGTACCAAATCCACAGATACCAGCCACTCCAACAGTTGCTCCCACAACAACTGTTACACCAAAATCTTCGAGTCAGTCTAATAATACCAAAGCTTCCCGTAAGGATTTGTTGAAAGCTCTTGAGGAGGTAGATAAAGGATTTACTACTCTTGTCTTTTTATTGATAAAAATATTAGTAGCATTACTGAGTTTATTTGTTATTCGGCGATTCTTTTTACTAATTACTAACCGATCTTCCCAATTGATAATTGATAATTTCAGTAATGCAACTGGTGCAGATGAAATTGAGGGCGTTTTAACAGGATTGTCACAATTGGCGCGGGAAAGATTAGCGAGAGAGATGAAAAGTGTCTACCAAAGGTCAAAGGAGCATATCACTAGTGTGGGACCACAAATTCATCTGTCCTCTGATAAATTTCCTTTACCACAAGCCACTGCAAATCAACAACTGACTAATTTTATATCTTCTGTCAAAGAATTAACTCCTGACCAAATTGATCCATTAGTACAACTACTTGCAGTATTATTTCCACCCTATGGTACTAAAGTTACTGGTATCTTACAAAGCCAGGGTGAAGAACATAAAAGAATTGGTATCACATTTGAAATTCAGGACATAGATAATCGCATTGCTGCTCAGATTTACACTATCTGGGAAGTATCTGACTCTGAAGTAGGAAAAGAGTCAAAAAGATTACTGAAAGACCGTTTTAGACAGTTATTGCGAACAGCTAGTCGTTGGCTGGCATTAGAACTCTCTAAACGCGAGATGATCAGAAGTATACCTAAATTTTATTTGGGGAGTAAGCGTCAACGCTATCTAGGACAAATTCATAATTTCTTTGGTGTTCTCAATCAATCTAGCGCTCAAACTCATGGTCAATTCTTTTACCAGTTAGCAATTGAGGAGTTGCAGCAAGCAATAGAATTTTACCCAGATTGGTATCAACCATACGATAATTTGGCTGAAACTTACAGTCTCTTGGGGCGGACACAAGGTGAAAGAAGAATCGGTAATCTCCAAAGCGCGATCGCTCACTACGATGAAGCACTCAAGCGAGTTACAGAACCAACTGTGCAGTTAAGGATCAAGGTTGCTAAAGCAATCGCCCAACTACTCACAGGAAAAGAAGATTTGATCTTGGCAGCAAAACAGGAAATCCAAAACCTGGAGATAGCAAAAAACTGGGACGCTACTACAGTATTAAACTACCGTTTACTGTATTATCTTGCCTGCTGGTATGCACTAGCTTATCGTTTGGATGATGCCGATGAAACTCAAAAGCGAGCATATCTCTACCTAACCTATAGCCTAACAAGAGACAAAAGCAGAGACTTTTGGGAGTGGGTTGGTAAAGATCCAGACCTAGAAAGCATCCGTGGAAGACTTCCGGAACTCAAATCTGCGCTTTTGAAGAAATTGAATGAAAAGCCGGAACTGCCAACGCTAACTGGCAAAGATTTTAACGAATCTATAGAAGAAGTTCTAGGGGCAGTTAGTTGGGGATCGAGGGAGGTGGGGGGAGTGTGAGGAGGTGGGGAGTGTGAGCAGTGAATAACAACTAAACACTAAACACTAAACAAGAACCAACAATCAACAACCGACAAATTTAAAATGAGCCAAACCGATTTTGAGAGAGCCAAGCAGCGTTTAGCACAAACAAAACAAGATATCATCTGGGCTATCGATGTTTTAGAGGATCCTGCTAAGAACCTGAGCGAGTATAAGCTCACTCCTGAAGAGGTAGTTCAACTAGGCTATCAATTTCAGCGAGAATTAGAGGAGATTCGCAGAAGAATTGAGCAAAGACGAGAATTAAAAATAGATTTAGAGTCATTAACATCTAAATCTCCTTCGCCAAATATTGGTGCGTCTCGGGACATATCATTCTCAAGTCATACAGGCTCAAGAATTACAGGGGAAATACCCCCCTTTGATGATCCTGATGAAGACAATGAAATGGGCAGCAGCCGTTCTTTTTAAAATTTTAGGGTGATAGACGCTGTATTTTCCAATCACCATCATCTAAACGAGTATATAAAATGCGATCGTGCAGGCGGCTAGAACGTCCTTGCCAAAACTCTATTTCTGTAGGGATTACCCGTAAGCCTCCCCAGTGGGGTGGTCGGGGTACATCCTGGTTTTCATACTTAGCTTTTAATTCTTGCAGACGTTGCTCTAGAATTATTCGGCTTTCGATGACTTCGCTTTGATTGGATGCCCACGCACCAAGGCGACTGTTAAAGGGTCGGCTTTGAAAGTATCTATCTGAATCGTTTTCGGATACTTTTTCCACATGCCCACAAATACGGACTTGTCTTTCTAGTTCTGCCCACCAAAAAACAAGGGCTGCTTGGGGATTTTCGGCTAATTCTTGTCCTTTATGACTGTTGTAGTTGGTGAAGAAAACGAAACCCCTTTCATCAAAATCTTTCAGCAACACCATTCTTGCTGAGGGTTTACCATCGGTCGTCGCAGTAGCAACAGTCATGGCATTTGGTTCTAGCAACTGTGCTGTCAGTGCTTCGTCAAACCATTTTTGGAATTGTATAAAAGGATTTGGAGCAACATCAGTTTCATTTAAGTCCTGCAAGGTGTAGTCTTTGCGTAGATCGGCTAAATTTTTGTCCATAGGGTTTTTATCCTGGTAGTTTTGTCAAAAATAATTATGATGATAATCAGCGCTAAGTAACTTTTACCAATCCAGCCAAGGAGTTTTGTAAATAACATTGCATCAAATGCGACGTTGGGCCTCTGTTCAAAATCTATTAATCTATGGTCTAGGCGGTCCAATCATCGCGCTGAATGTTTGGCTGCTGTCTTTACTGTTTACCTATTTCCAGCATCCTATTACAATTTTTAGTATTGCCACAATCCTTGCTTTTTTGCTGAATTATCCAGTCAAGTTTTTTGAGCGCGCCCGTATTTCTCGCGCCCAAGCAGTGATAATTGTATTGCTTTTGACTTTAACTTTGTTGGTAATATTGGGTGTAACGCTCGTACCGATGGTTATTGAACAAACCAACCAATTGTTAGATAAGATTCCCGATTGGTTAATTAGTAGTCAAGATAATTTAGAGCAATTGCAAATTTGGGCAAAGAAGCGGCGCTTGCCTTTAAATTTCAGCGTGATCAATCAACAAATCAATGCCAATATCCAAATTGTGGTACAGCAAATACCTTCTGGTGCTGTAGGATTTGCGGGAACGTTGTTGTCAGGAGTCTTGAATGTTGTTTTGGTGGTAGTATTGGCATTTTACATGCTTTTGTATGGCGATCGCGTTTGGTATGCTTTAGTCAATCTTTTACCACTTCATATCCGTGTGCCTTTCACCACATCCCTCAGGCTAAATTTTCAAAACTTTTTTCTGATTCAATTTTTGTTAGGTTTGTTCATGGTGGTGAGTCTGACTCCCATTTTTTTGATTCTGAAAGTCCCTTTTGCGCTTGTGTTTGCCATCTTTATCGGTGTATCCGAACTGATTCCCTTTGTGGGAGCAACTCTAGGTATTGGTACTGTGACAATTTTACTACTACTACAAAATTGGTGGTTGGCAATTCAAGTAGCGATCGCAGCGATCGTCATGCAGCAAGTAAAAGACAATTTGTTAGGGCCAAAATTACTTGGAGATTTTATTGGCATCAATCCCATCTGGATTTTTGTGTCAATTTTAATGGGATTTGAGATTGCTGGTTTTTTAGGATCACTATTGGCAGTGCCAATTGCTGGGACAATTAAAGGTACTTTGGATGCGATGAATAGCACTAAAATTAGAAAAAATGATTAAATGATAATTCTTATATTTTTCGTTCTTTGTTGATGGTTGTTTGTTGGTTGGAATAACTATACCTTAGTACTGCTGTGCTAACCTACTCACCAACAACCAACAACTACCAACCGACAAGCAACAACCAACAACTAACATTAATGAACCCTTCTGAGTTACTAGCAACAATTGAAAATCTCATACATCAGGCTGAAAAAGGAGAAATAGACCCTTGGGATGTGCAGGTGATTGAGGTAATAGACCGCTATATAGAATTAATGGCGCCACAAACAACCCAAAAAGGCTATGAAGCCGACTTGTCTCAATCTGGACAAGCTTTTTTATCTGCATCAATGCTGGTGTTGTTCAAAGCAAATACCTTGATGCAATTGCAATCAGCTGCTGATGAACAGGCAGCTTTAGCAGATGATAACCTCTTGGAGGAGATGGAAGAAGGGGGACTTTACCAAGCTCATCGCCTGCAATTTGAGCGTCATATCCGTCGTCGTCCAGCAGCAATGCCGCCACCAAAGCGTCGTGTAACTCTGCAAGAGCTGATAGAGCAATTGCAGGTTATGGCAGAGCAATTAAAACTGGTAGAAAAAGTCAATAAGCCGTCACGTCCTCGGCGTCAGCCCAGTCTGCAAACAATGCGAGCCGCATTAGAACTGGCTCATCAGGAAAATCTTACTGAAGTGGCTGGGGAACTCGAGCAGGTTTTGTACCGTTGGTCAACAGAACTTAGTTTGGAACAAAATTGGTTGAATTTGGAACAATTAGTGGAGTTATGGACACAAACCAAACAATCACAGCAGCATGAAACAGGTCACAATTCGCCAAACGGCCATAAAGTTAGTGTTTTTTGGGCGTTACTATTACTCTCGGCTCAATCTAAAGTGGAGTTATTCCAAGAGGAGTTTTACCAAGACATAAAAATAAGATTGCTTACAGGCGAAGGAAATAATAGCAGACAATTGGAAAAGTTAATGAAATAAGCAATATTTGATTTAGAAATATCAATTATTTCTAGAATTAATGCTTCAGCTCACCCCAAAATCCGGGTAAATTGAAAGGATAAGCGATCGCTAGTTGTTTATGAAAAAAGTTTCTACTCAAGAAACGCCTCCCCCGTTCCACAAGAACAGGGCAGGCAGTTTGAACGCACTACGCGAACACATGTCATCTTGCTATGCATATGGTTATACCATGTCCGACAATTCCCGTATTCCGTGGTTTTAAGGATGACTTGGAGCAAAAACAAACCGATGATTAAGTATCACTCACTGAAAGTTAACTGGCTTGTGGTTGAGGAATAAGTATATATGAAGGCAATGATTCTGGCAGCGGGCAAGGGAACTCGGGTACGTCCGATTACGTACACTATGCCCAAACCGATGATGCCCATCCTGCAAAAGCCAGTGATGGAATTTTTACTAGAACTGTTACGTCAACATGGATTTGACCAAATTATGGTCAATGTGAGCCATTTGGCTGAAGAAATAGAAAGTTATTTCCGTGATGGTCAGCGCTTTGGCGTACAGATTGCTTATTCTTTTGAAGGGCGAATTGTTGAAGGTACGCTAGTGGGTGAGGCCCTTGGCTCTGCTGGCGGCATGAAAAAAATCCAAGATTTTTATCCATTTTTTGATGATACTTTTGTAGTCCTGTGCGGAGATGCCTTAATAGACCTCGATTTGACAGCAGCAGTCAAATGGCACAGAGCCAAGGGATCAATCGCTACCATTATTATGAAATCCGTACCACGGGAAGAAGTTTCCAGCTACGGTGTGGTTGTGACCGATGAAGATGGTCGCGTTAAAGCTTTCCAAGAAAAGCCGAAGGTAGAAGAAGCCCTCAGCACCAATATCAATACAGGTATCTATATTTTTGAACCAGAGGTACTAAATTACATACCTTCTGGTGTAGAGTATGACATCGGTAGTCAACTATTTCCCAAACTAGTAGAAATGGGTGCGCCTTTCTACGCCATTCCTATGGATTTTGAATGGGTGGATATTGGTAAAGTCCCAGATTATTGGCGAGCAATTCGCGGTGTGCTACTAGGCGAAATAAAAAATGTCCAAATTCCTGGTCAACAAGTTGCCCCTGGGATTTACACTGGCTTAAACGTAGCTGTGAATTGGGACAAAGTTGACATTACAGGCCCAGTGTACATCGGTGGCATGACTAAGATCGAAGACGGGGCGAAAATAGTCGGACCGACAATGATTGGCCCCAATTGCTGGATATGCAATGGTGCAACGGTGGAAAACAGCGTCATCTTTGAATGGTCACGTCTGGGGGCAGGAGTGCGACTAGTCGATAAGCTAGTATTTGGACGCTATTGTGTAGATAAAACTGGGGCAACAATCGATGTCCAAGCAGCTGCTTTAGATTGGCTGATTACCGACGCCCGTCAGATACCACCGTCTCACACTCCTGTCGAACATCAAGCGATCGCGGAATTGTTGGGAACGAATGCTAGTTAATTGTTGGTTGTTGTTTGGAATAACCAACAACCAACAAACAACAACTAACCACTAACTACTCAAATACGTATACCTCCGCAAACTCTGCTCATAAGTTTGTAGCAGTCGCTGTGATTCCGCTAGTGTAATGCGATTTTCTTCTAAAGCTAATTCGCAACGCTGGCGGATATTTTCTACCATGTCTTCCGAGTCGTATTGTACGTAACTCACTACCTCGCTCATTGTATCACCCTTGACTACGTGTTGAATTTGGAAGCCTTTGGGCGTCAATTGGATGTGAATGGCGTTGGTATCACCAAATAAATTATGTAAATTCCCCATAATTTCCTGGTACGCTCCATTCAAGAACATGCCCAGATAATAGGGTTCTCCAGATTTAAAGGGATGCAGTTCTAAAACTGACTTGACATCGCGCAGATCGATAAAGCGGTCAATTTTACCGTCACTGTCGCAGGTGAGGTCTGCTAAGATCCCCCGTCGTGTTGGTTCTTCATCTAGACGGTGGATCGGCATAATCGGAAATAACTGGTCGATCGCCCAACAATCAGGTGCTGATTGAAACACAGAAAGGTTTACGTAATAAATGGAAGCCATGATTTTTTCTAAGTCTTCCAATTCATCGGGTACGTATTCTTCCTTTCTGGTGATATTCAGTATTTTTTGACAGCAAGCCCAGTATAGACGTTCCGCCTTGGCGCGTTCCGTCAGACTTAAGATTCCCAGATTGAAGCGGCTAATAGCTTCTTCTTTAAATTGGGTAGCGTCGTGGTAAAATTCCTGATAATTTTCTTGATTGATGGATTGGTAAGTTTCCCAAAGATAGGTGATAATGTGGGATTCCCCTTCTTTGGGCGGTTCCGGTAATTCTGTGAGAACTTCGCTGGTGCTGAGAACATCAAAAATCAATACCGACTGATGAGAAGCGATCGCCCTACCACTTTCACTAATCAGTGTTGGTACGGGTATATTTCGCTCCGAACATGTATCTTTTAACTCTGCCACAATATCATTGGCGTAGTTCTGCATGTTGTAATTTTTGGAAGCATAGAAGTTGGTTTGGGAACCGTCGTAATCTACACCCAAGCCACCACCAACATCAAGATACTTCATGTTTGCCCCCAACGCTGCCAATTCTACATAGATACAGCTAGCTTCTTGGATGGCATCTTTTATGACATTAATGGCAGAGATCTGTGAACCTACATGAAAATGGAGCAATTGTAAAGAATCTAACAGATCAGCAGCACGTAACTTTTCCACTGCTTGGATAATTTCGGGAATTGTCAGACCAAACTTAGCGCGATCGCCACTGGAGGTTCCCCAGCGTCCCATCCCTTGGGTACTGAGTTTTGCTCTCACCCCCAAAATTGGCTGAATCCCTAACTGGCGGCTAGCTTCAATCACCACATCTACTTCTTCAATCTGTTCTAAGACGATGATTGGTGTCTGCCCTAATCGTTGGGCTAGCATTGCCGTTTCAATGTATTCTTTGTCTTTATAACCGTTGCAAATTAACAATGCTCCTGGTGTATCTAGCATCGCCAGGGCGATCATTAATTCTGGTTTAGAACCTGCTTCTAAGCCAAATTGATGGGGTTTGCCAAAGCGTACTAAATCAGCAACCAAATGCCGCTGCTGATTACATTTGACCGGAAATACGCCACGATAAATACCAGGATAGTTGTAGCGAGCGATCGCTTTGGCAAAACAAGCATTTAACCGCTCAATCCGGTCTTCTAAAATATCAGAAAACCGAATCAACATCGGCAGTCCTAAATTACGCTGCTTGAGAGCATTAACCAACTCGTATAAATCCAGCGAACCGCCGCGATCGCCTTTTGGGGAAACAGTAATATGACCTGCTGCGTTGATGGAAAAATAAGGATGGCCCCAACCTTCTATGCGGTAAAGCGCTTCGCTATCTTCTATTTTCCAAACGCGTGTTCCTTCCTGTATGCTGGCAGGTGGCAGCAGTTTTTTGTGCTTGTGATTTTTCAATTCAGATTTTTTACTATTATGGGACGGCGGCTTCACCACCTCATCAGATGCAGCAGTAGAATCAAGACGCATTTTCCTGACCTTTATGTTCACCCATGAATTTACAATTTAACGTATTGATGGTTCAACGCATATACACCAGAAGTTGATTTGTGAGATATTGTTTGATTGGTCAATTGTCAATGGTCAAAACCCTTGACTATAGACTATAGACTATGGACTCTTGACTATGGACAAAGGACAAATTTATTCAGTTTGAGGAGATAGCTTTGGAACGCACATTTATTGCCATTAAGCCTGACGGTGTACAGCGTAAACTAACTGGTGAAATTATCCGCCGCTTTGAAACCAAAGGCTTTACCCTAGTTGGGTTAAAATTCTTGAAGGTTAGCCGAGAATTAGCTGAAGCTCATTATGACGTTCACAAGGAAAGACCATTTTTTGCAGGGTTAGTTGATTTTATTACTTCCGGTCCTGTAGTCGCAATGGTTTGGGAAGGAGAAGGCGTCGTTGCTGCTGCCAGAAAAATGATTGGTGCAACTAACCCCTTAACAGCAGAACCCGGGACAATCCGGGGTGACTTTGGCGTCAATATTGGCCGCAATATCATTCATGGTTCCGATGCTATTGAAACCGCACAGCGAGAAATTGCTTTGTGGTTTAAAGATGAAGAATTAGTAAATTGGCAACCGCACTCAATGGCTTGGTTGCACGAGTAATTTCAGAGTGTGAGGAGTGTGAGGGGTGTGTAGACGAGGCAGTGCGGTGGACGGGTTTCCCGACATAAAGCACGTGGCGTCATCTGCCGTGCGCTCATAGGCTTCCCGCAGGGTGGGGTGTGAGGGGTATGAGGAGAAAAGACTTTATTATATTTTTCAGACTTCCCCCTACTCCCCCCACTCCTCACACTTCCTCAACTTCTTTAGACTGCACTACTTCTGTCTTCTCCGGTTCTGTCACTGATACAGGTTGGGTGCGTTGGGAAAATCCCCAGGTTAAAATTAGGGCGATCGCAGTAATCATCAACCATTGTGGTGGAACTAAATCTTCATTTACCACCCGGATCAAGAGGCGTAACCCCACTAATGCAACAGTGATGTAACCTGCATCCTCTAGGTTCTCAAATTCATCCAACCACCGGATAAATAAACCTGCCATAAAGCGCAAGGTAATTACACCAATAGTTGTCCCAGTTAGCACTAGCCAAGTTTCCTGAGAAACAGCGATCGCAGTGGTGACACTATCCAAAGAAAAAGCCAAATCTGTTAAAGCAATTACAGGGATGACTTGCCATAATGAGTTAAAACGTGGTCCGTGATGGTGATGTTCTTCGTCTTCTTCAGACGTGAAGTGTTGGAATACTAGCCACAGAAGGTAAGCTGCACCTAGTAACTCAAATTGCCAAAACTGTTGCACCCAAGTAGCTGTCAGTAGTAAGGTAATTCGTAGGACATAGGCAAAAACTAGACCTATGTTGAGTGCTTGGGTTTCAAGCTTTTTGTCTCCCAGTCCTTGAGCGATCGCAGCAAGAGCAATGGCGTTGTCAGCAGATAGCACCGCCTCCAAAAACATCAGGATCAGCAAGACTATAGCCGCTTCAATGCTGAGATGAAAGTTAAGGTAGTCAAAAATTTTGTCTAGCATTCCGAGTTTCTCAAGCAGTGAAAAATAAATCAGTGAATAGTAAACAGTTATCAGGCATATGGTGGGAGATCAACAAACACCATTAAAGCATTCAGACTAAATTGACGAGAAAACCATTACCCCACAAATAAAATTGATGGCTGATCACTGATAACTGTTAAAAGTTACCAGGAACAGAGGAAGTTAGTATAAAAAGCGCAATAAATTGCTACCTTAATCAAGCTTAACGTGTTGGCGAGGAATTCTGATGGGAAGATTTTGGTGAATGTGCTTGAGAAAGAATGATGGATTTCAAGTTACTTGCCCTTGTTGCCCCTACACTGTTGGCTATAAATGTATTACCTAGCTTAGCTGGAGAGACTTCTCAACAGATAGCGCAAAATGTGAACTGTAACAATCCTCAAACCAGACAACAGATGATTATTTGTAGCGATCGCGCTTATAAAGCAGCCGATCAAAAACCTAGCCAATAAAAAGTTGATTTGATTGTTGCTTGTGAAGTGAACCATCAAGAATGTAACTTTCTGAATAACGAATATCTTGACTTAGGATTTTATTTGTTGTTCCACTACTTGCAGCTAGACTAAAAACAATTAGCGCAACAATTGTATAGAAGGCAGTTTTTTTCCAAAATCGTTTCGTTTTTCATAATTTTATTGGTAGATTCCCTAACCAGAATTTCCAGTATAAAAATCTGGTACTAAAGCCCTACTAAAAACTATGGGATTTACGTTTATTTACATGGCTTTTTTCATTTGTATAATTTCCGTTTCTCAAAAAATAATGGGAGAAGCTATTAAACCCCTCCCAGATTTTGGAATATTTTCCCTGTCCTTGGCAAAGCTTGAGTATTAAGGCGATCGCAAGGTTATTTATCTATTCTGGAAACGGAAGCTATATTAGATTCTGCGATTTTGGGAAATAGGAAGTCCTTAGCAAATATTTGGGGATTGGTTTGTGAAATTTGGATGTAAGATTGGCGCACCTGAGTATTAACTGCAACAGTTTTGACGTCGTACATCTCAGTAGCCAGTTTTGGGTAGACGCCGATACCGATAGTCAACAGCAAGAAGCAAGCAGCAATAAACACTTCACGCGGCTTTGCATCGTTAAAATTGGCCTCTGTTGGGAGGACGCAGTTAGTCCCAAAGCAAACTGCTTCCTGATTGTCTTGGTTCTGTGAGCCTGCATCAGAAATAACACAGGCAGGAGCGACGTCTGAACCGTAAAATACCTGTCTGAGCATCGAGAGTAGGTATATTGGTGTGAGGATAAGTCCTACTGCTGCTAAGAAAACCATGACAGTACAGAAAGTCGAACTGTAAATGTCGCTGGTGGTGACGCCAACAAAGACTGCGAGTTCGCCCACAAAACCACTCATTCCAGGAAGGGCTAACGACGCCATTGCAGCAGCTGTAAACAAGGCAAATACTTTCGGCATTGCTCGACCAATACCACCCATATCTGACATGATCAGTGTGTGGGTGCGATCATAGGTGACGCCTGCAAGGAAGAATAGGACTGCGGCAATTAAACCGTGAGAAATCATCTGTAGCATCGCCCCACTAATTCCTAAGTCGGTGAAGGATGCAATACCCAACAGCACAAAACCCATGTGAGAAACCGATGAATACGCCAGGCGACGCTTCATGTTGGGCTGAGCGAAGGAATTCAATGCACCATAGATAATATTGACAACACCTAGACAAGCTAAAACTGGTGCAAAATAAACGTGGGCATCAGACAGAAGTTCTAAATTGAGACGAATGAGACCATATCCACCCATTTTCAAAAGTACACCCGCCAAAATCATTGATACAGGCGCAGATGCTTCACCGTGAGCATCAGGTAGCCAGGTGTGCATGGGGAAAACAGCCAACTTCACACCAAAGGCTATCAACAATCCTGCATAAAGAAGCAGTTCGAGTGCCAGTGGGTAATTCTTCATCCCCAATTCGACCATATCAAAGGTCATATTGTCACCGTAGAGGGCCATTGCTAACCCTGCTACCAGAATAAAAATCGAAGCTGCTGCTGTGTATAACAAGAATTTTGTCGCTGCGTAGCGACGCTTTTGTCCACCCCAAATAGAAACAAGTAGGTAGACAGGAACCAGTTCTAGTTCCCACATAATGAACAACAGCAGCATGTCTTGGGCAACAAACACGCCTATCTGTGCAGAATACAGCACCAACATCAAAAAATAGAATAGGCGGGGTTTGCGATCGACTTGCCATGCTGCAAAAATCGCTAGTGTTGTTACCAATCCTGCTAGCAGCACAAGTGGCACAGAAAGTCCATCAACTGAAACTGCCCAGTTCAAACCGATCTGAGGTATCCAGGTGTATTTCTCCACAAGTTGCACAGATGCGCTGTTGGCATCATAATTTTGCCAAAAGGCATAGCACATCAAAATAAAGTCCACCATACCCACCCCTAAAGCATACCAGCGCAGACGCTTGCCATTTTTATCGGGGAAAAAGGGAATGGCTAGGGAAGCCACAAGTGGCAATAGGATGATCGCAGTGAGCCAGGGAAATTGATCGCCTATCATGTTTATGAGCAAAAATACTTATGGTGGTATAAAACCATAATATTAAACTTCGTAAACATTTTTTATCAATCTTTACCACAGATCAGTATTGACAAAACTCTAGTTTATGTAAAAGACAATAAGACGTAGCAATCCTACGTCTCTACAAAATGTGGACAAACACAATTCATGACCAAATTCAGCAACGCCAATATTCTCTATGGTTAAGGTTAGAAAACTAGATCAAATTTTGTTTGTAATTATACAATTTTTTGTTTGTTCTGCGTAAAATCCCTAGTTTGCCTGATCACTGAGATCTTATCTGTGGTGGGTGATTGGGAACGTTAAATTAACAGTATGTCTCCAACTATACAAATACAACATGATAGAGTTAGGCCTTATGCCTTAATTAATTGTTCTAAAGCTTGATGCAGTTCTTTTGTTAACTCAGTCACTCCAACTCTGACTGCACGGCGATCGCTTTGAGATTTTGCCCAGCGTTCTGTAACTGATATTGGTTGACCAACTGTGATTAGTGCTTGTCGCCAACCCAAACGCGGACGCCCTGGCAGTTTTGTGTTATTTCTGGTTCGGGCGATCATATCAAATATTAGTAGCGCTGTCTCTGCAAACCTTTCTGGAGTAGGTTTTTCCTTGACATAAGTCCCTGTAACTGCAACAAAAGTTTCTACCAACCGCATATGTCGCATTCGCAGTTCTGCTTCTGCTGCTACCCAGTCTGCTAATCCTCGTTGAAAGGGTGGTAAAGCATTGATATCTGACACATCTTCTCGATAAATATAACTCCAGCCAGCTTCTTCCAAACGGCGACAACGGTCAATAAAATTTCCTTGTGGTTGTAGTTTAAAATATTGCTCGGCAACTTTTAAAGCTGTATCTTGTAAGCGATGCAGTCTCGCCATTAATATCTCATTGCCATTGCCCCTAGCCTCAAGCTCATGATCAATTGCAGCGAGATGCTGATGATAAAAGCGTTGATAAAATCCTTCCATCTCTGTTAACAGGTGTTCGGCTAGCCGCAACAGACGTGAATAGTGTATCTCTTCTGGGTTAGCGGTCTCAGATCGGCCAATAGTCTTTACTGGCAAACCACAATCAGCTTCTAATTTACTCAACAGCCAATCCAGTTTTGCCCAAGGTGGTTTCACATAACTATACTGAAGCGCGATCGGCACAATCAAAACTTCTTCCGAACGGTTGGCTTTGTGCAAGTCTTCTACACACCAAAACCCAAATTGAGCAACACCAGGTTCCAAAGGGCTAACGATACCACTATGTCCATTGGTAGCACCTTCGGGAGCTACTGCGATTGGCATTTTAGCGTTGGCAAACAAATTCCGGGCATTTTGAATACCTAGCTTGTCCAGTCGCTTACCCCGACGAATGGGAGTCCCCCCTAAATTTGAGAAAAACCAGCCTAGCCAGTCTCCCGCCCACAATAGCATTCCCCGTTCATAAATGAAGTGTGAATGAATAGGGTATTGCAAGGAAATTCCTTGCTGACGTGCAACCCGTGGCACTGCTCTGGAAAGCAGGTATAACATACACAGAGGATCGTCTACCTCTGGATGACGAAATGCCATCAAAAAGCGAACTTTGCCAGCTTGGAATTGTTGGTATAATTCGGCTAATATTTCTGCATTCTTAACTTGAATGCGCGAAATTCCAGCTGGCAACCACGGTCTTAGCCGAAACCGTAGCAAAATAGGCAGCAACCACTGGGCAAGACGGAGTACAACAGGGTTGAAGCGTTGTGGAATAAACTCCAGTCGTGATTGGGCATGTTGCATGGAATCAGGCAAGGTTGCTCTCCATTTAACAGTTATCAGTTATTAGTTTTCAGTTACCAGTTTGATCACTGTTGCTGGTACTGTTGACTAATTTAATAACGGTAGCGAATCTAGGGGCTAGAAAATAGGGTTTAGGGTGTCAGGGTGTAGGAAACTTTACAAAAGTACAGATGCACTATGCGATCGCACAGCACATCCATAAATTTAAATAAATTTATCAAATCAGTTTTACTAATAAACCGAAAATACCTGTTTTATACCAATTATTAAAAGTGTAGAGACGTGCCATGGTACGTCTCTAGGACATGTTCCTAGTAAGTACAAAGCGTGCTTACTACAAGCCAAGAACATTTGTAGTCATTTTTTTCAGAAATGATATTACAAGGGAAATTTTGCTTTCTCAATTCCTCTGCCTGTATGCAAAAACGGAGAAATATGAAAAAATGTAAATAACTATATTGTTATTTAGTGATTAAATAGTTAAATGATTTTGGTAGAAATCAACATGGCTTGGGTCTGCATCGGTGGTGTGATTAGCTGACGGTCATGATGCAGATCCTTTCCTAAGGACTGAATAACGATTCTTCAACGCTGGCGTTGACAGTGAACTGATAAGTATCAGCTTGCGTTTTGAGATGAAGGAACAAACCAATGAGTAGCAATTTAGCGATTAAGCTTCGTACCGGAACCCAAAAATCCCACACAGCAGCAGAAAACGTGGGATTCATGAAGTGTTTTCTCAAAGGGGTTGTAGATAGAGGCTGCTTTGCCAAATTTTTAGGTAACTTGTATTACATCTACAGTGAACTGGAAGCAGAAATAGAAAAACATCGAGATCACGCCATAGTCGGCGGTATTTATTTTCCAGAGCTAAATCGCCAAGCCGCTTTAGAAAAAGATATGGAATTTTACTATGGTAAAGACTGGCGATCGCACCTGCAAATATCTCCTACTGCCCAGAATTATATTGCTCGAATTCAAGAAGTATCTGCAACAGCACCTGAGTTATTGATTGGACACGCATATACTCGCTACATGGGCGATCTTTCCGGCGGTCAGATGTTGCAGAAAATTGCTCAGTCAGTCTTAAAGCTAGAAGGTTATCAAGGTACGTCTTTTTATAACTTTGACCAAATTTCTGATAAAAACGCTTTTAAAGACAAGTATCGTCAGGCATTAAATACATTAAATGTTGACGATACCACAGCAGAAAAAATTGTTGCAGAAGCGAATAACGCCTTCGATTTTAATATGAAAATGGCTCAAGAACTAGAAGGAAATTTAGTTCAAGCTATTGGGCAAGTATTATTTAATTCCCTGACTCGTGGTCATAACACTGGTAGCACGGAAGCCGCTGCTGCTAATTAGGGATGTAGGGAAATAAAGGTGTAAGGGTGTAAGAGAAATAATTTTGAATTAAATTCCCACATCTTCATATTTCACCTACACCCCCACGCCCCTACACCTATATACTCATATACCCTTATTCACTGGAAAAATTCGATGGTTTTGCAAATTCCTGGTGTGAAATTCGATATAGATATCATCAAAAAATACGATATTCCCACACCCAGATACACTAGTTATCCACCCGCTACAGAACTAAGTCAAGCATTTACAGCATCTGAATTTGAACAAGCGATCGCCTCTTCAAATCAAAGAAAAACGCCTCTGTCTTTGTACTTTCATATTCCCTTTTGTCAGAGTGCTTGCTATTTTTGTGGCTGTAATGTAGTTATTTCCAATAACAAGAATATTGCTAAACCTTATCTAGAATATCTGGGTCGAGAAATCAAACATACAGCATCTTTGATTGATACAGATAGAAAAGTAGTGCAGATACACTGGGGTGGAGGAACCCCAAACTACTTAAGTTTAGAACAGGTAGAAAACCTGTGGAACAATATTAATCGCCACTTTCACCTTGATCCACAAGCAGAAATCTCCCTCGAAATCAATCCTCGCTACGTTGATAAAGACTACATTTTCTTTCTCAAAGAGATTGGCTTTAACCGTATTAGTTTTGGTATCCAGGATTTTAACCCCCAAGTGCAAGCAGCTATCAATCGTGTCCAGCCAGAGAAAGCACTATTTGAAGTCATGGACTGGATTAGAGAAGCAGGGTTTCAAAGTGTGAATGTAGACCTAATTTATGGTCTACCGTATCAAACTTATGAGAGCTTTCACCAGACAATTAACAAGACTATAGAGTTAGACCCGGATCGCATAGCAGTATTTAACTTTGCTTATGTTCCCTGGATAAAACCAGTGCAGAAAAATATTGCCAAGGATGCTCTACCAGCACCACAGGAGAAATTAGAGATTTTGAAAATGACTATTGAAGAGTTAACTAATAGTCAATATCTCTTCATTGGCATGGATCATTTTGCCAAACCTCATGATGAATTAGCGATCGCTCAACGCAACTACACACTCAAGCGTAACTTCCAAGGTTATACTACTTGGGGACAAGCAGAACTATTTGGTTTTGGTGCCACATCGGTTAGTATGCTAGAAGATGCCTATGCTCAGAACCACAAGCGCTTGAGTGATTATTATCAAACAATTGATGCCGGAATTTTACCCATTGGTAAAGGTATTAAGTTAAGTGAGGATGATATTCTCAGACGAGATGTGATTATGCGGCTAATGTCTCATGCCAAATTGCATAAGCAAGACATTGAAGATAAGTATCAAATCTGTTTTGATGAGTATTTTGCAAAAGAATTAGCAGCATTGCAAAATTTAGAATCAGATGGATTAGTCAGCTTATCAAAAAATGAGATTGGCATCACAGGAATTGGCAGATTATTAGTGAGAAATATTGCTGTCAATTTTGATGCTCGTCGCCTCACACAAAAACAAAAGTTTTCCCAGGCGATTTAATCTTTACTGATATTTTGTATCAAGCAATGTTCCTAATTACAGATAGGGAAAATTCGCAAGGTAAGGATTTATCGACATTGTTTTGAGGCTCATGGTAAATTTTGACACCTTAACTCCGCGCCTCTGTGCGTATATCTTTGCGTCCCTCTGCGTTTAAAATCGCTACAAGTTAATGCAGCAATTCCTCGACTTGATGTTGATTCCACAAAGTTCTATAGAGACCTGGTTGTTGTAATAACTCTGCATGGATACCTGTTTGGACGATTTTGCCTTTATCCATGACAAAAATTCGGTCAGCAACTGCTGCGGCTGAAAGTTGGTGGGTGATAAAAATTACAGTTTTGCGTTTTATACCACCGGAAAGGTTGTTTAAAATCGCTGTAGCTGTTTGATTGTCAACGCTGGAGAGGGCATCATCTAATATTAAAACTGGGGCATCAACTAGCATTGCCCTTGCTAAAGCTGTACGTTGGCGTTGACCACCAGAAAGAGTAATACCACGTTCACCAACTATAGTTTCGTATTGTTGGGGAAAATTTAATATTTCTGGGTGAATTTGGGCAGTTTTGGCAGCTGATTCTACTTTTTGCTGTTCTGCTAAGGGGTCACCATAGCGGATGTTATTTTTGATGGTGGTGCTGAAGAGAAAAGTATCTTGAGGAACGTAGGCGATCGCACTGCGTAAGTCTGCTAAGGCAATTTTAGTAATATCTACTCCATCTAAAAATAACTGTCCTTCGTCAATATCCAACAGACGAGGTAAAGCATTAGCTAAAGTTGATTTCCCCGAACCAATCGCCCCGACAATTGCGACTGTTTCTCCGGCGGCGATACTAAAGTTTACCCTATCTAAAGCGCGAGTGGAAGCACCGGGGTAGATATAACAAAGGTTTTTTGCTGTCAACTGGCCTTGCACTTGCTCTATTGGCAAATGAATTGTATTTGGTTCATCTTTGATTTTGGGTGTGACAGTCAAAATCGATTCGATGCGATCAACACTCACTTCACCCCGTTGGTAGGCGGTGATGGTGAATCCTAACAAAGCAGTGGGAAAAACTAAACGCTCTACATACAATAGCAGTGCGACAAAACTACCAACATCGAGGGTTCCAGAGGCGATGCGCGTTGCTCCCAGCAAGATGATGACTAGGGAGCTAACATTAGCTAATCCACCAACTAAGGGAAACAGTGTATTGCGGCTTTTTGCTAGTTTGAGGTTAGCTCGTAATAATTGCTGATTTTTCTCGGCGAAAGCACGCCGCTCGTTTTCTTCTTGGGCGTAGATTTTGATTAAAGCAATACCACTGATATCCTCTTGAATCAAATCGCTGATGTCAGAGAGTTGATTTTGCACTGCTAACTGTTCATTACGGAGGCGATCGCTAAACAGATGCACCAAATAAAACATCAAAGGATATACTGCTAAAGCCGCCAGTGTCATGTCTACACTAATTGAGAGCATGACTGGTAATGTTAAAGCATAAGCAAATACGGTATTTGCCAAACTCAACACTACAAAACCCAATAATCGCCTGACGTTATCTACATCGCTAGTGGCGCGACTAATCAAGTCCCCAGCTGTGTTGGTAGTAAAATAGGATGGTTCTAGCTTCAGTAAGTGTTCAAAAATTCTTTGTTTGAGTTCAAATTCTACTTGACGACCTATACCAAATATCCAGATGCGCGACGCCATCCGAATAAACCACATTGCTGAAGTCAGCAGGATGATTGGTATTACGTAATTGGATAACTGATTTAAGCTAAATGTGACTGAGAGTTTGTCAACTGCTGAGCGAATCAACAAAGGAATGTAAACACCTAGTCCATTGACAGTTAATAGAGCGACAATACCTAATGTCGCTTCCCGCCAGTGGGGACGCAGGTAAGTAGCGAGTACAGCAAGGCGTCGTGTTTTTGCCATTCCAGCAATTTGCAGCGATTGTGATGGTAGAATGTGCCAGCCAAAATCTGGCAATCAGTGAGATTGACAGTTCAAATCACTGATAACTGATATCATGTCCGCTTAAAGACTTATCATATCTGTGAAGGCCGGTAATTGGTAATTGGTAATGGGTAATGGCAAAAATCAATGCCCAATGACCAACTGCATCACAATAATATCGTAAGTAATTAGCCGGACTTGATATGATACCTGAAATAAATAAGGCCAGTCAGCTACAAATGTAGCATTGTGGCCTCTTGAATTGCAGTTTTCTTTGTTTTATTGCTGACCACCACGCAAGAAAAAGTAAATCTGATTGAGATAACTTTCCCAAACTCTTGTTGTCAGCGCCAATGTGTCCGCACTGGGTACAAAATCTTCCAATTGCAACCCACGTCTGCGAACATCAGTTGGAGTTTGCAACAGATACGAGTTTAATTGTGCCTGTGAAAGAATGCTATCACCGACTACATCTGACACGTTCGCTACTGTGGAGTTTTGTTTAAATGCCACCAGTGTTCCAGATGTGGGTGTTGCTAGAGCCAGATCTGGATTAGCAAATTTGGCGATCGGTGACTGAACTAAAAAATAGGCGACTGCTGGCGTACTAGCCAGCAACAAAATCGTTAATGCCCAAGCGACATATAATCCTCCTGGCTTTGTGATTCCACCATCTTTTAAATTCTGGGCAGCAAAAATCATTAATAAAATTGATGCTCCTAAAGGTTTGAGTGGAAAGGATACTACTCTCCACAAAGAAGCAATGGCTGGTTCTGTAGGGTTAACAAACGACAGAAGTACAACAGCAGCCAAAATCACTAGAAATAATCGCCCTACAAAAGTTCCTTTCGGATAATATCTCTGGAACAAAGAGACTAAAACCGCTAAAAGAAGCAGCCAAAGAAGAACCCGGCTTAGAAGTACAAACATAAGTGAACTCTCAAATCTTCTGGTGCGGTCAGCCTAGCATTTTTGGGCATTTGAGTTATTTTACCGTCAAATTAGTAGTATTGCACTGTTAATTGACAGAAAATCCCTCAGCACGCCACTTCCCAAGGGCAGAGATATATCTCCGCACTGGGGGGTGGCTCCCCCTCACACAAAGACCACCGTCGTAGTGATTTTAGAGCAAATTTTTTCAAGTGACCGCAGTTTTTGTAATTTTCCAGATCAGTAATCAGGTTCAGGTAGATTAATTTAATTAAGTAGTTGTCTCAGAAAAAGGAAGAAGTATGTCGCCTGGAAAGCCCACCATTTTGGTTACGGGAGGGGCTGGATATATCGGCTCCCATGCCGTATCAGCCCTATTGCAGGCTGGTTATGAAGTGTTAATTCTGGATAATCTGGTGTACGGACATCGCGATTTGGTAGAAAAAGTTTTACAAGTGGAACTTGTAGTTGGTGATACAAGCGATCGCGCTTTGTTGGATCAGTTATTTCAAAGCCGTGATATTGCAGCAGTGATGCATTTTTCTGCCTATGCCTATGTAGGAGAATCGGTTACTGACCCTGCTAAATACTACCGCAATAACGTTGTCGGAACTCTCACCTTGCTAGAAGCGATGCTGGCAGCTTCTGTAAATAAATTTGTATTTTCTTCTACTTGTGCAACTTATGGAGTTCCCCAGATCATACCCATTCCCGAAAATCATCCCCAAAACCCTATCAATCCCTATGGTGCTACCAAGTTGATGGTGGAGAGGATTCTGTCTGATTTTGATACTGCCTATGGTTTAAAATCAGTTATTTTTCGCTATTTCAATGCTGCTGGTGCTGATCCTAATGGGAAGTTAGGAGAAGACCATAATCCAGAAACCCATTTAATTCCCTTGGTACTGCAAACGGCTCTAGGTAAACGCGAATCAATTTCTGTTTTTGGTACGGATTACCCCACAGCCGATGGTACTTGTATTAGAGATTACATTCACGTCAATGATTTAGCTGATGCTCATGTTTTAGGCTTGGAATATTTGTTAAGAGGTGGTGACAGCGAAGTTTTCAATTTAGGAAATGGCAATGGTTTCTCAGTCAAGGAAGTGATTGAGACTGCTAAGTCCATAACAGGCCGTGATCTTAAAGTTGTAGAATGCGATCGCCGTCCTGGTGATCCACCTGTTTTAATTGGTAGTAGCGACCAAGCCAGAAAAATCTTAAACTGGCAACCACAATATTCATCCCTCAAAGAAATCATCACCCACGCCTGGCAGTGGCATCAACAGCGACATAAGTAATGGGGGATTGGGGACAAGGAGGACAAGGGAGATGGGGGAGTGTGGGAAGTGTGGGGAGAAAACAATTCAAAATTCACGCATTCAAAATTCACGCATTAAGACTTTTTGACTTGTTTGCCCTAATGACCAATGACTTTTGACCATTGACCATTAACAATCAACAACCAACTACTAACTACTAACTACTAACTACTAACCACTAACCAATAACAGTTGACTAATCCTTATTCACCCGTTGCACAACAAATAGCAACACGCCCATGCCAAAAAAGCCTAAAGCTGCGATCGCCCAAATAGTTACTCCCTGGGTTTGTTCTTCAGTAATATTTTGGTTGACATTTTTGGCAACTTGTGGTTTTGATTTTGTTTGTGCTGTTCCAACCGCCACAGTAACCCTATACTTCAACTCAAATGGTTTAAATTTTGACCCTGCTGTTGGTTTTCCCCGCAACAGCAGTTGATAACTACCTGGTCTGGGAAAAGTAATATCAGCACCAGGTATTCCTTTGTAGCGTTCTGCCGAGATTGATTTTAAGGTTGGTTCCAGCAGCGGTGGTTCTCCAGAGGCATGAGGTTCGGCATAAATCAGCAATTGACAATCACACTGTGCTAGCGGAATCACCTTACCACCTTTATGCGTGAGAGCAAACCACGCTCTTGTTTCTTCTCCAGCACGAGGAGTATCATTTGGTTCAATGTGTAGGGTTGCACCTACATCTGCTGTTGTTTTGACTTTGTGAGCAGAGGCAGGGTGAATTCCAAAAAGGAAATTAACAAAAATAAACAGTAATAATAAATAATTAGACATGGCTCAGTGAGGTGAAAAAATAGCTTGATAGGAGTTTCATTTGTTGAACGTGAGTTCGATAAATATTATTCAGATTAATAACCAAATCACGCGTAAGTAACTGCTTCAATCAGTTATCAGTTATCAGTTGTCAATATACTGATAACTGTGAAAGTGGATTTTAGCTATTAGTCCGGAATTTATTTGAGGGCGTTATATAAGTCTAATGAAATCTATCGAACTCACGTTTAATTAAAACTTTTTTCTTTGTGTCAATCTTTCTGGTCTATTTCTCCCTCCTCCTCGTAAAGGTATCACCTCAGCTTCACTACTTTCTCTTGCTACCCTAATCAATAATCCAGCTGCTACTAAACTGGCAATCATGGAATTACCACCATAACTAAACATTGGTAACGGCAAACCAGTAGTTGGCAAGGCACCTGTAGCAACACCTATATGGAGTAATGATTGTCCTACCATCAAAATTGTCACACCGATCGCCACCAGTCGATGTATGGGATGGGTTGTCTTGAGGGCAACTATTAACCCCAAGGTTGCGAATAAACCTAACATTACTAACAGCACAACACTACCGACAAAACCAAATTCTTCCGCAAATACAGAAAAAATAAAATCTGTGTCCTGAATCGGTAAATAAAATAGTTTTTGTTGAGAAAGTCCAAAACCAGCACCCCAAGTATTACCCGAACCTATTGCTAATAAACTTTGCACCAACTGATAGCCATCCCCAGTTGCATCAGCCCAAGGATTGAGGAAAGACATTACCCGTTTACGTTGATACTCTCGGAAGCTAACACTGAGTACAGCTAACAGAACTCCAGCAAAAGCTGTTCCTCCCAGATACTTGTAAGGTAATCCAGCTGCTAAGGCAATTAGCCAAATAGTCATACCGCATAGTGAGGCAGTACTTAAGTTCGGCTGTGCCAAAATCCCTAAAATCACAAGACAAAAAATACCCAACCAAGTCAAACGCACATGCCAACTCAGCTGTTCCCATTGCCCAAAAACTCTCGCACTTTGCAGCACCAAAAAGGGTTTAATTAACTCTGAAGGCTGAATCGGGACTGGTCCTACTAGCCTACGAGCTGCACCAAGCTCATTCTTTCCCACTCCTGGAATCATAGTGACGAAAATTAACCCCAGTAACAAAAACATAAACCAATGGGACATCCCTAAAAACTTACGCAAGGGTAAGTTCACAACAATATTGAAGAGTATCAAAGCAACTAATACCCAAAGAAGTTGGCGTTTAAAGTAGTACAGCCCATCATCATGACGAACGTCAGCAACGGGATAGGAGGCTGAAAACAGCATTATTAAGCCTATAAACAGCCAAACTAATGTTAACCAGCGTAACAGGCGCGCCTCTAATGCCCACTCGGACACAGAGTTATCAAATAATGGAATTAGGCGGCGTAAATTCACGTGTTATACCGAATCAATAGCATCCGCAATATTTTGTACGTGGTAGATTTTAGCAGGCCTTTTATTTTGGCGATCGCACAGTCGTGTGAAAGCGATCGCTACCAAGGGTACACCTACAGCCCCACATTCGTAAACGGTGTTGTCATCGGCACTTTCCACTACGTGATGAAAAGAAGGGTAAGTGACTTCTTTGATGCAGATACTAAATAAAATTTAAGTATACAGAATGATACAACTTTGAAGGATATTTAGATAACACAACTCAGCGATCTAATATCATTCACTGTTTGTCTGTCCACCGATATAGGAATTTCAATGCAGAACTCGCTTCCCTGACCCGGTTCTGAGACGCATGTTAGTTTTCCTCCGTGTTTTTCAACAACAATTTGATAGCTAATCGATAAGCCTAGCCCTGTCCCCTTACCTACTGGCTTAGTTGTAAAAAATGGATCAAACAGTTTTGCCTTAACTCCTTCAGTCATCCCTGGGCCATTGTCAGCAATTCGGATCGCAATATAGCTTGTTTCTAAAACTTCTGTAGTAATTGTAATTTTATTCAAATTATCTTGAATTCCTATACTAGAATCTTTTATGTTATTGCTCTCAATAGCATCAATAGCATTACTAATAATATTCATGAAGACTTGGTTTAATTGTCCAGGATAACACTCTATTAAAGGTAAATTACCGTAGTTTTTTACTATTTCTATACCTGGTTTATCACCTTTGGCTTTGAAGCGGTTTTGTAAAATCAGCAGAGTACTCTCAATACCTTCGTGAAGATTAACCCTTTTCACCTCTGCTTCATCAAGACGAGAGAAGTTGCGAAGAGAGCACACAATGTCCCTGATCCGTTCTGCCCCTATTCTCATAGAATTTATCGTTTTGGGTAAATCTTCAAGTATATAATCTAATTCATTTTTACGAATGTAATCTTGTATTTTTGGCACGATATGAAAATTAAATGTTTTGCATAAAATTAATAACTTCAATAGGTCTTGAGTATATTGTTCAACATAATCTAAATTGGCGTAAATAAAATTTACAGGATTGTTAATTTCGTGAGCAATCCCTGCTACCAACTGACCTAGACTGGACATTTTCTCAGCTTGTATTAATTGGGCTTGAGTATGCCGTAATTCTCTGAGAGACTGTTCTAGTTTTTGGGCTTGTTCTTCAGCAACTTTAGCCAAATTTTCTTGTATTGCCAGAGCACGCTGTAATTCTGCCCGCTGCTTGGTGAGTTCTGCTGTTAATTTTTCAGCATCAGCCAGAGCAGAATTTTTTGCTTGTAATAGGAATAAAAAATCAACTATTGGATCGTGAATGGCAAAATCTTTTAATTTGATATTTAGAGGAGTGAGATGAACAGTATCAGTAATCCAGGGAGAACAAAGAAAAAATATCAATTCTTCTTCTGGTTGATACATCATCTGACCCTTAAGTTGCATTCCATTTTGGATAAACTCCAACATGAAAAGAGCACGGGACTGTTTTTGAATGGCATCAAAATTAACCGCTACATTAGGGCGATTGATTTGAAAATATTGCTCAAATTTGCTTCCTATTATTTGTTCGCCACTAATGCGCTCTAGAACAGCACCAGCTTGTAAAATTTCTCGTTGGCGGTTAAATACAAAGTGGAATGGAAAAGCTTTTGTAAATAATTCTGGCGAAAGACTCAGATGAGGAGAAACCATACATACTGACCTCACTGTGGTTTATACTTCACTAAAAATTCATCATGATCTGCGCCTTCATTCCTACTTTGGGTTTGGGTAATATCAACTTCTGTATCAAACCTTTTTCCTAATCCCTTGACTAAACCCATTACCATTGGCGTCAGTCCTTCTCGGGTTGAGCGATAATGTAAGTTCAGAGACTCTTCTTCTGTATCAGTACATTCAAAAGATGGGGGCATTAGCTTAGGAAAACTAATTCCCACACGAGCATGAAGATGGTCAAGGTTTTCCAGGAATTCAGGTAGGTTATCTCCGCTCATATCCATCAGTTCGCCGTAGCCTTCATCTGCTGTGTACTGTACCCAATATTCTCCAAAAGCTTGCATAACTTCTGCTGCTGATAAACCTAAGACAACACTTGCAGCTTTTACAAGCCTGTGGGTAATATCATCAGGATAGGCTTCCATGCTGATAAAAACATCTACTTCTAGTTCAGCTTCCTGCTTAATTTCTTGCCAAATATTTTTGCCAAAGCGACTGCATACCATCTCTTCAATCGCCTTGTTGACTAATCCATACATAAAGACTCCTGATTTTTGCACCCAATTATAATTTGTGCATTAGACTGAATAATCTTAGGCTCTACAGCAGTATTCAAATTTTTATATCTGCTGTATAAACATGTTATTTTGCCTGTGCTTAATTGCCTAAAAAAGAGAAAAAAACGCTATAAACTTCCTGCTATTTTTAGCAATTCATCCAGATTCACCCTTTTAACTTACCGATTGCCATGCATTCAAAAGCAAAAATGGATTAGCACTCAAATCAGATTCGTAAATTTGACGCTGAATCCCATTAAAGAATTGCACACGGGCGTCCATTGCTTCGACAATAGCAAGCTTTAGCTTGACTTCTTCTTCTTCTGTAATTAACTGAGGTTCAATCAGTGCTGCGAGTTTTGCCGCATGGCTATCATCCACATCAATATGGACTTCAAAAAATATCAAGGATTCCTTGGATAAAGGTGCAGTGCCAATAATGCCTTGATAAAGTTGAGTGTATAGCGTACTCACAATTCCTTCAGATGCGTAACACACTGCCCCAAGTGCAGCTAAAAAACCATACTGATGCGGTATTCGTAGGTAGGTATCAATTAGATCTCTAGTTTCAGGTATTGTGGGCAGCATTGCTAAAATCTCGTCATCAATACCAATAGCACGGGTAAAACGACGAAATAACTCGGGATGGGATTGATTTAAATCCCCCTGTCCCATTTCGTCAAACAAGTTCTCTAAGAGGACTAACTGAGCGCTTTCATCTTCGCAGCAAGATAAAATACTAGCCAAAATTCGATTAAATTCTTTGGAGAATTTGTACATCTGAACGGCTAGTAAGCGTATCTCTTGTAAAGACAACTGTCTAGCGCGACAACGGCTGAGGAAATCATGCTTCCACAGTGGATGATGAGCCGTAATTTCCCGTAAGGATTCGTGAATAGAACAAGATAGCTTTGTCATCATCGTAATACTTGTATGGCTAAATGGAGTGGTAAATCAATCAAAGAACCGAAAAAAGATTCATCTAGTGCTATGTGTTCTGGAGTAACTCGTAATTCTCGCAAAGTTGGCATCGTATTGAAGCCAGCGTTTTTAAGGGCATCAAAATAGTCTTCTAAGGTTTTGTGAACCAATTGCACATCTAGCCAAGACCCATCTCTTTTCCAAATACGACCCGGAAATTGCCGATCTCGCTTACTGAAATAGCCTTTACCCTCAACCTCAAAATAGAAGGGATAGGCAGGTTCCCGCATGTATGGAAAAGATGGATGTGGAACACTGAAAACAAATCGACCCCCTGGACGAAGTACACGTGCAACTTCGGTCATGCATTGTTGAGTTTGAGCAGTTGTCAAATAGTTAAATAGAAACACTGCTATGACTAAGTCAAATTCGCGATCGCCAAACTGTTTGAGGTCAGTAGCACACCCTAATTCATACTGAATACCCAAGGGATCTTTTAATTCCTGCAATTTTGCTGCTGCAATCATCGCTTCAGAGAGATCTACACCATATATTTGGGCAGCACCTCTTTGGCGTAATTCCCGAGAGCAATAACCTTCACCACAACCCAACTCAAGCACTCGCAACCCGGCAACAGGCTCACAAAGCTTTAGTACGAAAGGGCGTGCCGTAAAATCAGAAAGTGAAGTCGGTTCTCCTCGAATCCACTGTGATGCTGTGCCGTTATAAAGGTTTTTAGTGGAATTTTTGTTATCTGAGTTTGGCATGTTGACAGATTTATCTAGTAATCAGGTTTAAATCAATATAAGTATGAGGATTGTTGGTAGTTGATGATAATAGTTACTGCTTTTTCAAAAGCATAAGCAAAGTAAGTGCGCTTTTTTCACCGATCGTAGGAACAACAAACGACAAAAATAATTAGCAATAAATACTTGTGTTAATACCTATCTATTTATTTTTTAGAAAAGTTACATTTGATGAGATATTTCTTTTGTATCATTTGTATATTTTGTTGATAATGTTGATTGTACGGATTTTTGTCTTATTGATTTCAATCTTATTTTTTCAGGTAGCTAGCTGTTTGTATCTACCGATCTTTATAAAAGCTTGTTAATGTTGTTGATGGGCAAAATATTTATTTAATAAATTTATCGAGTCAAAATTATTTTTAACTTTAACTTTATATTGAATTTATAAAAAAATTCAGAGTAAATACTCTACTAAAACAATTTTATTTGGAGAATATTAGTAGCAAAGTGTAAATAAACATGACTATCAAGTGTGTTTAGTGTGATTGATAAGTTGTTAGTTTTACCAAATAACAAACAATCAACAACTAGTAATTATCATTAAAAATCAACCACCGAGCGCAAAGAGGTCGAAAGTCAATAATTAAAATTTGTTGACTCTACCTGACCCTACGGCATGCTTTTGACTACTGCGTGAATACAACAGCAGCTTGCCCTAGGAAATGGTATTAGCCACTACACTAACTTCTAGTAAATGATAGAAAGGATAATAATGGCAAAATTATTAGCAAAGCCAAAATTAGATAAACAATTAGAACTAGAGCAAGCGATCGCATTCTCTGAGTTAGGTGATCGCCTGTTTGATGAACTTAGCGATCGTATTTCTACTAAACGGCAGTATCGGCTGCTGTTTGAACACAAGTTAAAGCCCGAATTATTTCAGCAGATCCAAATTGCTGCTGCTGGTTACATTTCAGCCTGCCTAAACAGTCCTATCATTCTCTCGGAAGAGGAAATGCTCCAGAGATTACTCGAACAGAGAAATACTCTGTCGAACTACACTGGCACCGGACTTTTAATGCCAAAGCGAGAACATACTTTGGCTTTTAACCTCTTTCAAAGAAGTGTAGCTGAAGCTTTTTACCAATTAGGAGCTAACGATCTGATCGATGCAGTAGATTTACCAGTAAATCTCCGTATGGTTTATGGTAAAACCGATCCAGAAAAAACTCGTTTGCCTTTCGCAAGCTCAAAGCTACATAGCGATGTCTGGGCAGGTGTTCCTGCTGATGCAACAGTTGTAATTTTGCCCCTCTTTGGTGATATTGAAAACATCACTATCGAAGCTGGTGAAATGCCCCGCGAAATGGAACTCAAAGCAATGCGGATCATGTCCGACTTCGATGAAGGTAGGGATATTCCAATGGTTGTCTCCTACACAGAAGCACAATTACAGCACGGTACGATGTATTTTAACGATGCTCGTGGATTACACCAAACAGTCAGACGTCAAACAGATGGTGTGAGAATTTCAGTAGATTTTAGGTTTCGCAGAAAATTCAATGAAGCATATCGGGCAATGTTGTCACCAAGTCTTGGTGGTGTAGAGCAAGATATGAGTGTACCTTACGAAGAGTGGCTAAAGGTTGGTAAAGAAACACTTATTATATTTGATGAAACTATCGAGGAGGCAAAGTTCAAACGCAATAGCAGCAGTTCTGTTCCGCTATATATGGGTGGATATCGTCTCCTGAAAATGTTTGACTAAATCATATTTGGTCATCGATCGCATAGTTTGATAGTGCAGGCATTTCAACTGAGTAGGCAAGATGCTTGCACTATTTTTGTATTCAACCAGATATATTCACCTCTTCTGGCAACTGACAAATAACACAAAAAAGAGGTCTATCTGACCTCTTCACAACTCCCTACAATCAATAGTTTGGTCAATTAGGAATTAAATTAAGCTAAACCAGTATTTGTTCCTTGCTTGCCAGTAGCTAATTCTACTTTAACGATTTTACCACCCATTTTTTGAATACGTTGCTGCTCACGGAACCAGTTGTCATAGGGAACTAATTTAGTGAAGAAAGTATTTTGCAATTCCCGCTGAGTGCGAATTCTAGTTTGGCTAGGAACACAAGCAGTAATTTTAAACATCCTCATGGTCTTAAATCTCCAGTGGCGAAGGTGAAAACTTTTTTATTTCAAAATTCTGAGTGCAAAACTATCTTTATTCACTCCAAGTCTGGAAATCAACCATCAATACCAGATCGTTAATACTCATCATTCATTAATTTAGCTTGATAAGCAATAAAACGCCCTAGCACTCATGATCGATTTCCAGACCTTCACTTAAGTCGCACCTAAATTATTAAGCGCAAACTAGCTCCTAGCTCAAGCCAGAGCAGATATAGTCTAAGTAAACACCCATTTCTTTGCCAGCATCTGGACCAACCAAGCTAGCGGTTACTTCCTTCATAGCTTGGATAGCTTGTACGGTAGCACCAATGGGTACACCTAGGGAGTTGTAGGTTTCTTTCAAACCGTTCAATACACGCTCGTCGAGGATGGAGGGGTCGCCAGCCAACATAGCGTAGGTAGCGTAACGCAGGTAGTAATCCAAGTCACGGATACAAGCTGCATAACGGCGGGTGGTGTACATGTTACCACCGGGACGGGTAATGTCTGAGTACAACAAGGACTTCGCTACAGCTTCTTTCACGATCGCAGCAGCGTTAGCAGCGATGGTGGTAGCAGCACGTACGCGCAGTTCGCCAGTGGAGAAGTAGCTCTTAAGCTTCTCGAGAGCTGCGGTGTCGAGGTACTTACCTTGAACGTCCGAAGAGTTAATTACAGCGGTAATTGCGTCTTGCATGTTGTTATTTCCTTATTTCCAACCGTATTGCAATACTTCTGTTTCCAAAGGAGAAACAGCTTCACCTACGACATAGCACCAACGAGGTAATCGAAGTAAGCACCAGCTTCAGCAGCGTCTTCACCAGACAGCAGAGAAGCAGCAACGTTCTTCATTGCGCTTACACCACTTGCAACAGCATCGATAGGAGTGCCGAGAGATTTGTACATTTCACGAACGCCTACCACGCCGATTTCTTCGATGGGGGTAACATCACCAGAAACCACACCGTAGGTGATGAGGCGGAGGTAGTAATCCAGGTCACGCAAGCAGGTAGCGGTCATTTCTTGACCGTAAGCATTGCCACCAGGAGATACAACGTCAGGGCGTTTTTGGAACAGCTGGTCACCAGCTTGCTTAACAATCCGCTCACGGTTGTCGGTCAAAACTTGAGCAATACGCAGGCGGCGCTCACCGCTGGTAACAAAACTCTTGATCCGATCCAGTTCGCCGGGGCTGAGGTAGCGGGCTTCTGCATCTGCATTCACGATCGCTTTCGTGACGATACTCATTAATGGATTCCTCCAGTACTAACGAAACCAGAATATTTAGATTACACTGGTGCGACTTTACGGTTTGATAGTAGCTTTGTTTTCTCGTTCTCTAGATTCAACAGTCAAATAACTACTGAAGCTATTATGTTTCGAGAATGCTTGAGTAATCGCAATTACACAAGCTTTGCAACTCAGCTACCTTCCGGAATTATTTTCGGGCATTATGCTGAGCATATATGACTGCTTTTAACAGTTTGTAACATTCTTTTTCATGTTTGCTTCCATAATCACAATCTGAAAACAATGTTACGAAAGATTAAGAAGAAAAATCAGGAGAGAAATTTTTCCCCTGATTCTCCCTCTTTAAGATGCTCAGCTTTTTTAAGCGGGCAAAAGGGTAAAGTTTGATAGTTATCAGTAAAGAACACTGACCAACTGGTAGAAAGGGTTTATGGCGCTAATCCCCAAAATACTCTTGTTCATTGATAACTGTTCACTGATTTAACCTCCCTGAGTGTAACGTCCAGTTAGCACCGAGGGTGACAAGCTAGACCAAGACTGCTTGACTAAGTCAGCTGCCGCCTTAACACTACCGAGGTAGTTACCCGCAGGAAGGGATGGGAAGCGCTGATAAGGCACAACATCCTCACCAAAGTAACGGGCATACTCTGGACTGTTGACCATTGCCTCTACAGCCGTTTTTAAGCCACTATCAGCCAGTAGTTTATTGTACTGACGAATTTCGGCTTGAGTTGCTGGCGCACGCCCTAATAGGTGACGGAACAGGAATTCAATCACCTTGGTATTGGGATAGGGAGTGTAGAAGCGCTTGCGATAAATTTCGGAACTAGCCAAGTCACGTACAAATTCGCGTACAGAGATTTCTCCGTTACGCAGTTTGCTTTCTAAGTCTGTACGGCGGAAATACTCAGGTACTTGACCGCTAAATACATCCATTACCTGAACGTAGATGGCATTGATTACCTGTTGTATTTCTGCTTGGTTTGCTCCTACAGTTATCCGGTAAATCCGCGCAGGTTTACGACGAGTTGTACCCACACCCACTTCTACCGACTGTCCACGACCATCGTTGTAAGAACGACCTAGTTCAATAAACAGTGGCTTGCTCTTGTCAACAGCCCTAGCTTTCGCTGCCATATCTGCGATCGCCTTCGCCATAATTGGCATTTGAGCGGCATCCATACGCGGCTTGGTCGACTCAAAGCTGGGAACAACAATATCCTTGCTTTGCTTGGTCAGTTGGTTGTACAGCTTTTGAGTATTTGGGAAATTAGCTGCTGGCAAGGTTGTAAAGCGGTTGTAAGGAACCGTATCTTCACCAAAGGCTTGGAGATACTCTGGGGTATTTAACATTGCCCGGATGAAGGCACGAATACCCTGGGTTGCGAGAATCTGGTTATACTTCCTAATCTCCGCTTGATCTAAGGGCGCCCGTCCCAAGAAATGCTTAGTACCTAGCTCAATTACCTTAGTGTTTGGGTAGGGTGTATAAAATTCCTTCAGGTATAAACCAGAACAACCTAAACCTTCAATGAATTCTTTAACAGTGATTTCACCATTACCTAGCTTGCTTTCCAGTACTTTAAATTCCCTGGAAGAAGCAACGTAGGGTGCGATATCCCGCTCAAAAATCTGCCGATAGGCAGCACTAATGACGTTTTGAACAGCGACTTTGTCGCCAGTACCAGCCACCAACTTGAAGATTTTTCTTTGTTCGCGCTTCTTGCTGACACCTTGGTTGATGCGCGCCTGAATATCTGGTTCTGTCCGTGTAGCCGTAACAGCACCCATTTGTACAAACATGGGTGTTTCTTGCTTGTCGACTCTTGCACCGACATCTTCACGGATGCTACCGACACGCAGTTTCCGCAATGCTAGGCCACCAGGAGTCAGATAGCGTTCGTAAGGAACTGTATCTTCACCAAATGCCTGGCTGTATTCTTCGCTGTCAATAATGGCGTCAATCAGTGCATAAAAGCCTTTTTTAGAACAAATATCAAAGTATTTGTTATTTTCCTGACGCCCATAGGTCGGACGACCTAATAGACGACGGTGAATGTACTCGATCGCCTTACACACATAATAAGGTGTCCAGTAGAGCTTGCGGAATAGATCCGACTTCGCCAAAGCACGAATAAATTCGCGTACGGAAATTTCGCCGTTTTCCAGCTTAATTTCCTGAACTTTTAAGCGCTGACCTTCGTAGACATCACGACCAAATACCTGTAGGTAAGCCCCACGAATTACCGCTTGGGTAGAGCTTTCGGAGTATTTGACACTTGATCCTTTGCCAGTTCCTTTGCTCAAGGTTCTGGGAATTTGATCTAAGCGGAAGACTTTTGGCCCCAGAGTACCAGGGAACTCGCCACGAGCCGCCGGGTTACTATTTTGGTTATTAATTGCTGGTCCTTGGTGAATCAGGATGCGCTTGGTATCCTTACCAAAAGGAGCAGGACGACTGCTGGGGTTACGAGTTTCTTTCGGGAAAATCGCCCCAAATTGAATTTCCAGTGGATCGTTACCAGAACCGTAGGGATGCTGATCAGGTAGCGGCTGGTTATAGTCTGCAAAAGTTGTGATAAATTGGGGTACTTTGCGGAAAGGCGCGCTGTATTTGAACAGGTCTTGCTGTGGACCCCAGTTCCGACACTCTTGAGCTTCTTGACCCAGACCCCGAATGTAGGGTACTGTTTCCTCACCAAAGTAGTCTGAATACTCATCAGAATCTACTAGAGCATCAACTAATGCCGATAAACCACCACGGGAAACAATATCAAAGTACTTTTGTACTTCTTCCCGGCTGCTTGGCCCCCGTCCCAATATGTGACGGAAAGCAAGTTCTAGGGCACGGCTATTTATAAATGGTTCGTAAAATTGTTTCCGGTAAAGTGGAGATTTAGCAAGGCGACGGACAAACTCTTTCATTGAGATGTCGCCATTTTTAACCTGGGATTCTAGATAGGAAATCGACAAGCTGTAAGCGCGGGTAATATCACGCTCGAAGATTTGCCGATATGCTGCTTTGACTACCTCGGTTTTCTCCGCAGCAGATAAACCAGGCTTCATGACAAATTTTTGACGCCGCTCTGCCGCATTAAAGTAAATCTGAGGCAACTCTAACCCTTGTTGATCACCAGAAGGACGTTGCCGCAGCTTGTTAGAAGGGGTAGGTGCTTTGAATTCTGTAATCAAAACATCCATGTACTGAGACACAATATCAGCTGCCTCAGTGTCTTTACGGAAATAGGAAAGCGCAGCAGCTTTCAATTCCTGTAAAGCCACAATTGTTGCTTCACCAGAACAAGCGTTTTCAATGATTTCTCTCAGACCACGCGTATTGACAGCGATGATGTTGGGGTCACCAGCGACGATCGCATAAGTAGCGTAGCGCAAGAACCATGATAAGTCCCGCAAGCTCTTTGCCATGTTGGCTGGGCCATAACGGGCAATGTTAATTGGCCGGAAACCTGGTGGAATTGGCCCACTAGGTGAAGAGTTAAAAATGGAACGTAAATTTTCTAGGAACCCACCCCGAGTTTCTACGTAGGTAACAGTTCCGAGTTTCATTGCGTCTCTAACATCGGAGGTAGATGCAGCTGCTGCTACCGCCATCGCCAATTCTGGCTCTCTAGGCTTTTCCAAAAAAGCCATTGGCGAACCACCAACAAAAATCCGGTTGGCAGCTCGAGAAACAATAATTTCGGAATTGTCCGTGAGCGTCTGGGCAATTTCTAAACGTTTTGCACCAGATGCAAAATAGTTTGCCAGTTCATTTAGCTCCCCGGCTCCCAAAAAGCGGTCTTGCTGCTCCGCTTGGGAAATTGTTGATACAGCTAGGGTTTGATATAGTTGCGGACGCGCAACTGAGCTTCCACCACTTGCCTTAACACTCATCGGATTTGTAAAACTCCCATCATATGCGTTTATGTGTTAAGTCTGGGTCACTTTAGGGCTTGACACATCGGTATATTCATGCTTCCCCTGTGTCGCCTGCTAAGTTGCCAGAAAAAATTAACCCAGTCAGCTTTTAGATTAGAACGTTTTGGGATTTATCAGGGGCTTTATTAAGAAGTATGTAGAAACTGGAGCGTTGATGTATCAAATCTTGAAGGTGGGTGTTTTGGTTTTCTGAGAAAAAATCTAAGTTTTGTATCTGTAGGTAACGAACCTCCAAAACACTAAGATTTTGTTTGTAGGATTTTAAGAAGGCAGGAGGAGAATCCCTATAATTTGTTTGTAGGATTTTAAGAAGGCAGGAGGAGAATCCCTATAAATAGATTTAGGGACTTATAAAGTGTTGGCAGAGGGAAAATAAATTTCTCTGTTTTGTCCTGTGCCTCTGTCTGGTCAACTGTCAAATGATCGTGTAGTTGTTTGTAGCAATTTATCCAGAGGTAGAAAAAGACAAAACATCAACAATCATAACCACATTGCTAATAGGAGCAAGTTGAATTACCCGTGATCTTCCCATTCGCAGCGTAGGTGAGATTCTGATTGGTTAAAAATCATTTGTGCCTTGAAACAAATATAGTAGTATTTGTTAAATTTTTGAGTCCACCTGCGATTCAAATTGCAGACTAAGAGCTTATGAAATAGACTGAACTCAAGAAGAATCTACCATTTAGTCCAATTTAGTGGACTTCTGCTATCAGCCAAGAACTTTAGTTCTTGGCGCATTTGACAACCACAAGCGTTAAACTCAAAAATGCTGCCATGAAAGCTTTTTATGTCCGACTCCCAAACTGTTAGTACTGCTGTTGCGAAACTCTACGATACTTATCCCTTTCCACCAGAACCGCTGCTAGATGAACCACCCCCTGGCTACAACTGGCGCTGGAATTGGTTAGCCGCTTATAATTTCTGCACTGGGCAAAAACCCCAAAAACAAGACATCCGCATTTTAGATGCTGGTTGTGGTACAGGAGTAGGAACAGAGTATTTAGTCCACCTCAACCCTTATGCTTCTGTAGTCGGGATTGATCTGAGTGCTGGTGCTTTGGATGTCGCCAGAGAACGCTGCAAACGCTCAGGAGCGAATCGTGTTGAGTTCCATCACCTCAGTCTTTACGATGTGGCACAGCTTTCGGGTGAGTTTGATTTAATTAACTGTGTGGGGGTACTGCATCACTTAGATGACCCGATTCGCGGTATTCAAGTCTTAGCGAGTAAACTAGCCCCAGGCGGCTTAATGCATATTTTTGTGTACGGGGAACTAGGACGCTGGGAAATTCAACTCATGCAAAAAGCGATCGCCCTGATTCAAGGTGAAAAACGCGGTGACTATCGTGATGGTGTCCAAGTAGGGCGACAGATATTTGCCTCTTTACCAGAAAATAATCGAATTGTCAAGCGAGAAAGAGAGCGTTGGTCTTTGGAAAATCAGCGAGATGAATGCTTTGCTGACATGTATGTCCATCCTCAAGAAATTGATTACAATATAGACACGCTGTTTGAACTCATCGACGCTTCCGGATTAGAGTTTATCGGCTTCTCAAATCCTGGTTTCTGGCAATTGGAGCGACTTTTGGGCAAAGCACCGGAATTGATGGTCAGGGCAGGTGAATTGAGTGATCGCCAACGTTACCGTCTCATAGAATTGCTAGACCCAGAAGTCACCCACTACGAATTTTTTCTTGGTCGTCTACCCATCACCAAAGCCGACTGGTCAAATGATGATGCTTTAATGGCAGCAATTGCTGAGCGTAATCCCTGTATAGATGGGTTTCCGAGCCAGTGTGTGTTCAATTACGATTACCAAATCGTACACTTATCGGAATCCGAATTAAAATTTCTGCAAGCCTGTGAGGGGAAGAAAACAGTCGCAGAAATTTTGCGGCATGATGTTGTACAGCTAGAGTTAAAGCAAGTGCGATCGCTCATAAATCAGCAATTGGTAATGTTAACACCAAGCTGAACTATTAGGCATTGGGCATAGTTATATCCCAATTACCAATTACCCATTACTAATTACCAAAAGGCTAAGTTAATTGTTTTTTTCTAAAGTATTGTTACCTGATCATGATATGATTTAGCTGGCTGAATGTGCAGTCAACATAATTAGCTGTACTGGTTTCAAGTCCCGTGAGCTTGTCTGATCAATCAACTGATCCCACACCGACAACACGACAAGATTCAATGCCTGGTTTTGAGGACACAGAACCAGTAGACTCTATGCAAGAGTTTTATAAACTCTATCAAGAGTTTTTGCTAATCACGCTTGTCTTGACGGGGATTGTTTTTATCTCTGTGTGGATTTTTTATTCCCTAAATATTGCCCTAAATTATCTTCTTGGGGCATTTACGGGTATGCTTTACATGAGGATGTTGGCAAAAGATGTTGAGCGCTTAGGCCCACAAAAACGGCAACTGAATAAAAATCGGTTTGCCCTATTAGTAGTGATAATTCTGCTGGCATCCCGGTGGAATGAGCTGCAAATCATGCCCATATTTTTGGGATTTCTGACATATAAAGCCACGCTCATCTTTTATGTAGTTAGAGAAGCTTTTATCTCTGGCTTGCCAAATATTCCAAAACCTTAAAAAGGCTCAATGTGAGTTTGCCTTAAGTAAATCCACACCAGGCTTCTAGTTTCTGTTCTCCAGTTTAAGATTGGAGAATTAGTTGATTTGGGAAGAAAATGCTCAATTTTCTGAACTTCTTCAATTCCGTCACCCTTGCCGAGTTAGAAGTAGGACATCATTTCTACTGGCAGTTGGGTAATTTAAAACTACATGGACAAGTTTTTCTTACCTCCTGGTTTGTGATTGCCATTTTAGTAGTGGCTTCAATTGCCGCTACTCGCAACGTCCAAAGAGTTCCCAGTGGCATACAGAATTTTATGGAATATGCCCTAGAATTTATTCGGGATTTGACGAAAAACCAGCTAGGTGAGAAAGAGTATCGTCCTTGGGTGCCTTTCATCGGCACATTATTTCTGTTTATTTTCGTATCAAATTGGTCGGGCGCTTTAATTCCTTGGAAGCTCATCAAACTGCCATCTGGTGAATTGGCAGCTCCGACCAATGATATCAATACGACAGTAGCACTGGCGTTATTGACTTCTTTAGCCTACTTTTACGCTGGTTTTAGCAAACGCGGTCTGGGTTACTTTAAAAAGTATATCGAACCAACACCGGTTCTATTACCAATCGCGATTCTAGAAGATTTCACCAAACCTCTTTCCCTAAGCTTCCGTCTTTTTGGGAACATTTTGGCGGATGAATTAGTGGTGGCGGTACTAGTTCTATTAGTCCCTCTATTTGTTCCTCTGCCGGTGATGGCTCTTGGGTTGTTTACCAGCGCCATTCAAGCCCTAGTTTTTGCTACCCTTGCAGGAGCTTATATTCACGAGGCAATGGAGGGACATGGTGGTGAAGAGCATGAGGAACATTAAAGTCCTCAGTTGATGTAATGAATTAGATGTTGGAGACTGGAAATTGAATTCAGTTCTAACTCTAAGAAACAAAATCGCAAACCGTTTGTTTTTTACTTAAGGTAAGGAAAATCAACATGGATCCATTGATTTCTGCTGCTTCAGTTCTCGCTGCCGCTTTAGCAATTGGTTTAGCTGCTATCGGTCCTGGTATTGGTCAAGGTAATGCCGCAGGTCAAGCAGTAGAAGGTATCGCCCGTCAGCCAGAAGCAGAAGGAAAAATTCGCGGTACACTGCTGTTAACATTGGCGTTCATGGAATCACTGACAATCTATGGTCTGGTGATTGCGTTGGTATTACTGTTTGCTAACCCATTTGCTTAATCTCTAAAAACTTTTCCTTGATTTTTGGAGACGTGATGACTTATACCAATTTTGGATTTTAGATTTTGGACTTTGGATTAAAAGCTTTTCTAAAAAGCTATCTAATTCGTTTCAAAATGAAACTAAATAATCCCAATTTGGTATCACGTCTCTGAGTCTAGATTTACCTTTAACCAAAGGTAAATCAAAATTGCTAGCCAAAAAAACTGCTGTTACAGCCAAAAAGGAGAGAAATGTTTGATTTCGATGCTACCTTGCCCTTAATGGCATTGCAGTTCCTGCTGTTGGCAGCTGTTTTAAACGTGATTTTCTATAAGCCATTGACCAAGGTACTGGACGATCGCGATAATTACATCCGAACGAATAACCTTGAAGCTCGGGAACGCTTGGCTAAAGCCGAGCGATTGACCAAGGAATATGAGCAACAGCTAGCGGAAGCCCGTAGGCAATCTCAAAATGTCATTGCTCAAGCTCAGACTGAAGCTCAAAAAATTACTGCCGAGAAAATCGCTGAAGCACAAAAAGAAGCTCAGGCGCAACGAGAACAAGTGGCTCAAGAAATAGAACAGCAGAAGCAGGAAGCTTTAAGTTCCTTGGAGCAACAGGTAGATGCCTTCAGCAGGCAGATTTTAGAAAAACTCTTGGGACCTTCTTTAGTCAAATAAAGTGATTGTTGACATCTGACAATATTAGGTTCCAAAAAGTACATGCGCTGCGGGGCTTTTGTCCGGTGAGCGCTGAATTAAGTGTCACGCATGGACACTTTTTTCCTTTGGGAAAAGTTCTAACTTACGATTAGCAAGGGAGCAGCGCAGTTGTAGATGGGTATTGTAGGAAGTGTCTTGTTATTAGCCACAGAGGCGGCAGAAGCAGAATCGCCAGGCGGTTTTGGTCTAAACTTCAATATTCTTGAAACCAATATAATTAACCTGGCAATTCTAATTGGTGTTTTATTTTACTTTGGGCGTAAAGTTATCAGTAACACCCTCAGCGAGCGACGCTCAAATATTGAAACTGCAATTCGGGAAGCAGAGCAACGTGCCAAAGAAGCAGCAGCCCAACTTTCCGACGCACAACAAAAGTTGACTCAGGCACAAGCAGAAGCGCAACAAATTCGCAAAGCGGCCGAAGAAAACGCTCGCTCAGTGCGTGAAGCAATTTTAGCGCGGGCAGCAGAGGAAGTGGAACGAATGAAAGAAACAGCCGCCCGCGATTTAGATACAGAAAGAGAGCGAGCATTTGCCGAACTACGGCAACGGGTAGTGGCAATGGCATTGCAAAAAGCCGAGTCGGAACTCCGCAGTGGAATTGGTGACGATGCTCAACAAAGATTGATTGATAGTAGTATCGCGCTACTGGGAGGCAACACATGAAAGGCAATGCAGGATTAGGAGAAATAGCCCTGCCTTATGCAGAGGCTTTGATGTCGGTAGCCCAATCCAGGAATTTGACAGAAGAGTTCGGCGAAGATATTCGTGCTTTGCTGAACTTGTTGTCTAGCAGTGATGAGCTACAAAAGTTTCTTAACAACCCCTTTATCCAGGCTGAAGATAGAAAAGCAGTTCTCAACCGGATTCTTGGTGAAGGTGCTAACACTTATTTCCGTAATTTTTTAATGCTGTTGGTAGATAGACGGCGCATTATGTTGTTGGAAGAAATTTGCCGACAATATTTGGCACTGTTACGGCAGCTCAAACAAACAGTGTTAGCAGAAGTGGTTTCTGCTGTTCCTCTGAGTGAAGCACAAGCCTCAGCAGTAAAACAAAAGGTCATTGCCATGACCAATGCTCGCGAAGTAGAACTAGAAACCAAAATCGACCCTGACATTATTGGTGGTGTCATTATTAAAGTAGGTTCTCAGGTAATTGACGCTAGTTTGCGGGGTCAACTGCGTCGCCTGTCTTTGCGCTTAACAAGCGCCTAAAAATTATGAATTGTGTGAATTGTGAATTATGAATTATAAAAATTTTGAGTATTCATAGTTCATAAGTTCTTAACTCCTGTTGTCTCACCAAAAAGCAAGATAGACAAATGGCAATTAGCATCAGACCTGACGAAATTAGCAGCATTATTCAGCAACAAATCGAGCAATACGACCAACAAGTCAAAGTTGCTAACGTTGGTACAGTTTTACAAGTAGGTGACGGTATTGCCCGTGTTTATGGTCTAGAAAAGGCCATGGCTGGGGAATTGTTAGAGTTTGAAGATGGTACAGTCGGCATCGCCCTCAACTTAGAAGAAGACAATGTTGGTGTAGTGTTGATGGGTGAAGGTCACTCAATTCAAGAAGGTAGCACCGTCACCGCTACCGGTAAAATCGCTCAGGTTCCTGTAGGGGAAGCCTTGATTGGGCGCGTTGTCGATGCTTTGGGTCGGCCAATTGATGGTAAAGGTGAAATCAAAACCACCGAAAGCCGTTTGATTGAATCTCCAGCACCTGGTATAGTTGCCCGTCGCTCTGTACACGAACCCATGCAAACCGGAATCACCGCTATCGACGCGATGATTCCCATCGGTCGTGGTCAGCGGGAATTGATTATTGGTGATCGTCAGACTGGGAAAACAGCGATCGCGATCGACACTATCATTAACCAGAAAGAAGAAGATGTAATTTGTGTTTACGTAGCAGTCGGTCAAAAAGCTTCCACTGTAGCCAACGTCATCCAAACATTGCAAGACAAAGGCGCGCTAGACTACACCATTGTTGTTGCTGCGAACGCCAGTGACCCTGCTTCTTTACAATACCTGGCTCCTTATACTGGTGCCTCAATTGCTGAGTACTTTATGTACAAAGGCAAGGCGACCCTAGTAATTTACGATGACCTCTCCAAACAAGCCGCAGCTTACCGTCAAATGTCCTTGTTGTTGCGTCGTCCACCCGGACGGGAAGCTTATCCTGGAGATGTTTTCTACCTGCACTCCCGCTTGTTGGAACGGGCAGCTAAACTGAGTGACGAATTAGGTAAAGGCAGTATGACCGCCCTACCGATTATCGAAACTCAAGCAGGTGACGTTTCTGCTTACATTCCCACCAACGTGATTTCCATCACCGACGGTCAGATATTCTTGTCTTCTGACTTGTTCAACGCTGGTATTCGTCCCGCTATTAACCCTGGTATTTCCGTATCCCGTGTGGGTTCTGCCGCTCAAACTAAGGCAATGAAAAAAGTTGCTGGTAAGTTGAAGCTAGAGTTGGCTCAGTTTGACGAATTACAAGCTTTCGCTCAATTTGCTTCTGACCTTGATAAAGCTACCCAAGACCAGTTGGCACGAGGTCAGCGTTTACGAGAACTCCTCAAACAGCCTCAAAACTCACCACTAGCAGTGTATGAGCAAGTAGCCATTCTTTATGCTGGTATTAACGGTTATCTCGACGATATTCCAGTTGATAAAGTCACAACTTTCGCTAAGGGTCTGCGGGAATACTTAAAGACCAGCAAACCACAGTATGTCCAAGGTGTGCAAACCCAAAAAGTACTAGGTGACAGCGAAGAAGCAGCCTTGAAAGAAGCAATCAACGAATACAAAAAGACCTTCTTGGCAACAGCATAGGAAATCGGTAAAAGGTAGTGGGTAATGGGTAATGGCAAAAACTTTTACCCAATTACCAATTACCAATTACCAATTGCCAATTACCAATTCATAAAGATTATGGCTAATCTCAAAGCAATACGTGATCGCATTCAGTCGGTTAAAAATACCAAAAAAATTACGGAAGCCATGCGGCTGGTGGCTGCTGCAAGGGTGCGTCGTGCCCAAGAGCAGGTATTAGCCACCCGCCCCTTCGCTGACCGCTTGGCACAAGTACTCTACGGTTTACAAGCTCGTCTCCGGTTTGAAGACGCTAACCTACCCTTACTGAGAAAACGGGAAGTTAAATCAGTAGGAATATTAGTCATTTCAGGCGATCGTGGTCTTTGTGGTGGTTACAACACCAACGTCATCAAACGGGCGGAAACTCGCATCAAGGAACTCAAAGCAGAAGGCATAAATTACAAGTTAGTACTGGTAGGACGAAAAGCTACACAGTATTTCCAACGTCGTAATCAACCAATTGATGCAGTTTATACTGGTTTAGAGCAAATTCCTACCGCCGCTGAAGCTTCCAATATTGCTAATGAATTGCTTTCCCTGTTCCTATCAGAAAGCGTAGACCGTGTTGAATTGATTTACACTCGCTTCGTCTCTTTAGTAAGTTCACGTCCAGTAGTACAAACACTGCTTCCTCTTGACCCCCAAGGTTTAGAAACCGCAGATGACGAAATTTTCCGTCTCACCACTCGTGGTGGTCAGTTTGAAGTCGAACGACAGAAAGTCACTACTCAGACTCGTCCCTTACCCCGTGACATGATCTTCGAGCAAGATCCTACTCAAATTTTGGATTCTCTGTTGTCTCTGTATCTGACCAACCAACTATTACGAGCATTACAAGAATCATCAGCTAGCGAACTGGCCGCACGCATGACAGCCATGAGCAATGCTAGCGATAATGCTGGTGAATTGATCAGTAACCTTACCCTGTCCTACAACAAGGCACGTCAAGCTGCAATTACTCAGGAAATTCTTGAAGTTGTAGGCGGTGCTGAAGCACTTACGTAAGACAAAGATTTTAGATTTTAGATTTTAGATTTTAGATTGGAGTTACAACAAAATCTTCAATCCAAAATTGTAAATCCAAAATCTAAAATTTTGAGTGGCACATTTAAAAACGGCTGACTATAATAGGGCTATGTGAACTTCATGGGTCCGTACCGGTTTTGACAGGCTGGCGAAAGCTACTCTGTGATTCAGGTCGAGAGTGAGTCATCTCTCGTAAATCCAAGGCTCAAAAAAAAGTAAATGCGAACAACATCGTAAAGTTTGCTCGTAAGGAAGCTCTTGTAGCTGCCTAATAGCCTCTTATAGGTTCGAGCGCTTCTAGTCTGACTCCGTTAAGGGCTAGAGGCAAACCCCAACGGATGCGCTAATAAGTTCCCTCTGGTGGACTTGCTAGCAAAGACTTAACCAGAGTATCCTAGCGTTCGGGATAATGAACGTTCCCCGCCTTGAGGGTAAGAAAGGCTAAGCCTGTGAACGAGCGGGGGGTCAATACCCAGTTTGGACAGCAGTTCGACTCTGCTCGGATCCACTAAATAATTAAGCATGTCCACCTAATTTAATTAGGTGGATTTTTTTTATAAATTAAAGATTTGATTGGTGGCGATCACTTCAATATTTAATTTATTTAATTTACATAACAAATATTAAATAATATTAATGTGAACTTTTGGAAAACATTCTTTTGCTACATCTTGTTTGCAGCAATCACCAAGTTTCGAAATTTATATGTAATTTACAACTAACAATTTGGAATATTAAACTTAAACAAAAACCTTATTGCTGCTTTTGTAGACCATACTTAACGATCAGCAGGCAGTTCCTACCATCTGCACCACGTTCGTAGACGACTTGATCAACCAAGCGTCGCAGCAGGAACCATCCATACCCACCGACTTGCAGAGTACCTGGTTCTGGTTCAGCGATCGCATCAGGATTAAAAGGTTTACCATAATCCCAGATTCTAATCTCCAGTCGATCTATCCATAGGAAAACGTCTATATCAATAGTTGTTTCTGGAGGAAGAGTATGATGAGCATGGCGGACAGCATTAGTAAAACCTTCTGCTAATGCTAGGTTCAGGCGATGAAGTTGACCTTCTGACCAATCAAGTTTAGATAAATGTTGCAAACAGAATTGTTCAAACCACTGTTGCACCCGGTTTAGAAGCTTGAGTTCGCTCTTTACAGTCAGATGGTCTTGCTGCACTATGCTAAGCATTGACCTTGGCATATATGTGTATAGGTAAAAATCTTTGTAAGAAGATGAGCATAAATATGTTTTGTTGTTTGGTGTTAGAAATTACCTTACCCTTTGAACTTTGTCAAATGGACATTATTGAAACGCCCTTGTAGCTTGTTGCGAGTTGCTTTGCATCTATGGCGACTTCTGTAAAGTAAGAATCTTTCGGCAAAGGCAACTGGCGTTACCTGGCATGGAAAACTCCTGTTCTGCGTGCTGCCTCAAGTCAACTACTAACTTTCTTAATTGCTTATCATATGTATTTAAAGTAATTACCCATTACTCAATACTATAAGGTCAAGTTTAACCATGATATTACTTAGTCCCAATAACGTAAAATAACTTGAAACTAGCTGTTATCATTAGTCATGAAACTTATGTTTTACTAGATTCGAGTTATTTATATCTACTATCATTTTATAAGTTATAGATTTTGGAATAGTATTGTAATCCAAAATTTATAACCAGAAAAACTTTACAGATATAAAACACAAAACGGATGATTAAAATTGACACCTGTAGACTTCTCAATAAAAGTACATCTGCACTTGTTGAGAAAAACCACAGGCGTCAAATTAGGTTGATGACTACTAACGTTTAGAACAATCCCAAAGTCAAAGATTTATCTAATGGGAAAGTAGCACCAATACCTAAGTAGAGGGTAACTAGAGTACCGAAAAGAAAAACTGCTGTCGCTACAGGACGGCGGAAAGGGTTCTGAAACTTGTTGACGTTCTCAATAAAGGGAACAAGGATCAGCCCTAGAGGTACAGATGCCATCAACAATACTCCTAAGAGTTTGTTAGGAACTGAACGCAAAATTTGAAATACAGGATACAAGTACCACTCTGGCAAAATTTCTAGTGGTGTTGCAAAGGGATTTGCTGGTTCTCCAACCAAAGCTGGGTCTAATACAGCTAGGGCCACAATGCAAGCGAAACTGCCCATGATTACAACTGGAAAGACGTAGAGTAGGTCATTGGGCCAAGCGGGTTCGCCATAGTAGTTATGACCCATACCCTTGGCTAGTTTGGCTCTTAAGGTAGGATCGCTCAGATCTGGTTTCTTTAGTGTTGCCATTTTTTTATGTGCTCTCCTGCTGACGTCGAGTTAAAGCATTTGTTCAAGCCTCGAGCTTCAGGCACTAGCTTTCAGCTTAAGATGCAATCGTTTGTTTTTTTTGTCTTCTATGTGTCAATAGATTTGTTATTTTTTATTTCAGTTTAAAACAAACAACTCAATCTGGAAACCGAAAGTCAATACCTGATAACTTTACGGGAAAGCATTCATGCTTTCAAGCTCTGTGGCTGGTAGGCTAACTGTCACAAAGAATGCTTCTGCCGCATATAAATTACAATGGACCGGAAATCCCTTGTTTGCGAATCATCAAGAAGTGAAACAACATGAAGACGGCAATTAGCCAAGGCAACACAAAGGTGTGGGCACTGTAGTAACGAGTTAGTGTTCCTTGTCCAACGCTAGAACCGCCACGCAGCAGTTCAGAAATCAAGGTGCCAACTACCGGAATTGCTTCTGGTACACCGCTGACGATTTTCACCGCCCAATAACCAACTTGATCCCAAGGCAGAGAATAGCCAGTGACGCCAAAAGAAACGGTAATCACCGCTAGGATGACTCCACTGACCCAGGTTAACTCACGGGGCTTTTTGAAGCCGCCAGTCAGGTAAACCCGGAATACGTGCAGAATCATCATCAGCACCATCATGCTGGCAGACCACTTATGGACGGAGCGAATTAACCAACCAAAGCTCACTTCATTCATGATGTACTGCACAGACGCATAAGCTTCCGTCACAGTTGGCTTGTAGTAGAATGTCATAGCAAATCCAGTAGCAAACTGGATTAAAAAGCAAGTGAGGGTAATTCCACCCAGGCAGTAGAAGATGTTGACATGGGGAGGGACGTACTTGCTGGTGACGTCATCAGCGATCGCTTGAATCTCCAAGCGCTCCTCGAACCAGTCATAAACGTTGGCCATACAATCTCAAGTTCCTAGAAATCGATCGCGGTTAATAAATCTCCCAACTTACCGGGGATTGGTGATTGGGGAGTAGGTAGCAGGAATCAGGAATCGGGAATTATCTGGCTTAGTTCCTAAGCCTCAGTCCCTTATGCCTAATCCCCTTGAGCAAAGAGGAGAAAAGCTCGTTTGTTGATGAGCCTTAGGAGTGTTAATAATTTTAAAAAAAAAACTTAACACTCTGCAAAGATGGAATATATTGCGTTCTCTTTGCACCCAATCAAAAAAATGCTGGACACAAAGTAGATTTTATCGTTTGTAGAGGGGGATTTGCACCGAATCAGGAGATTAAACCTCTTGATTTCGCAATCCACCACTTCTATAAAAAAAGTAACATAGTCGACAGATAGATTTCATATACCGATTGCAAAAGTAAGAAAGTAAAGGTTAAAGAGTAAAGATTCTTTCCCTTTACCCCTTTGTATTTACTGACTTTTGTAAGAGGTCTCAATTCAGGTACTTGCATCGAAACTAAGCAATTTTGGGTAAAAAGTGGGATTAAAAAATGGGGTTAATGCATAAACAGGTTTTTCGGGTTGGATTGTCAGTTTTTGTAGCGTTTTGGCTAGGACTTTGCAATTTTTGTCAACCAGCAATGGCTTTGACTCAAGAACAAAAGTTGGTATCGGAAGTATGGCGAATTGTGAACCGCACTTATTTAGATGACACCTTTAATCATCAAAATTGGGCGGCTGTGAGGCAAAAAATTCTTTCTGCATCTCTCCCAGACCAAAAAGCAGCATACACAGCAATTCAAAAAATGCTCAAAAGCCTTGATGACCCCTTTACCCGTTTTTTAGATCCAGAGCAATACCGGAGTTTACAGGTAAATACTTCTGGAGAACTGACTGGGGTGGGCTTGCAAATTGCTTTGAATCAACAAACAGGCGGTTTAGAAGTAGTGGCTCCGATTGCAGGCTCACCAGCAGAAAAAGCAGGAATCCGGTCGCGCGATCGCATTATCAAAATAGAGGGTATCGCTACGCAAAATCTTACACTTGATGAAGCAGCTGCGAGAATGCGTGGTCCAATTGGTAGTTTAGTCACATTAGTTATCGAACGAGACGGAGAAGGGCAAAAAGAGTTTCGAGTTATGCGCGATCGCATTTCTTTAAACCCTGTGGTCGCAGAGTTACACAGTACTCCAGGGGGACTCCCTTTTGGGTATATTCGTCTCACTCAATTTAATGCTAATGCTGCTACGGAGTTGGCACACGCCATTAATAGCTTAGAGAAAAAAGGCGCATCTGCATACATTCTAGATTTGAGAAATAACCCTGGAGGCTTACTACAAGCAGGGATTGAAGTAGCACGTTTGTGGTTGAACTCTGGTACGATCGTGTACACTGCGAATCGCCAAGGAATTCAAGGTAGCTTTGAATCATTCGGTCCAGCACTAACTAACGATCCGCTCATTGTTTTAGTCAATGAAGGTACGGCTAGTGCTAGCGAGATTCTCGCTGGTGCATTGCAAGATAACGGTCGTGCCATACTTGTAGGGGAAACCACCTTTGGTAAAGGCTTAATCCAATCCTTGTTTGAATTGTCAGATGGTTCTGGCTTAGCAGTCACCATTGCCAAGTACGAAACCCCAAATCATAGAGACATCAATAAATTAGGTATAAAACCAGACAAAATAATTTCCTCTGCACCAATTACCCGCGAACAGATTGGTACAGAAGCTGACCAGCAATATCAAGCAGCGATGGAACTGCTGACAAAACATTCTGTATTGGCAGGTGGGGCGGGTTAACTGGGCAAAGGGGACACTCTTTTACAGGGACATGGAAAATATTTTAATATATTCTTCCTTGTCTCCTCCTAATCCCCCATATCAGCGGTTACTCGCAAAAACAAATCAGCAATTTTTTTGGTCTCCCTATCTCAACTATTAAAAATCGCTTGCATTCTGCACTTAACCGACTCAGAAAAAAGATGATTGATAGGGTTTGAGACAATCTACATTTCCAGCGTTCATCCAGAAACTGCGATGAATATCTTGAAATAACCAAATTTAAGATGCCCGACTTCTTACCAGAAGTCGGGCATCTGTGTTTTGATATGATATTTTTCTGCAAGCTTAAACACTTACCCAAGCAAAATTAACTATGGCACAGCAATACCGCATTACCTTACTTTCTGGCGATGGCATTGGCCCCGAAATCATGGCTGTGGCGGTAGACGTGCTAAAAGTCGTGGAAAAAAAATTTGATCTTCAGTTTGAATTCCAAGAAGCGCTGATTGGTGGTGCAGCAATCGATGCTACAGGCGAACCTCTACCAACAGCTACTTTAGATGTGTGCCGCAACAGTGATGCGGTATTATTAGCGGCGATTGGTGGTTACAAGTGGGATTGTCTGCCATCTCATTTACGTCCAGAAGCAGGTTTACTTGGATTACGGGCAGGATTGGAATTATTTGCTAATTTGCGCCCAGCGAAAATTATACCCCAGTTAATAGAGGCTTCTACTCTGAAACGGGAAGTTGTCGAAGGCGTTGATATTATGGTGGTGCGCGAACTGACTGGCGGGATATACTTTGGCAAACCCAGGGGGATTTTTGAAACGGAAACTGGCCAAAAGCGCGGTGTCAACACAATGGCATATACCGAGTCTGAAATTGATCGCATTGGAAGAGTAGCATTTGAAACAGCCCGCAAACGCCAAAGGAAACTCTGTTCAGTAGATAAATCTAATGTTTTAGAAGTATCACAACTGTGGCGCGATCGCATCACTAAGCTAGGTGCTGAATATCCGGATGTGGAACTCACTCATCTGTATGTAGATAATGCTGCTATGCAGTTATTGCGGGCCCCTAAACAGTTCGATACTATTGTCACAGGAAATCTGTTTGGTGATATTCTCTCAGATGCTGCTGCCATGCTCACTGGTAGCATAGGTATGTTGCCTTCTGCTAGTTTAGGAGCCTCCGGACCTGGAGTGTTTGAACCTGTTCATGGTTCTGCTCCTGATATTGCAGGACAAGATAAAGCTAATCCCCTAGCCCAAGTTTTGAGCGCAGCAATGATGCTTCGCTATGGTTTAAACCAAGGCGCAGCAGCAGATTTTCTGGAAAAAGGTGTGTTGCAAGTGTTACAAAATGGCGCTCGGACGGGAGACATCATGTCCCCGGGTATGCAACTATTGGGTTGCAGTGCTATGGGTAAGGCTTTAATTCAAGTTCTGGAAGAATAATCTTCTTCTGTAGCAAACGAAAATTTTGGCAATCATTGCTAAAACTTTCGTATAAACTAATAAGACAAAACCTAACAACAATACTCAATAAGTCGTGTACGCTTTACGACAAGAACAAACAAAGTATACTAACCCTAAGAGCCAGTCCCCTCTGATTGATCCTGCCGTCATCAGAGCGGCTGGCAAAATTTACCACACCTATTGCGAAGTACATCCTGAAATGGCTGGCCAAGCTTCTGGTGTAGCAATTAATCGCGATACGCACCGGGGCAAGGTAATTTTTACTGGTCAACCAGTTCTCTTGCCGGCAGAATGTTTTGTGCCTTTGAATCAGATTGAGTCACAGATGTATTAGTCATTAGTTATTGGTCATTAGTTATTAATGTTGTACAAATGACAAAGGACAAATGACAAAAGACTAAATTATGGATATTTTGCTGATCATCCTGGCAAATTTTATTGTGTTTGCCTTGGGTGCTTCTATTGGCAGTTTTATTAATGTTGTGGTTTATCGGCTTCCTGCTGGCTTATCCCTGCTTTTCCCTCCTTCTCGCTGTCCTCATTGTTTAACCCAACTTAAGCCCTACGATAATGTGCCAGTAGTAGGTTGGCTATGGTTAAGAGGTTGTTGTCGCTATTGCCAAGGTAAAATTTCTCTGCGTTATCCAGTGGTAGAAGCAGTCACGGGATTAGTATTTTTATTGATATTTTGGAGTTTTGATGTCTCGGTTTTAACGCTGGGTTACTGGGTATTTTGTAGTTGGTTACTAGCATTGTCGCTGATTGATTTAGATACAATGACTTTGCCAAACCAGCTTACTAAGCCAGGATTAGTGATGGGGATAGCATTTCAAGCAGTAGTTGGTTTTTTACCAGATGCTAACTGGACAGGATTAGCTAGTCACCTGATGACGGCGATCCTGGGAGCAGTACTAGGATTGTGGTTGTTTGATGCGATCGCTACAGTTGGTTCAATTATTTTTGGTAAAACTGTAATGGGTGGAGGTGATGCCAAGTTAGCAGCTATGATGGGAGCCTGGTTAGGCTGGAAGTACTTACTCTTGGCTGCTTTTGTTGCTTGTTTGTTGGGAGTATCCGTAGGTGGCAGTATGATTATCCTGTCGCAACGCAGATGGGGATATAAAATGCCTTTCGGCCCATTTCTTGCACTTGGATCAGTAATAACTCTGTTTGGTGGCGAGACAATTTTGTCTAGCTACTTACGGTTGTTTGTGAATGGAATGTAAAAGGGAACAGCTGATCGGGGATTAGGGAACAGGGTACAGGGAAGGAATACAGGGATTACCATTAGGTTGAAAAATGGCTAAATATTTATGCGTAGATACTTATATGCTTTTCATCAAGTTGTAAAGATGATCATAACAGGATACACCCGTAACTTACTCCTACTTCTGAGCCTGCAACTGTAAACTTCATTACCCTTAACGGTCTTTAACTTCTGTTAAGATTAGTCCTGTAATTGATAATTTCGAGCAACGTCCAAGCCCCTAGATAAATCTCGTGGAACTAATCTCAAATCGCGCCACGGGCTAAAACGGAGTGAACCTCCTAAGGGCGCAGTGGCTCCGACATCTAAATCCAAAATTTTTTGACACAACCCCCCAATGTACCATGTCAAATAACCCACTATATATTCCTCATACGTGACAAATTATAAACTTCTTGGCATCCAGAAAAACATACTTGAACTGGTTTACGTATTTTCGTTAAGCTGACAAGCAAAGATGCAAAACTAAATCTGAATATTGCTTAGAAGACAAATTTTGTTGTGTAGTCATTTATTCATTAGACATTAGTACAAACTCAATACAAATGTCAAAGGACAATGACTCCACAAAAAGATTAACCTGTTTTTGACATACTCTACTGGCATAAGAAACAAATGGCAAACAACGAAGAGTCACGTGGTTTAAAATCTCTGTTTGATTGGTTTGCAAACCGACGAAAATCAGGACCTATCAGTCTAGAACGCCAAGAACGTGAAATTGCAGACGGACTGTGGAATAAGTGTCCTAAGTGTGGTGTATTAAGTTATGCCAAAGACTTGAAGGCTAATTTAATGGTATGCACCGAATGCGGACATCATAATCGGGTAGATAGTGATGAGCGCATCCGTCAGTTGATAGATCCTAATACCTGGAGACCGATTGATGAGCAGTTGCGTCCTGCTGATCCTTTAGGATTTCGCGATCGCAAAGCCTATAGCGATCGCCTCCGGGAAACACAAGAAAAACTCGGCTTAGTAGATGCTGTCAAAACAGGTTTGGGTGAGATCAACGGCTTACCAATTGCCCTTGGAGTCATGGATTTTCGCTTCATGGGTGGAAGCATGGGTTCGGTTGTTGGCGAGAAACTCACCCGTTTGATTGAACAAGCTACTCAAAGGCGTTATGCTGTGGTCATCGTCTGTACATCTGGTGGAGCAAGGATGCAAGAAGGAATGCTCTCACTGATGCAGATGGCAAAAATTTCCGCAGCTTTGGAAAGACATAGAGAAGCACGTTTGCTGTATGTGCCAGTATTAACTCATCCCACTACAGGCGGTGTGACTGCTAGCTTTGCGATGTTAGGTGATATCATCCTAGCAGAACCCAAAGCAACCATTGGTTTTGCAGGTCGGCGAGTGATTGAGCAAACCCTACGGGAAAAATTGCCTGATGATTTCCAAACTGCCGAAGATTTACTCAAACATGGCTTTGTTGATGAAATTGTACCGCGTACCCAGTTGAAAAGCACTTTATCCCAGCTAATAGCATTACACCATCCCCCCGCTACAACCAGCACTCATAATGTAGTGTTGTGGGAGAAAACTATGACTTTAAGTTCGACAATTGCAGAATAGTAGGTGGTTGGTGGTTGGTGGTTAGTTAGTGGTTAGTGGTTAGTAGTTGTTTAATACTTACTCCCCACACTCCCCACGCCCCTAATCCCCACCAGGGGCCCCGAGTTCCCCACCACCCCATCTCCTAGCCTCTAGCCTTTTCTCTAAATGTGCAAAAACTTTGAATAGTTTGTACAAAAGATTGTCCCCGTGACTCTTGGACAAAAATGATCGGCAAAAGTGCAACCAGCCTAAATACTGTTGAGAAAACGAACAATCCTAGTAAGCCTCCACAAAAATTAATTTGTACTAGAAAACCACCAAGGATTGTACCAAACGCACCACATAAGCCAGCGATCGCAGCTACCATTGCAAAATATATGGACTGATTTTTGGTTGGTGCAACTTCTAGCTGCATATTATTGCCGCACAAATCAATAGCTGCACCGGTTCCTCCCAGAAAAATGTGTAACATAGGCAACCATAGCCATATGTCTAGGGAAGTGTAACCAATACCTAACCATAACAAAGGTGCAATCGCTACGAAAATTCCTATGAAAAAGAGAATTGGACGGTTGCCGATTTTGTCTGCTAGCCTTCCCCAAAGGATTAACATTAACATATTTGCCCCTGCTTGCAGGCTACCATAGAATGTCACCCAGCTGACATCTAAGTCCAGGGTATCTAGCATGTAAAGATTGAAAAAGGGATTACAGAGGTTAACTGCAAACATCCACACACTGAAGTAAAGCAAAAATATTAAAAAATTAGTATCATTGCGGAGACTCTGCCAGAGATTTGGTTGAGATGTAGAGTTGACATTTGCAATTTGCTCATCCACAGAGTCATTTAAATTATTTGCATTTACGGCGATCGCATTTTGTGCTTGGGGATTGACATCCAGCTTAAAATGCTGACATGCCAAACTTATCATTCCAAATAGGATACCTACAAACAACAGTATCCCATAGCCTTGGAGAGTACCACCATACCAATGAGATACAGCTAGTCCTGCTAATGGTACACAAATCAAATTAGTTAAGCTAGCAATACTACTGCGTATGCCAAAATATCGTCCCCGCAAACGTCGGTGGACTAAGGTCGCCATCCACGACAACCAAGATGCACTACCGAGTCCACCCCAGAGATGGCTGATGAACACAATCAAGAGTGTTAGTATGACTAACTGCTGAGAATTAATTAGTTGTTGGCTAAAAGCTGCTATACAAATTACTAAAATCAGCCAAATCAAGCGAGAGGGTGCATAAATTAAAAGAGAATATTGATAGCGACTGGAAAAACGTTCTGATATGTAAGCACCCAAAGGCTGAATGAAATTCACCAGCATGGGGATAGAAGCAAGCATTCCAAAAGCCACTGGAGCAGCGTCCAATTCTACCAAAAAATTACTTAATAAAATGCCACCAGTTGTAATTCCAAAAATGCCTGCAAATATACCATCTATAGTTGAAGCGCGCAGGCTGGTACGAATAGCATCTTTGGAAAATGTGCGATTATATATTGGTAGAAGAGAAGGAGCAATAGTTGTTTCTATAACTTCAGTTTCAGAAATTTCTGAAATCAAAGAGGAAGCAGTTTCAGACTGAGTAGGATTCATGAACTGAGTAATTGTTAATGGTTAATGGTTAATTTTTAATTGCCATTAGCTATTGCTCATTTCCATATCAAAAAAATTACTTTTTGTTTTGATTTGCGATTTTATGTATATAAAATAAAAGTAAGTCAAACTTTTTTTAAACATTCTCTTGTACTTAGTAGTAATGACAATTTTTAGCTATTTTACCGTGCATTTCTAAATAAAATTTTAATTTTTCCAAAATTCATTCTACAGCGAGAAAAGCTATAAAAAGGATAGAAGAATGTTCATTATGCGGTGATAAAAAGAAATTTTTGGCACTTTTTGGTATTAATGGTGGCGATCGCTTTTTTGGTGATTGGTTGCCAGAACTTACCCTCGCCCCATGCCACCACAACAACCACTCCAGTTATCATTAAACTCAGTGGTTGGGGTGCAGACCCGACTGAGCAAAAACTATTGAAACAAATACTTAAAGACTTTGAAGTCCAGCATCCAGCTATCAAGGTGAAGTATGAAGTCATAGCCGACCAGTACATGGATGTCATTAAAACGCGCTTGATTGGTGAAGCAGCGCCTGATGTCTTTTATCTGGATGCTTTTGAAGCTCCTTTTTTGATGAGTCAGAACGTTTTAGAGCCATTAGACGCTTATATTAACCCGGAATTTGACCTGGCTGATTTTGAGGAGACAATACTTAACAGCTTTAAGTACGAGAATCATATTTATGGTTTACCCAAAGACTTTTCTACCCTGACCCTTTTTTACAACAAACAAGCTTTTACCACCGCAGGTTTGACTAGTCCTCCTGCAACTTGGGATGAATTGCGTGCCTACTCCAAACAATTGACAGTAGATAAAAATCAAGACAGTAGGATTGACCAATACGGCTATGGTGTCATCCCAGAGTTAGCGCGTCAAGCTTACAAAATAAGAGCCTTTGGTGGACAACTTGTAGATGCAAATGGTTATGCTACTTTTGCTTCGGAAGCTGGAGTTGAAGGATTACAGTTAGTAGTAGACCAATATCAAAAAGACCGTACCGCCGCACAAAAATCTGACGTGGGGACAAACTCAGGTAGTGAAATGTTTGGTCAGGGGAAAGTAGCAATGGTCATTGAAGGTAACTGGGCAATTCCCTACTTGAAAGACACTTTTCCTCAGCTTGATTTTGCCACCGCAGAAGTACCAACAATTAACGATAAAAAAGGCACAATGTTATTTACTGTTGCCTACGTGATGAACAAACAAACACAGCACAAAGCTGAAGCTTGGGAGTTGATTTCCTACCTCACAGGTAAGGAAGGTATGGAAAAGTGGACAGCAACAGGCTTTGCTTTACCAACACGTAAATCAGTAGCCGAGAAATTGGGTTATGACAAAGATCCGTTGCGATCGCCATTTTTAGCAGGAGTGAGTTATGCTATGCCTTGGCAAGCAGGTAAATACCCTGCCGCCATTATGAACAACTTTGACAATCAATTTATCAGTGCTTTGCTGGGACAACAACCGCTACAACAGGCGCTACAAAGGGCGCAAACACAAGCAAATAAATTAATTCAGGCGATGGAGTAAGTAGCTAGCTTAAAGATAAGGCAGAAGGTTAAAATTAATCCATCACCCTTCATCCTTCAGATAGCGATCGCACCAATTGACCATTTCCCAAAGTAGATGGCCAACCCTTCACGCGAATAATAACCATGACCCTCTAGGAGAAGGGAGACACAACGGACAATTCCCCCCAGTCCTTTGAGGGCTTCATACAGTTGTAAATGAGTTATTTCCTCATATTTATGGGGCTTTGAATGTTGATGCTGTTTTTTGGTGGGTTTTGAGTGTGGGGAGGATGGTAAATTTAAATTGCCACAGGAGGTTGGAAGTTTAATTAACCGCCAAGACGCCAAGGACGCAGAGAATGATGGATAATCAAGGGTTGAATGTGGGTGAGTATGTGGATTTGATGGCTTTGTTGGTGGATTTACGGTTGAGGGATGAGTATAGGGATGGGGTGGTGGCAAATTTTGAGAGAATTAGAGTGATCGCTCAATTGGTAAATTCTTTTCCTTTACCGGATGATATTGAAGTCGCGCCAGTGTTTGAACCATGAATTTAGATGCTGCGGATGCTGTATCGATTGCTGTAGCAGTGCGTGAAGGTAAAGTTAAGGCGGTGGAAGTTACGCAAGCTGCTTTGCAAAGAATTGCAGCACGAGATCGTGAACTTAATTGTTTTACCACTGTGATTACTGATGCTGCTTTAGCTGATGCAGAAAAGATTGATCATGAGGTTAAACAGGGTAATAACCCTGGTTTACTTGCTGGTGTACCTTTTGCTGTCAAAAATCTTTTTGATGTTGCTGGGATAACGACTCTTGCAGGTGCAAAAATTAATGCTGAAAATTCACCAGCGACGCAAGATGCGACGGCGGTGGCGCGGTTGAAGCAAGCGGGTGGAATACTTGTAGGCGCGTTAAATATGGATGAGTACGCCTACGGGTTTGTGACGGAAAACTCTCATTACGGTGCTACTCATAATCCCCATGATTTAAATCGGGTTGCGGGTGGTTCTAGTGGCGGATCAGCAGCAGCTGTTGCAGCTGGTTTGGTTTCGCTAACTTTGGGTTCTGATACTAATGGTTCAATTCGTGTACCTGCTGCTTTATGTGGTGTGTTTGGTTTCAAACCAACTTATGGTAGGTTGTCACGGGCTGGTGTAGCTTTGTTTTCTAGCAGTTTTGATCATATTGGCCCGTTTGCGCGTTCGGTAAGGGATATCGCTACAGTTTTTGATGTTTTGCAAGGGGAAGATGAACGCGATCCAGTTTGCACAAAACGTCCGCCTGTAGAGACACGCCACAGCGTGTCTCTACAAAATATTGATGGTATTAGAATTGCGATCGCAGGTGATTATTTCTGCAAAGGGGCTAATCTTGAGGCTTTAGCAGCAGTGCAAAAGGTGGCTGATGCTTTGCATGTAACTGAGTATGTAAGTATACCTGAAGCGCATCGCGCCCGCGCCGCCGCGTTTGTAATTACTGCTTGCGAGGGAGCAAATTTACATTTAGAGAAATTGCGTCAACGTCCCCAGGATTTTGATCCAGCAACACGCGATCGCTTTCTTGCTGGTGCATTAATTCCTAGTCATTGGTATATGCAAGCGCAGCGCTTTAGAAGTTGGTTTCGCGAGCGAGTGCGGGAAGTTTTTGAAAAAGTTGATATCATCATTGCTCCTACTACACCAATTTCTGCACCGTTAATTGGGCAACAAACGATGATTTTAGATGGAGAGGAAATTCTCGTTCGTCCCCATTTGGGATTATTTACTCAACCATTATCATTTATTGGTTTGCCTGTTTTATCTGTACCAATTCAACGTACAAATGCTTTACCTTTGGGAGTGCAATTAATAGCTGCACCTTATCATGAAGCATTAATTTTACAAGTCGCCTCAGTGTTAGAGACCAAGGGTATAATCTCTGCATTCATCGTCCCATGAATGTAGTATTTAGGTAGATTGCTTGCAGTATGGTGTGATGCACCCCACCCTATAAACGAATTAATCTAAAATCCTAGCGATCGCATTCCCAAGATTTCGGTTTTACAAGAACATGCACATGAATTTACTCAATAAATTTAAGGTTGTTCTACTGGATATGAATGGTACTTTCATGTAATGAGAATGATGCTGCTCCCAGTTAAAATCTTATCGCTTCTTTTTTTTATTAGTTTTAGCTTTACCTTGTGAAGTTGCAAAACCACCGAAACCTTTACTTAATGGCTGCTTAACAGATGCAGTAACTGTTTGATTGTCAACTTCAGACTTTAACTGAGTTGCTTCTGTTTCGCGATTATCTATATCACTAGATTGCTTCTGTTCATCAGTTTTAGTTTCTACTTTGTGTAGTTGTTCCACATCCATTGTCACATCTTCAATTAACTGAAGATCATCTGAAGTTATAGCCAAATTTTCTAATTCGTCAGTAGTAATTTGATCAGGTTGTTTTTTCTCAAAAGATATCTCTTGTGTTTGAGAAACATCTTCTAATTGCGTCACCTCATCAGTAATGACATCCTGAAGTTGTGTTTCTTTGCTATCAGCAATTTCTTGTGTTTGCGTCATCTCATCAGTGGAAATATCCCCTAACTGGGATACTTCATCTAAGTTGATATCCGTAAATAGTGCTATTTTATCGGAATTAATGCCCAAACTGTCACATACATTATCCCAAGTACCTGTTATTTCATCAGGCACACTTTGCGCTAAAAAAGCACTTTTAATGACTGCTGCTGATTCTACTGCTTGCAACTCAATTAGTGAAGCAACAATAAAACCATTTAGTTCGTGAGGATTTTGAGCAAATGACTTTAATTGTTGAGTCAGTGCAGCAATACATTTTTGACGTGTGTTTGGATGCTGTTTGCAAATTTCTTCTAAACTATGGATAGCAGTAATGCGTGGAAAAATACCGTGGGATTCATCAGCTAAATAAGCTTGTAATCTGGGGATAGCAACTTCACCAAACATGCCATAAATTTTAGGCATTTCTTCGTTTACCCAATCACTATCTTCCAGTTTGTGGAATAGCTGCATTAGTGGTTCTATTGCTGCTTCTGCGCGTAATTGTCCTAACGCACGACAGGCGTGGATTGCTCCCCAAGCCTCTAAACTTGCAGAATCTGCACTATTCAAGTTTTGATCGATTGCCATGCTGATTAAACCGGGAATATGTTCTGTATCCAGACCTAATTCTGCAATATAGTTATACTCGTTTGTGATTTTATGGCAATCACCCAAAGTCAGTAGTTTGTCTATAGGCGTTTGATAAATGGTGTGATTCTTCATCTGCAACAGTTTTACTCAACAATCAAATTACTGACTATAGCAGAATTTTTTGCCTTTATACTAGATAAGTTTACAAAGTATTAGGTTATGGGTGGACAAATCAGCATGAGATTTTCTCAAAAGCATGGTGATAACCTCTACCATATTTGATAGCGCTTCTAGTTTAGATGAAGTACAACTTTATCGGTGTGCGTCTGTGTGATTTTGTGTTCGCTTTTTCCCTGTATCAGACCCAACAGCAAACAGCTATATTCAGATTTTATATATCTGCAAAAATTTTTAAAACCCTCAATTTTCTGATTTTATATATTGTCTAAAATTCTGCAATTCTTAGAGAGAAAAAAAGAAGCGATCGCTTTGTTGGAGAATTGTCAATTATTAATTTATCTCTAATATTTATTAAGAGTTGTGGAAGCATGACGTATCATGAATCATTATTCTGAATCATCCACTTCATTTTTAAGTATAAATTACTAGATTGTTTTTATAAAAATTAAGATTAAAATTTTATACTAGCTTGTGTAAATGTAGTTACCATACTGCAAGTTCTTTTTTATAGAACTATTGGTGAATTTGATATAGGAATCCAATTGGATTCATAAACAACTCGTGAGGACAGGGAATAGGCACTCTTGCAACAGGTAACAGAAAAAATAACTTAGGTATACTGAGTTTTTTTCAAAAATCAAATATGAGTCCTATATTTAAGTGGCGATCGCACACTTACTCTTCATCATCAAAACACACACAGGGCTTTCAACTTCCTGTATGCTTTGAAATGAATTGTAGAACAGAACCGTAGAACAATTAATTTCCGATTCGTCAGGATGAATGCACTCTATCACTCCTTCGACCTCGACATGAAAAGCACAGTCGCTACAGATAGTCTGATGTGGTGATGGTTGCCAATACTTCTGACTCAACTGATGTTGCCAGTCGCTTGTGTCCGACATCGGTCAAAATCTTTAATTAGTTAGTATATAAGCCTGACTATTCAAAACATGAGTTTCGCCCTGAACTCTCGTGGTAAGCTTCCTAAAAATAATCATCCCACCTTTATCATTTCATGGTAGATCTGGCATTAATCAAATATCGCCTTGGAATAAATTCCAAGGCTAATAGCTAAAGTCTACTGACCTATAATTGCTCAATTCCATGTTTTATTTTAACTAGATACACCGTTTCAGTTTCTTCAAAGCGATCGCATGTTACACCGGATAATTTGCCAATAGCTCAAAATTTTGTTAATCACTGAGATACAAACAGCAGCTTTACTAAACTTTACCCTTGTGAGAATTAATCAACTTCAATTCCCGGCGGAATAATACGAGAGTGGGAACTTCGACTATTACAAAAATGGACATGCTGACATGAGTGTGCTTGAAGCTGGATTGTTTACTGTACCGATTCATATGAAAACGGTGGTAATTATTAAACTCATAAACTTCTCAAGAAAAATTCGTATTCTTGAGGAATTTATTGTATCCTAGTTTGACTGATGGAAACTGTTCAACACCAGACTATGATGTAAAGCTTTTTGCTGTTTCTGCTGAAGATTCACAGAAAGCCCTTATTAGTCTGCTTTGAAGTTAATGTTCAGAGTCTAGTTCTTTTGCCAACCTAAATAAACCTGAAAAAACCAAATGGATATACAACTAATCAAAGTAATTAAAAAGCCTATTCTCAAAGAAGTAGAGAACACAGAAGAACCAGAACAACAAGATTTTTCCAGTGATCCTCTTGATATTGCCCAAGAAAATCTTGAAACCAAGGAAGTGCTGCATCTAGGATATCAAGCTCCTAGTTATATTCCAGTACGTGATTATCCTGTAGTCCGATCTGTTGGTAATTCAGGATGGCAAGCTTCTGATATTTGGCGGGATATCAGAATAGATAATTTCTGTTAATAATTGAGGGGACACCCCCGAATAAAATGATGGGGGATTGGCCCAATATTTAATAGCGGGGTTGTCCTCTGGTAATTGGTAATTGGAAAAATGAGAACAAGTTTTTACCAATTCCCAATTAAGTAATCATGCGATCGCCCGGTACACCCCCAGACCAAATTCAAGATTTTCAGTCAAAGTTTGCTTGCCCAGGCATACATAACTAAAATCTATGAAAATCCTGCATTTCAGATATCATTTTTTATACTTTCCTGCTCGCTAAGGAAATGAGTGGAATGAAAATCAAGTAGTTTGACATTAAGTGAGGAGTAACATGAAACTTAGCGACGCACTGTCGAACCCGGACAAAAAGGCTATGGTTGTGGATGATTGCTGCAACGTCATAGAAGCGCAGCTTGCTTCCAAGTCAGGTATAGGTGGTATGGCCTTGAAAACAGCCTTCGCCGCCCTGAAAGGAGTCAAGCCAGGGTACATTCCTTATGTCGTCGAAATGCTTTTGCCAGAGTGCTTTGAAGCACTTGATCCCATTTGGAGCGAAGGCATAGACAAAGGTGATCCAGTAGAACATCTGGTTGCAAGCCGCTCTCGTACAGCAGACGCACTACTGAGTGTCACTGATGCTAAAGTTCAAAACGTCAAACGTCAAATCGTCCGAGGAACTTATGAAAAGCTTCGCGGTTCAGCTAAGCAACACGTGGAGGATGCAGTACCAGATTTAGCCAAGGTAATCGATAAATACAGCAAAGCATAAACGAGCAAACAGAATAACAGCCGAAAGTAGGCTACCATGCAATCCTTTTCGGTAGCTCTACTAGGCGATCGCCCCAAAATCAAAAACCACTTCCACCTTTAGGCAAGAGAATAGCTACAGTAAAAGAAAGAACTTGCCATCTTCCTGGGAGGAGGTGCATATGACTCAAGCTTTGGAAGCAACAACGAATATTGAACATTATGTATGCGTTGCTCAGGTTGCTGATGTCAAAGCTGCTGGGTGTCTGGTAGTTTATGCCCAAGGGCAAGCGATCGCACTCTGGAATCACAGTGACAAAATTTACGCCATAGATAACCGTTGCCCCCACATGGGCTTTCCTCTACACCAAGGTACAGTCAAAGACTGTATTTTGACTTGTCACTGGCATCATGCCCGTTTTGATCTGGCTAGCGGCGGCACATTTGACGCTTGGGCTGATGATGTACGTGTTTTTCCTGTAAAGATTCGTGATGATCAGGTGTGGGTAGATTTAGCACCCCATGCAGACCCCCAGACTCACCAACGCCAGCGCCTCCAAGATGGTTTAGAACAAGGTATCTCTTTAGTAATTGCCAAATCAGTAATTGCCTTACTGGATGCAGGAATCGAACCAGCAGAACCATTTCGGATTGGACTTGACTTTGGCGTACGTTACCGTAATGCAGGTTGGGGAGCAGGTTTAACAATGCACACCTGTCTGATGAACCTGTTACCGTACCTCGACCCAGAAGACCGACCCCGCGCCCTTTATCATGGTTTATCTGCTGTGGCGCGTGACTGTGCAGGTCAACCACCCCACTTTGGAGTTCACCCCCTACCTACATCTACACCAGACATAGATACATTAAAAAGATGGTTCCGCCAGTTTATTGAAGTACGCGATGCAGAAGGTGCAGAAAGATGTTTAGTGTCGGCGGTGCGTGGAGGTGCAGACCAACAGCAAATCGCCGAGATGTTATTTACTGCTGCCACTGACCACCGCTATATTGATGTCGGTCATGTGCTTGATTTTACCAATAAAGCTTTGGAAGCTCTTGACGCCACAGATTGGCAAAATGCAGAATCAGTCCTGGCTAGCTTAGTTGCTGAGTATGCTAGTGCTGAACGTATGGAAGAGTCCAATTCCTGGCGTTACCCAGTGGATTTAGTCGCAATTTTAGATCGTGCTTTTGCAGAAATCCCAGCAGCATTGGAGTTAGGGCGGGGTAAACAGGGAACTTGGTCGAATCGTGAAGAATTGGTAACAGTACTTTTAGGTGAAAATGCCCAAGCGATCGCAGATTCTCTTGTAGAAGCCCTGCGAACAGGTTGTACTGAAGCAGAATTAGCGGGTGCTGTTGCCTATGCGGCGGCGTTGCGAATTGCCCACTTCCACACCAACAATGACTTTGGTGATTGGGATACAGCCCATCATACATTTACCTTTGCCAATGCAGTGCATCAAGGGTTGCGGCGAGTAGCTTCCCAATCTTTGCTGCGGGGTGTATTCGACGCAGCCATGAGTCTGTATCTCAACCGTTTTTTGAATGTACCACCAGCACGTCTGCCAGAACCAAAGGAAACTGTAGACAACCCAGAAAAATTGCTGGATGAACTACCAAGATTACTGGATCGGCAGCAACAAGTGAATGCAGCAGGTGCATTAGTTGCCCGTTACCTATACAGTGGTGGCAATCCTGAGCGACTGTTAGGCGTACTCGGTAAAATGTTATTGCGTGAAGACCGCAGTTTCCATGTGATTCAAGAAATAGAAGCGGCTTTTCGTCAGTATAGTTTGCTGCGCCACACCAAAGCAGGGATTCACGTCTTAATTGCAGCAACACGATATTTAGCAGCCCATGCACCAACAATGCGATCGCAAGGACAAACTTATCAGATGGCAGATAGGTTGCATAAAGGTGATCGTTTGTTTGAAGAGTCCTAGTTTGGGGAGGATGGGGAACTCACCGGCCCCTGGTGGGGATTAAATGAACCGCAATATGTTTGTGTTGTTGTAATTGAGAAAATAACAGGTAATCAAGATGAAGAAATTATGACATTGGGTGTGTCTGCTGATGATGCCAAAACTCAAGCAATGCAATTATTAGCAAATAATTATCAATGCCAGGAAGCACAAATTAACGACTTTGACCTCTACGAAGAAGCACGTAATTAGGTCAATGGTTCTGCACATCCCCACACTTCCCACACTTCCCCTTCCGTCTTTCTTCTCCTCAAAGATGACCGACATCCGCAAGCTAATTAACCAACTCGCAGCGCAAGAAAACAACTTATCTGCCACCCAGTTTATTGCCCCGTGTGTACGTGGTGGCAAGGTACGAACTAAAGTAGCAGGAATAGTTTATACATTTACCCCCAAACCCCGTAATTTTGAAGGTTGGGGCATTTTTCAGCCAGCAGATGAGAAGATCGCGGCGGTAGTCGAAGAACCTAGTTTTCCCCAAATTGCCGAATATCTGCAACTTCTCAAACCACTGCGTTTGCGACTTGCCTACCCGTTGCGATCGCAAACTTGGTTAGCATACCCAGTTAATGAAGCAAACATGCGCCAACGCTGCGGATATTGCCAGCCAATAGCTGTAAATTTAGTTACAGAGGGAGCTAAATTCGAGACAATCATTGCCCGCACCGATGGCGCTGCTTGGTGGTTTGATGAATGCGATCGCCGTGCTGATCCGTTAATTACTGAAAAACTGCGAGAACAACTCAAACAAGTTACACCACCAGAAAAACTCCACTTTCGGAGGCTCACCCCAGAAATGCGGACAGTATACGAGATTGTTGCTCAACAAGCCAAGGAATTTGCTGCTTTACAGCAACAAAGACGGGATGAAAAGCTTTTACAGCAAGCTTTGCAAATGGGCGGGGGAGAACTACACGAGTTTGTTGATCGCCAAGATCATTGGGTTGTCGAGTGGACAACTGCTGACGGTGAACGTCACACTAGCGCCATATCCAAAACGGATTTAACTGTGATGAGTGCGGGAATTTGCTTGAGTGGTGAAGACGAAAAATTTGATTTACAGTCCCTGGTTGGTATTGTTGAGCAAAGATATGAATAATCAGTAACGACGAAAGTCAGAAGCCGGGTTTTTTATCATTCAGATGCTACCGATTTGATATCAGTCTGCTTGAGCTATTAGCCTCAGAATGAATTCTGAGGCAGTTGTAGAAGTATTTACCACGGACAACCAAGCATAAACAAAATTAAATTTACGGAACTGGCATTAAAAAGCTTGAATCTATTTAAGCAATATATTTATCAATTTAAGTTGAAAGGTTCAAAATGATAGCTCAGTATCAGCGCCTGAAAAAATGGGTTTTAAATCCAGCGGCGTTGGGTTTGATAGTAACAACAACGATCGCCTGTCAACCTCAATCTCTACCAAAAGTCACCTCCTCAGAAAATCCTATTCCTGCTGCAAATCTGGTTTCCCAAAAGCAAGCTAGTTACAGGAGCGATCGCTATGGTTTTCAATTTAGCTATTCTCCCAAATATTTTGTGGTGGATGATAAAACAAATAAACCCTCCAGTAAGGATAATCTCCTAACTACAATCGATATTTGGACTCAGCAGCACGCCAAAAAAATTCGCTCTGGTGCATACGAAGGCGGAACAGAATACCCAGCTAATGTCAGCGTGAGAGTATATAAAAATCCTCAAAAATTACCATTACAGAAATGGGTACAACAAAGCAATCAGTTTGGCATAACTCGAGATTTTAAAAATACAAAAATTGCAGGTAAAAATGCGATCGCTTTCCAATCTAGCGGTTTATACGAAAATGAAAACATTATTTTTTCCATTCCAAGAAGTTCTAATATGATCGTCATTACATTTGCTAAAACTAACTACGGCAATAATGACGCTATCTACAAAAAGGCATTTGATCAAGTCGTGAATACCTTTACATTTGTTGGTAAGTGATAATTAGATATTGCATCAACTTTTCATCCCGCCAATAAATAAATTTATTGGCTAATAGCCTAAGTCAGATTTATCTGACTGTAACAACATTAGAGTCCGTTAGAACGGACTTACCCTATGAGACAGAGTAATATCAATTTTGCGATCGCATTGACAAAAACTGCTTTATATCATGATATCATGTCCGCTTGAGGACTTATATTATCCGTCGAGGTCGGTAATGGGTAATGGGTAATTGGTGATCATTAGTTATTTTTTCACCATGCCAAATGTTCAACGTCCAAGCTTCATATCATAAGCAATTAGTCGGACATGATATTATTCCTCTAAATCTTCTGATTCTTCCAAAGCCTCTGATTCCACCGTATCCTTGGCAAGGCTTTTAGTTTTAATTGCTAAGTATAATCCATTGAAATAATAGCAAGATCAGAACATTTTTCGCAAGAATAGGAAAGACAAGTAGATATTTTATTTTTAAAGTTAAGTATGATTATTTACCTTTAGGTAGATTAAATTAAAAGTATAAAAGAGTATATTATTGATGGATCGTTGCATAATTCATCGAAAAAAATCAGTAACTTCATTTCTGTTTTACACATAGTTGATTTGTTTATAGTCTCTGCTAATCATGACACCTCCGCAGCCTCATACCGAGATTGAAAATTATCCTCCACAGACAGAAAAACAGCCACCTCGCAGACAACGGCGGTGGCTTTGGTTATTGTTGACCCTGCTAGCATTGACAGGAGGAGGAATTGCTGTTTGGCGTGTGTTTACTTCACAAAATCAAATGCCTGCAAATATTAATGCTCAGCCTCCAGCAATACCAGTTAAGGTATCTACCGTCAAATCAGGCACAATAGAAGATAGTACAGAATATATTGCCACTATCGAATCGCGCCGCTCAGTAGCTTTGCAACCAAGAATTCAAGGTCAAGTTACTCAAATATTTGTCAGAGCTGGAGATCCAGTTAAAAATGGAGACCCCATTCTTCAAGTAGACGCCAGAGAGCAGCAAGCAGCAGTTAGCAGTGTCAACGCTGCTGCACAGGCGGCGCGATCGCAAGTGGAAAACGCTAAAGCTACCCTCAGATCCTTAGAAGCAGATAGGCAATCTTTTCTTGCGGATGTTCAATTGAGGCAACAGGAGTACAATCGCTATGCCAGTCTTGCGAGTGAAGGAGCAGTATCTCAACTAACCAAAGAACAGTATGCAAATCAACTTGCTGTCGCCAAAGCCGCCTTCAACGCTAACGAATCTAAAATTAAAGCGCAACAAGCCGCAGTAGCTGAAGCCGAAAAATCTTTACAGCAAGCGTTAGCTAATACTATACAACAAAAAGTCCAACTCCAGTACTACAGAGTCACAGCCCCCTTCGCTGGTACAGTCGGTAATATCCCCGTAAAAGTAGGTGATTTTGTAAATACTTCCACACAACTAGCTACTATTACTCAAAATCAACCATTAGAAATAAACATATCTGTACCAATTGAACGTGCATCTCAATTGCGTAATGGAACTCTAGTAGAACTTTTAGATGCACAAGGTCAGACTATTGGTACTAGTCGCGTATTTTTCATCTCTCCTAAAGCGAATAATGAAAATCGCATGATCCAGATAAAAGCACTATATGACAATGAAAAAAATCTACTCAGAGCCGATGAATATGTTCGAGCCAGAGTCATATTTAGCCAACGTTCAGGAGTAGTTATTCCTACCACAGCAGTAGCTCGTATAGCTGGACAAAACTTTGTTTTTGTAGAGCAAACACAAAAATCACCCGAAGGTAAAACTCAACTAGTAGCTAAACAAAAGCGTGTCGAATTAGGCAATATTAAGGGTAATAACTATCAAGTATTGGAAGGATTACAACCAGGAGAAAGAATTATTGTTTCAGGACTACTCAATCTTAGAGACGGAGTTCCTATAACACCAGAATCTCAATAAGAATTGGTTAGTGGTTATTTGTTGATTGTTGGTTGTTGGTTGTTGTAGAGACGTGCCATGGCACGTCTGTACAGTAGTTAGTGGTTAGTTGTTTGTTTTCTCCCCTGTCTCCCTTGTCCTCCGTGTCTTCCTTGTCCCCAATCCCCAATCCCCGATCCTATGTTTGTTGACTTCTTTATCAGGCGACCTGTTTTTACCAGTGTCTGCGCTATCATCATTCTGATAATAGGGGCTATTAGCATTCCTACTCTACCTACAGAGCAGTATCCAGAAATTAGTCCGACTCAAATCCAAGTTACTGCTAACTATGTTGGTGCTAGTGCGGAAGTAGTAGAAAACACCGTTACGACAATCTTAGAACGGCAGATTAACGGTGTCGAAGGCATGAGATACATGACTTCTAGTAGCAGTAACAGTGGTACTAGTACGATTACAGTCACATTTGACCCATCACGGGATGCAGATATTGCTGCCGTTGATGTACAAAATCGTGTATCGTTAGCTGAACCACAACTGCCCGAACCAGTTACGCAAACTGGAGTCACCGTTAGTAAGCAATCTAATAACATTCTGTTAGCGATCGGTTTATACAGTCAGAAAGGAGAGTACGATACTGTATTTTTAAGCAACTACGCCGACCTCTACATATCAGATGCCCTAAAAAGAATCAAGGGTGTGAGTGAGGCAAGAATTTTTGGTGAACGCCGCTACGCGATGCGTTTGTGGCTTGACCCAAATCGGCTTGCAAGCCGCAAACTCACTGCTCAAGATGTGATTGATGCCCTGAATGAACAAAACCTGCAAGTGGGTGCTGGACAAATTGGTCAGCAACCATCGCCCCAAGAGCAGATGTATCAAATTGACTTGCGGGCTATCAGTAGATTAACTGATGCATCTGAATTTGAAGATATAGTAATTAAAACCAGTCAAGATGGATCACTCATTAAGCTCAAAGATGTAGGGCGGGCAGAACTAGGAGCAGAAAATTACAGTACTTTCCTGCGATTTCGAGGGCAAGAGGGTGTGGGAATTGGGATATTTACCACTCCAGGAAGTAACGTGCTGGACGTTGCCAAAGCAGTCAAAGCCGAAATGGCAGTACTAGCCGAAAAATTTCCACCAGGCATGGAGTATCAAGTTGCATTTGATACAACTAGTTTTGTGGAAGCCTCACTCTCAGAAGTGCTGTTGACTTTATTAATGGCGATCGCTCTTGTCATCCTAGTAATCTTTGTTTTCTTGCAGGATTGGCGCACCACCTTAATTCCCATTATCACCATTCCCCTCGCATTAATTGGTACATTTGCCTTCGTTAAAGCCTTCAATTTTTCCATCAACACCTTAACCTTGTTCGGTCTGACCCTAGCAACAGGGATGGTCGTTGATGATGCGATCGTTGTCGTCGAAGATATTTCGCGTTTGATTCAGCAAGAAGGTATGACACCACGTCAAGCAGCTTCTGCGGCTATGCAGGAACTGTTTGGGGCAGTTATTGCTACCTCATTGGTGCTGATGGCTGTATTTGTCCCCGTCGCCTTTTTCCCAGGAGCGACTGGACAGATATATAAACAATTTGCTTTAACTATCGCCTTTTCGATCGCCATCTCTACTTTTCTCGCCATTACCCTCACACCTTCTCTATCTGCCTTGCTACTGCGCCGCAGACCCAGACAGCGTGGTATTTTGGGCTGGGTGTTTGGTAAGTTTAACTCCTTCCAAGACTCGATGCGAAGAGGGTACCAGTGGTCACTTAACCGCCTAGTTAGGATCAAAGCAATTGTCATCGGACTATTTATTCTCTCTTTGGGATTGACAGCTTGGTTGTATACCTCAGTGCCAACATCATTTCTTCCTGACGAAGACCAAGGTTACTTTATTACAATTGTGCAAGGGCCAGAAGGAGTTTCCCTAAACTACACCAGCAAAGTGATGCGACAAGCAGAAGAAGAAATTCTGAAATTGCCGGAAGTCACAGGTACTTTTGCTGTTGGTGGATTTAGTTTTAGTGGTAGCACTGCTAATAATGGTGTAATTTTTACAACCCTCAAACCTTGGCATGAGCGCAGTCAGTCAGCGCAGCAAATCATTGGTAGTTTAATGGGTAAACTATCAGGAATCACTGAAGCCAGAGTGTTACCTGTGAACCCTCCTACAATTCGAGGTTTAGGTAGTTTTAGCGGTTTCCAATTTCAGCTACAAGACAGAGCAGGTAACAATGACTTAGCAACCATGCTGGAAGTCATGGGTCAGTTACTAGAGCGGGCAAACCAGGAACCAGACTTGCAAAAGCCTGTGTATACTACTTTTGCTGCGAATACACCACAAATCTTAATTGAAGTAGATCGTAATCGTGCTAAAGCCCTACAGGTAGACATTGATGAAGTATTTAATACTCTCCAGAATTACCTGGGTTCGCGCTACGTCAACGACTTTAATTTTGAACGACGGACTTACCGAGTATACGTCCAAGCAGATGCTCAGTTTCGCTCCAACCCGGAGGATATCGGGAAATTATACGTCCGCTCTGCCAACGATCAAATGATTCCCTTGAGTGATCTGGTCAAACTCACTCCTACTACTGGAGCGCAAACAATCAATCATTACAACTTGTTCCGCTCAATTGAAATCAACGGTTCCGCGGCTCCAGGTAAAAGTTCCGGTCAAGCAATCCAAGCAATGGAGAATGTTGCCCAACAAGTTTTACCAACGAGTTTTGGTTACGAATGGTCGGGGATAGCCCTAGAAGAAAAAACATCCGGTGGTCAAGCACCGATAATTTTTGGTTTGGGACTCGTCTTTGTTTTCTTGGTATTAGCTGCTCAATACGAAAACTATGTTGACCCGTTGATTATTTTGCTATCGGTTCCCCTTGCAATTTTTGGGGCGCTGTCAGCACAATCACTGCGGGGTCTAGACAATGACATCTTTTGCCAAGTTGGTTTGGTGATGTTGATTGGTTTGGCAAGTAAGAACGCCATTTTGATTGTGGAGTTTGCCAACCAACTACATGAGCAAGGTATGCCAATTACCAAAGCCGCAGTCCAAGCTGCACAGGAACGTTTGCGACCGATTTTGATGACAGCACTCTCCACACTGTTGGGGATTTTCCCCTTAGCAATTGCCACAGGTGCTGGTGCTTTAGCCCGTCAATCTCTCGGTACTGCGGTGTTTGGTGGGATGCTAGTTGCTACGTTCCTGAGTTTGTTTATAGTGCCAATCTTATATATAGTGATTGGGAGTTTACGCGATCGCGCACTCTACGTCGTCGTCCACCTCATCAAGTAGAGGAAGATGGTCGAGTGACTACCGAAATCTATCGATAGAGGATAGGGAAAAGTTGCGATCGCTTGAATCACTGGCAAATGTCCTGGCGGTGCAAACTTAAAACTTGTGGTGGGTTACGGCTAAAGTCGTAAACCACCCTACTGGTTATTTGGGAATAGGACAATTAATCCAGACTTGATATTAAATGATTTTCTAACAAAGATGCGATCGCTTCTGGATGCACTTTTTTAAATTCTTTTTGACCAAGCTGCAAAACACAGTTGGGTGCGCTGTTACAACATTTTAAACAGCCTGTTTGCTCAATAGTTACTTTATCTTGCAATCCACGCTCACATAAAATCTTTTCTAATTCTGACAATAAACCTTTACCACCCCGTTTGCGACAACCAGATTTTTGACATACTAAGATTTTGGCTTTAGTTTTTTGAGGATTTTTTTGATTGGGACAAACCCCCAATGGTTTCACTCCATAAACTTTAAATTTGATTTTACCAGTGTGGGTATTTAGCTTGCTCAGACCAAATACCTGTAAAAGTTCGCCGGGTTGCAAGTTTGCACCTAGGTATGCACGCAATTGTTTCGGAAGTTTTAGTTGTACTTCCCCAGATGCGATCGCTAAACGCAAATATTTATATTCTCGTGATGAATCACCCAAAAAACCAAGGAATTGTCCTTCTAGATGAAATTCTGATATTGTTAAGTATTTGCCGCCCATTTTATCAATTTGTTGGTGGTTGATTGTTGATTGTTGGTAGATGATTGTTGATTGTTCACAAATAAAAATTACTGATTTCAAACAACAAGGAACAAACAACAAACAACTCTAATTTTTTTAAGCGAGACGTTTTGCCTCAAAAGTTTGGGGTAATACCAATGGATCTGGTAGGTTAGGAAAGGCTAATTCCCAGCCATTCGCCAAAGTAAAAATTTTACCCTCAGAGCCTTCTGTTTCTTTTACTACTTCTTCTTCGAGATCTTTTTTGGCAACGTAAACAACTAAATTACCAGCGTTATTTCTACGTAGCATGACTTTCATAGTTCTACTTTCCTATTCTAAATCTTTGGATTTTTCTACTAGTTCCAGTTCTTTTTTGCGGCAACCAACAATAAATCCAGTCTGAAGAAAATGTACTGCATAAATATAGGATCTTTGTAAAAATGAGCCTATACTCACAACGTAACCAATATCTCCTTTTTTACCGAGAATAGTCCCGATTTCTTGACCAGGAAAAGTCCCATCATTTTTGATTTGTTTACGGAGTCGGACTTTATCACCGATGTCAAAAGCAGGCGGATCGTATAGTTCGACTTCATCATCTGATTGCATGGGAAACCCTCTGTTCGTAAACTAAATGCAAAACTTCTTGAGTGGTGAGACTGCGTTTTTTCTGAATAGACTGTTGTCGGACTGCATCTAATACAGATTGGGTTTCTTCTGTATTGAGAATAATGCCGTATTGCTGTAGCACATTAGATAGTAAATGTCTACCAGAATGCTTACCCACTACTAAACGCCGTTCCCAACCGACTTCTTCGGGTGCAAATGGTTCGTAGGTGGTAGGATTTTGCAGTACGCCGTGAGCATGAATACCAGATTCATGAGCAAAGGTATTTTCACCAACAATTGCTTTCCAAGGCGGGACACTACAACCAGACGCTGCTGCTACTAGGCGGGATAGTTCTAATAAACGTGGTGTTTCAATACCGACATCAATACCATGAATGCGTTTGAGAGCCATCACAACTTCTTCTAGAGCTGCGTTTCCGGCTCTTTCGCCTAATCCATTGACTGTGGTATTTACTGATAAAGCTCCAGCTTTGATACCAGCAAGGGCATTTGCAGTCGCTAAACCGAAATCATTGTGCGTGTGGATTTCCACAGGGATCAGCAAAGCTGCAACCAGGCGATTCACTTTTGTATAGGTGCTGAAGGGGTCAAGAACTCCGACTGTATCGCAGAAACGAAATCTTGATGCACCCCATTCTTGGGCATAATGGGCAACATCAAAGAGGAAGTTTTCATCAGCACGAGAAGAATCTTCTCCTCCAACTGCAACCCAAAGACCTTGATCGACAGCAAAGCTGATACTATCTTTGAGTTGTTGCAAAGTTATGCGCCACTGACCATGAAATTTAGCGGCGATTTGAATTCCAGAGACGGGGATGGAAATGTGCATTCTTGTCAAACCACAGGCCATAGAGGCCTGAATGTCTGAAATCACAGCCCGATTCCAACCTAGCAGTTTAGCAGACAAACCCAACTCAGAAATTGCTGCGATCGCTCGCATTTCTGATTCGCCCATCGCCGGAATCCCGACTTCGATTTCGTGAACACCGATAGCATCAAGAAATTTGGCGATCGCTACTTTTTCTTGTAAATTAAAGGCAACACCTGCCGCTTGTTCGCCGTCACGCAGAGTCGTGTCATTAATGAGAACTTTATTCATTATCAAAATACCTCTAATGAAGTGTGAAGGATGAAAGGTGAAGGATGAAGTATGAACTATAAAATCTAAATTTTTGTTTTCATTCTTCATCCTTTAGCCTTTAGCTTTGAATTTTCATCCTTTGTCTTTCATTCTTTAGCCTTCATCTTCTATCATCATTCTTACCCAACTATAATTTTGCATTCTGTATGACATCAAACCAGGAATTGGTATAAATTAAGTATTCTTTTCTTCAGGATGATTAGGGATTTCAGTGAATAGCATATAACTGATATAAGTCTTTGCTATTCCTGATACAATCAATAAACTAAATCCAGCAATTAAAGTGGCAATCATGGCGTTATCCTCAGTAATGAAAATTTCAAATCTAAAAACTAAAAGAAGTATTTACTTCTTTTGAATTTGTAATAATTAATTTGATTCTCTTAAGCTTGCTCTTCCAACCAATCAAAAATCCGCTCCAACTGCTCTATATCAACTAAACCATATTGCCAAAGCAGCATTGGTAATGGTCCATTTTCTAATTCACGTTTTCGCAGAGCTACAGCAATATCTCCACTCGAAAGTTCAAGCTCATTCTGCAAGAAATCAATAAATTTTACATCACTTTGACAGTTAGCTATCATAGAAACTTTAACAAAAACGTGAAGTTTAAAATACTTGGTAAAATCATCACAACTGCCAGCATCGTTCTAGCCAATCAATTAATTCTTGACGAGAGACTAAAAATTGCTTAACGATACTGTGAACAAGAATGACTGTGAGACAATTATCTACCTGCACCCGTAAAGAACCATCAGGATGACACAAACAGGGAATCATTAACTCCTGTAAGCGGCGATAAACTTGCCAGCGATCGCTTAAAGGAATCTGCACAATATAATAGTGATTGCCTAAGGTAGAAGAAGTATAAGGTGGTAACATTTATTTGGTTAATTGTTAGTAGTTAGTAGATAGTGGTGAGTAGTTGGTAGTTGATTGTTGGTTGTAACAAACAACAAATGACAATTGACCATTGACTATTTGACCTTTGACTGTTGAGTTTTAAGAATTTGCACTTGTTGTTCAAGTTGTTCAATGCGTTCAAGTAAAGAACGAATGATGGTTGCTTCTACATCCGGGAGTTTACCGTGTTCTAGGGGAGAGAGGTGTTTACTTTGTTTATGGGAAATATTGCGTCCAGGAATACCCACTACAGTGCAATCATTAGGGACATCTCGTAACACCACTGAACCTGCGCCAATCCGGGCCCCTGCACCAATGGAAATATTGCCCAAAACCTTTGCACCTGCTCCCACAACAACGTTTTCACCCAAGGTAGGATGACGTTTACCCGTTTCTTTACCAGTTCCACCGAGAGTAACACCTTGATAAATCAAGCTGTAGTTTCCGACAATAGCAGTTTCACCAATGACAACACCCATGCCATGATCGATAAATACTCCCTTACCAATTTCTGCACCTGGGTGAATTTCAATTCCTGTCAAAAATCGCCCTAAGTGAGAAATCAAGCGAGGAAAAAAAGCTATCTTGTGACGGTGCAACCAGTGGGCGAGGCGATGCAAACAGAGTGCATGGAATCCGGGATAGCAAAACAGCACCTCTAACCAATTGCGGGCAGCTGGATCGCGCTCAAAAATAATGCGAAAATCACTCCACAAAGGTTCAAAAATGCCATTTGTACTATCTGGTGTTTTGGCAGTATTTGAATTTTGAATAGGGTTTAATGTCTGTTGCATCGGTAATGCTCTGAGTAAAAGCAGTGCGCTATTTTTCTGCTTATACCAGACGCCTGCTTAGGGGACAGTGCAACCGATGGCGATTGGATTTATTGGATTAATTAAGGTTGTACTCAAGCACGCTTATCCCCCATTTAATGGAAATTTAAAATTTTTCTGGGGGTAGGGGTGCTAGTATTTTTAGACTGGGGGTTCTAGTATTTTTGGGCTAGGGGCTAGGCATTTTGGTACTCAATCTCTAGCTCTTTGCTTGTAAGACTTTGCAAAGATTTAAGCAATATATTTTTGCATAACTTAACGTGTACTCAGCCGCCCGAAAATCTGCGATCAATAATATTAAGAGTAGAATTTCTGTATATGGAAATACTATTAAAACTTTATTATTTTGTTGGCGAAAAGACAAGATAGCAATATTTTTGGCGTTGCTGAATCAAGATATGAATTTACAATTCACGGATATGTAGAGACGTAGCAATGCTACGTCTCTACAAAAATGTATACAAACATAATTCATGACCAGATTCAGCAACGCCGGCATCGAACTACAAAAATGTATGCACACATAATTCATGACCAAATTCAGCAACGCCATATTTTTAACTACCCATTTTTTAGAAGAAGCCGACAGTTTGTGTAACAGCGTGACAATTATAAACCGGGGTCAAAATCAATCGGGTGGAGTACTACACATCAACAGGATGCTGACCATAAAAAGGAAGTGCTTCTGACCAATGGAGACGCTTTCCTGTTTGCCAGTCTAAATACGCTAGCTGCAAAATACTTGTCACTGTAGCAGCTAATTCTGATTTTGCTTCAATCAGCTGAACATCGCTATTCCAGGATTCTAACTTTTTCTGCCATGCCTCTGGTGTCAATACAGTATCTGGTACCAAGGCTTTTAACCCCAAACCATCAGGTGCAGGTTGGTAGATAGCAGCAAAAATTTGACCCCTTTGTGCTGGCATTTGCACAGCAATTACACTTGTGCTTGCTTGTGAGAAAGCTACCGCCGCCAATGTGGAGATCGCAAATACAGGAATATTTAACTGTTGTCCTAAAGTCCTAGCAGCAACTAGTCCGATACGAGTTCCAGTAAAACCACCCGGACCTCTAGCTACAGCAATAAAAGCCAAGTCTCCCCAAACTTGGGGTTGGATAAATTGTATTAAGTGTTGATGCATGAGACTGGATAGTTCACGCTCTAAATTCCAGATACCAGAACGTGCATCTCCAGCAAAGTTACTGATTGCCAAACCCAATTCAGGAGTTGTGGTATGCAGTGCTAACCCATATTTTTGGGAGTCGAGATGTTCCAATTCAGTAGACAAGGCTGATTTAAATACCAATTTTGCTAGAAATGACTGATTTATTCTAATCTGAAAATCAGGCAGAAGGCAGTCCCGACGAAACAAGTTTCCCAGCCACCGGCAACAAAAAGCATAATTATATATGTAAAGTTTATTTGCGTTCTTTAGTTATGCCAAAAGCAATTTGGAATGGTGCTGTTCTAGCTGAAAGTAATGATACTGTTGTTGTGGAAGGCAACCATTACTTTCCCCCTGACTCGATTAATAAAGAGTACTTCAAAGAGAGTGACACTCATACCACTTGTCCTTGGAAAGGTGTTGCTAGTTACTACAGCGTTGAAGTTGATGGACAAGTTAATAAAGATGCAGCTTGGTACTATCCCACTACTAAAGAGAAAGCAAAACAGATTGAGGGTTATGTTGCTTTCTGGCGGGGTGTAAAAGTCGAATCTTAGTATAATAATGACACCAGCTACTTAAGTTGGTGTCATCGAAATTTATTCTTGATTTGTAAAATTAACTTTTAAAAAATATTTCAGTAGGTTTAAAAAATCGCCCAATAAAGCTACGAGCAAAGATGTGATGTTGAGAACGATAAACTTGGAAAGCTCGTTGTTTTTTTTCTAGTACAGATTTGATAGATACCACATAAGACTGACCTAGCTTTTCTAAATTTAGCCGAAACAGCAGCAGTGGCATTCCCCAAAATAACCAAACTGTATATTGAAAAAGTTGAGCTTTGATTCCAGACTTGTTGAGTGCATCTTTCACCAAATCATAAGTAGCCTCATGGTCTGGGTGTTTATCTTTTTGATGAGGAACATAGATTTCCTCTGGTTGAAAGGACTGCAATATATGCACTAACTGATTAATAGTATGCAGTTGCTGCTCATCAGATATTTGCCGTAATTCACCATCGGGTTGGTCGATAAAGTATATGTCTGATGATGCTACACCCAATATATTTAATGCTTCTTGGGCTTCTTGCTTGCGGACTTGAACTATATCCTCGGGTTTAATGTCTAAGTATGATTTATGCCCATCGGTGATAAAAACAACTTTGACCGGAACTCCAAGTTCACGTTTAAGAGCTATTAAGCCACCACAGCCTAAAGTTTCATCATCTTGGTGGGGAGAAAACACCAATGTTGATTTTTGAGTTACTGTTAACGGTTGACTTTTTTGAGGTAAAATCCAATCAAATAATATTTCTGCTTGAATAAATTGCAATATATTTGATAGCTTTCCTTGTAGAAAAGAAATTTTTTGTAGGTACATAATACAGATAAGTAAAAGATTAGTTTTCAGGAAGATACAGTAGAGATTTAGTATACCTAAACCTCTACTCATTGAATTTGAAGTCTATTCAAAGTTTTCGCAACACAGCTAGGGACAATTAAAATTGTGTTTATAATATTGAAATTTGAGGGAGATCTAGATTGGTAAATATTGATACTTAATACAACCCCACAATTGCCCTCCCCGCCAAGCCAAACTCATTAACCATTTAGCTAAACTTTCTTTGTCCCGGATTTGCAAAAGTAGAATTTGTATGGTCAAGGTGAATGAGGTTTTTAAAAAAGTTTTCCATGACACCATTTGAGGCATACCAAGTGGTCGGTGTTTTTTATACACTAAAATTACGCCTTTACCTACAGCCCAACTGCGACGATATATACTAGCTAAGTTACCACGTAAGCGGATATAAGCGATCGCATCCGGGACGTAGTGAAGTTTAGTTCCTACATAGTAAGCTCTCCAGCAATAATCTACATCTTCGCTTTGGTATAAAGCTTCATCAAAACCACCAATTTTTTCATGAATGGCACGTTTGATACCCAAATTGCCGCTACCTGCAAACGGCAGGTAGTAGGTGTTTTCCATGATCCCAGTACCATTTTCCAGTTGATAACACTTTACTACCCAAGTATCACTGAGCTTGTTGTAATCATTATGACCAGTAACAAAGTCGTTTTTTGCAAGTGCTTCCCCCATGGCTGCTAACCATCCAGGTGCAACCTCATCATCAGCATCAATAAATAACAGTGACTCACCTTGGGCAGCTTTTGCACCAATATTACGAGCATGTGATGCTCCTTTGCGGTCAGATGCATCGACAATACGGAGATTGGGTATGCGTGTTTGATATTGTTCTACTATGGATGCTGTATTGTCAGTGCAACCATTATCAGCAATGATCACTTCCCACGGCTGTGACCATTGTTGATTTGCAAGTGCTTCCAGTTGCACACCTATAGTCTCTGCTGCATTTAAACACGGTATAATTATGCTTATCTTCATAATTAATAAATACAATGCCAAGGAAATATCAATAATTAAAAATATATAAGTAATTGCTTCTGAGAAAGCAAAAGGTAATCATGATATTAGACAAACTTTACAAACTCTATAAAAAACTAATTGAACATCAAGAACTAGTAAATAAACTATTTAGGGAAAGATTTTTCTTAAGACCAACATCGAAAATTTATATATTCAAGAAGAATCTTGTTGCTTTTTCTGCTCTTTAGTTAAGGAAGTATTAAGTTAATTTTAAGTATTCCTATTCTTCAGTAGAGATAAAAATTTGTCTCCTAAGAATGATGACAAAACGTCAAACGAAAATATCGAATAATAGAAATATCTGCTAGCGTTCCTGTAGTGGTCGGCATTGAGACAGAGAGATCAAAAAAAGCATGTCTGTAGGCAACTCACAGCCACAATTGAAACGAGAGTTAGGGGTGTTTGGTGCTACTCTCATGGGACTAGGTTCCATTATTGGTACTGGTGTATTTGTTAGTATTGGAATTGCGGCTGGAATAGCTGGCCCTGCGGTGATTTTAGCTGTGGCAATTGGGGCGATTGTCGCCATTTTTAATGGACTCAGCAGCGCCCAACTAGCAGCAAATCATCCCCTGAGTGGTGGTAGTTATGAATATGGTTATAAATATCTGACTCCTAGCTTCGGTTTTACAGCTGGCTGGATGTTTTTGGTGGCAAAGACAGCCTCTGCTGCTACTGCTGCTTTAGGTTTTGCTGCCTACTTATTAAATATTTTGGGTATAAATTCTGGCTGGGTGGTTCCGACAGCTTTTTTGGCTGTGGTGGTAATGACACTGATTGTCTTAAATGGTATCCGCCGCTCAAATTTTGCCAATATTGCGATTGTATCTGTCACTTTTTTATCTTTAGGGTTTTTGATTCTGGTTTGTCTTCCCGGTGCTATTCAAGGAGGAAGGGAGAACTTTGCACCTTTTTTTACAGGTTCGGTAGCTGATGTTCTCCATGCTAGCGCCCTGATGTTTGTTGCCTATACTGGCTATGGTCGCATTGCTACCCTGGGAGAAGAAGCGCGATCGCCAAGACAGACTATTCCTAAAGCGATGATAGTTTGTCTTGCGGTGACAATGCTGCTTTACATAGCAGTGGCGACAGTTACAATTGGGGCTGTGGGGGTAGATGTTTTAGCTGGTGCTACCCAGCAGACAAAGGCTGCGCCATTAGAGGTGGTAGCCCGGGATGTAACTGGTGTCGGCGGTGCGTTGGTGCTAGCCATTGGCGCAATGACAGCGATGTTGGGTGTACTGCTGAACTTGATTCTGGGGTTATCCCGTGTATTGCTAGCGATGGGACGTCGCCACGACGCCCCCAGATTTTTATCACGTTTGAACCAACAACAAACTACTCCCTATTGGTCTGTAATAGTAGTGGGAGTAGCGATCGCTCTTTTGGTTATAGTTGGTAATGTTAAGACAACATGGTCTTTTAGTGCTTTTAGCGTCCTGATTTACTACGCAATTACTAACTTGGCCGCTTTAAAACTGAGTTCCCAAGAACGACTATATCCTAGATGGATAGCTGTTCTGGGTCTTTTATCTTGCCTGTTCTTAGCATTTTGGGTAGAATCCTCAATCTGGCAAGTAGGTTTAGGATTGATTGTTGCTGGATTAATTTGGCACAAGGTAAGGCAAAGAGAAAGGTGAAAGGTGAAAGGGTAATGGGTTAGTAGTTAGTAGGGGCGTAGACGCGCAAATGGTGAACCAGTGCAGTGGTTGTTACTACCCCTCACACTCCCCACACTCCCAGACGCGATTCATCGCGTCTCTACATTACTCCTCACACTCCCCATCTCCCTGATCCCCAATTCCATCACTTCACTTTAAATTTCTCCACAGTTGCTTCTAATTCCCGAGAAATTCCTACGGTTTCCTGCAATGATTGAGAAATACTACGTGAGGATTCACTAGTAATTTCTGACACTTGAGAAATTTCTGTGATTAATTTAGTCACTGCTTGGGATGTTTCTACTTGAGAAACTGTCGCTTGGGAAATTGATTGGACTAACTCATCAATTTCACGAGAGACTGTCAAAATTTGATTGAGGGAGATTTTAGCATCTTCTACGATGCGAGAACCTTCGACTACCTGAGTAGTTCCCTGTTCCATTGCTTTGATCACTTCGTTGGTTTCTCGTTGAATATTTTCGACAATCTGCTTAATTTCTTGAGTGGCGTTAGAACAACGGGCTGCTAATTCACCTACTTCTGTTGCAACCACCATAAAACCCCGGCTGCTTTCACCAGCCCTAGAAGCTTCTAGCCCAGCGTTGACTGCTAGTAAGTTGGTTTGCACAGCAATTTCGTTAATTAAAGAGACAATTCGAGAAATTTGTTGGGAAGAATCGCCAAGACGTTTGACTTTTTTGGTTGTGTCGTCAATTGTGGAGCGCAAGTTAAAGATTTTTTCTACTGTCAAATCCATTGCTATCTCGCCTTTTTGAGCAGTACAAGAAGCGGTGTGAGCAATTTGCGCGGCTTTTTGAGCATTATCTGCTACATCTGCAATGGAAAGTGTCATGCGTTCGACACTATCAAGGGTACGGTTGATTTCCACTGCTTGTTTGATGGCTTCGTTAGCGAGTTGGCGAATTGCGCCTTCGTTTTCTCCAAGGGCTGTATTCACCTGAATTGCCGATGTTTTAACTTTGGTGACTATTTCTCTGAGGTTCTCAACTATACAGTTGAAGAAGTCTGCAACTGTACCAATTTCCCCGTGGGTAACTTCTGCGTACACTGTTAAATCACCTTTGGATGCGCCTTCGACTTCTCGCAGTAGTTTAATAATTTGCTGTTGCAATGCTTCTTTTTGTTGGCTTTGTTCGATTGCGAGCAATTCTGCACGCGAACGGGCTTTTTCGGAGTGTTCCAACACGTATGCTTGTTCTAATGCATAACCAATGGGAATTGCTACTTGCTTAAACAAATCGATTTCTGATTCTTGCCATTGGCGGGGAGTAGAACACTGATGAGCTATCAGTAAACCATATAGCTTATTGTTGAGCAAAATCGGTGCGACTAAATTTGCTTTGACTGCAAAGGCTTCTAGTTGAGCAATGTGACATTCGGTTAAACCTACTTCATAAATATTTTCTATTGCTTGGACGCGACCTTTTTGATATTTGTCAATGTAGTCTTTTGCAAAACAAGGATCTGCAATCTCTGCACCCAAAGCGCTTGGCCATTCATCATCAACGCACTCAGCTACAATTGTTCCCACCCAATTTTCATCAAAGCGGTAGACAACGACTCTATCTACTTTGATGACTTCTCGCATGGTTGTGACTGCTACGTTCAAAATTTGGGCAGTGTTGAGCAATCCGCGAATCCGCAAATTGATACTATTGACTTGTTTAGCAATCTTGCCTTCATTTTCTTGCTGGTAAGCTTTTTGAGCAATTGTTTCTGCCATTTGATTAAAAGCTACAGCTAATTGCCCTACTTCGTCGTTCGTGTAAATTGTAACTCTTGCAAAGCGATCGCCATTAGTAAATTTTTGGATCGCATCTTTGAGTTTTTCGATTTGTTGAACAGTAGTCCGCTTAAATATATACGTCCAAATTCCAATCACAATTAAAGCCAAAACTGCTGCTAGGGCGTAGTGCAATCGATTTTGTCTAACTAAAGTTTGCAGTTCAGTTTCTTTTGTGATCTGCACTAAAATAGCTACTGGCTCACCTGTAACTACAGGGGTATTTCCTTTAGCTGTGGTAATAGTGATGTTGGGAATTGCTTTTGCTGCGATCGCGTAAGGTTGTTGATCAATAATTATTTGACCGGTGACAATTTCACCTGAACGTACTGCTGCTTGTGCAAGTATTGATTTATCAGGTAAATCTAGATTTGGTATAGCTTTAGTTAAGTCTGTATTTGCCTGATTGTGCAAATTAAAGTTGACTTGATTTAATTTAATATTATAATTTAAATCTGCAATATTGAGTTCTGACTTTGCCTGTTTCAGTGATTGGCCTTGAACACTGCGATTCATGATTACAGTTGAGTTAATACCCAAACCTACAATCAGACTTAACTGAGAAAAAATTAAAACCGTCAAATTCTTGCTGCTGACTGGCAGACTTATAAATCGCTGCCAGAGAGATTTGTGTTCTTTTGGGGTAGCTGTTGCATGTGTTTGTCCGGATTTAAAAATATGTTGGTAATTACTGCGATCAATTTTCAACATTGCTCGTGTTTCTCAAGTAAACAATCACTACTTCATGAGGCTGGAGATAATTTCATTCATCAATTAAGTTCAGATTCCTGAGTTTCTACTTTTCAAAAGAAATAATCTACAACATGTATTAATTCTTGTAATCAATGTAAATACAAAAACAAAATATTGTATTTTTCTTTTCGGCGTTGCTTCGATAAAACTGAACAAATAGGGATGAATGCAAGACTAACTAAAATGATTTCAGCCTATTCAGCGACATATTATTCCTCACTAAGAGTATGAAGATCACACTCAAATCACAGATTTGGGCTACAAACTCTTAAACAAACTCCTCAAATCAACATCTATATGTTAAGGAATTCTTTTGCCGAGCCAAAGTAATCGAAACTATACTTGAGGGAAACACATTATTAAGTAACAAGTAGGCACACCCAATTTTTGTATTTTTTAGTGATGCTAAGCTTTTATTTTGTGCTTAAAGTTAATTATGTATCATTTTACATGAATTTTGATTGTAGAGTATTTTTGAAATTTTTTGCAAGTGTTTTATAAATTGTTTTTCTTAATAATTAAATTTCGCAGTAAAGATTGTTAAATTAACAACCAGTTAAAAATTAAATTACTGAGTTTATAAAAAGCCAATATCCAATATTAAGTTTAGATGATAGTTTCATGCTGTCGGGAAACCTGTCAACAGGAATAAACAGGTTAAAATAGGAACATTCTCGGTTTCCATACACAGAACGCAAAATTACACATAAGTTTGCTTAGCTGATATCTTGCACCAGAGCTAGGTGCAAGCTATGGTCTCAAAGTTTTGTAGTCAAGAGAAAAATGTAGCCTCTTTTCTCTCTAGCTAAATTAATTTGTCACAACAATAGCTACATTTTGATTGATGGTCTTTTCTACGCTTGATTGGTATTACGGTTGACAAGAACCCACTTTGCGTCGTAGCAGCTGGGGTCCGGCTGACCGTCGCCTGGTGCTTTTTCAAAGTTTAGAATAGTGCCGAATTGGAATCTCGATCGCAAATTCTGTACCTTGCCCTGGAGTAGATTGGCAAGAGAGTTTTCCCTTATGACCATCAGTGATGATTTGGTAACTAATAGATAAGCCTAAACCCGTACCTTTACCGATGGGTTTGGTTGTGAAGAAGGGGTTAAATAGACGCGATCGCACACCTTCACTCATGCCAATACCGTTGTCAGCAATGCAAATCCGAACCTGTTGTTCGGCAATCACACGGGTACTAATTTTGATTTGGCTGGTGTAATTGTGTTCGGGCAATCTTTGGTTGCTCTGTTCTTCTAAAGCATCAATTGCATTAGACAGAAGATTCATAAATACTTGATTCAACTGACCTGGATAACAATCAACCAAAGGCAATTGACCGTAATCTTTAATGATTTGGATTGCCTGTCGATCTGGTTGTGCTTTGAGGCGGTGGGCTAAAATCATTAGTGTGCTGTCAATACCTGCATGAATATCCACGGATTTGAACTCAGCTTCATCAAGCCGCGAGAAAGTACGCAAAGATTGGACAATTTCCTGAATTCGTTCAGTACCAATTTTCATAGATGACAGTAAATGAGGTAAATCTTCTGTAATAAAATCTAGGTCAATCTTTTTCAGGTAAGTGCGTAATTCTGTGTCTGGTTCTGGATAGCGTTGTTGATAAAGACGAATCACCTCTAGTAATTGCTGGATATACTCTGTAGCATGGATAACATTGCCATAAATAAAGCTGATGGGGTTGTTAATCTCATGGGCAACACCAGCCACCAATTGTCCGAGACTGGACATTTTTTCAGTTTGCACCAGTTGGGTTTGCGTCTGTTTTAGGTCTTCTAAAGTTTTAGTTAACTGCTGAGTTCGCGACTGAGTTTGTTCCAGCAGTTCTGCTTGTTGAATGGCAACCCCTAGTTGATCTGAGGTTTGCATCACTAAAGCAATGTCTATATCTTTCCATTGGCGAGGGCCAGAATTTTGGTAAACTGCCAGTAATCCCCATAACTTGTCTGCTTGGAAAATGGGAACAATTACGTATGCTTGGCACTGAAATTGTTGCAGCACTGCTCGATAGCAGTCTGAAAAGTTCATAGTATCAACGTCATCAACCCGTTTGACAGCACAGCCTCGGCTAAAATCTCCTCCTTGGGTTTCCTGGAGATAGGTGTCAATGTTGGGGACAGGCGCATCTAGAAAATTACTGACAATACAGCGATCGCTTTGTGATACGTAAGTTTGGATGTCTGTATTACTGGCTTGGGCTTGCTGGAGGCTAGTCCAACTCTCTCCAACAGCCTCGGCAATAAAGCCACCACTCCAGTCCGGATTGAACTGATAGATCACTACACGATCAACTTGCAACAGCCGATAAACCTCTTCAGTCGTAGTTTGAAAAATTTCACCTAGTTTGAGCGAAGCGCGAATTTTAGCAATTCCGTTGGAAAGAGCTTGTTGCTGTTCTAACAGATGTTGTAGTTCCGCCGTGCGTTCTTCTACCTGTCGTTCCAGATTCGCATTGAGCGATTGTACTTGGCTATAAAGGCGATATTGCTGTACTGCCATGACCAAATGTCCCCCGATCACCTCAGCCAGTTTCTTCTCATTTTCTGTCCAGGGTTTTGCTTGTCCACGCCTGAGTTCTCGCCAAGTCTCAAATGAGATTTGCGTTATGATTTGCCGGGTGTCGTTGTCACAACGCCCTGCCCATAACCTTTCTGTTGCAATTTCGTTGCGGAAAATAGTCAGACAGCCGATCGCTTGCTTACCGTAGCGTAAGGGGACAATCAACAAACCTCGCACTTGGGTAGACGCAAAGGAAGTGACAATCGTGCGAAAGATGGGTTCTTGGTAGATGTCGTTAATTGCCCAGCAGTTAGGATTAGGGCATTCATCCCCAGATAGGTATATTGACTGTGACCACAGTTGTTGTCTCGAATCTTGAGGCGCTGCGACTTTGTAAATCTCCTGATCGGGCGATCGCAGATATTGTTGCCAAAGTAAATGTTGTTCAATTTGTCGTCCACCACCGTTGACTAGTTCGGTGGGCTGTTCACCATACACGTAAAATTGATCAACTTGATTAGGTGTTTGAGACATGAGATATAGTCGTCCACCGGATGCTTGAAAAATTTCCACCACTGTTTCCAAAGCAGCCTGGAGTTGCACAGTTGGCAAACGATGTAACACAGTGGTAAGTTGATTGACTTTGGCTTCTCTTTCTGCTTGTTCGCGCATTTGGCTCAGCAAAGTTGATTGAGCGATCGCCACTTCAACTTGATCGCTAACAGCTTGAATAAATTGCAGTTCAACTTCGCTGACATGACGTTGCTGGGAGTGATGTGACACCAACAGACCCCAAAGGCGATCATCATGCAAAATAGGGACTACAACCGATGAGCGTACCCCCATTGCTGTTAAATATTCCACATGACAAGGATCAACCGGACGATAACGCAACTGCTGTTCTGGTTCTTGTGTGGTGGATTCATTCAGATTTTCTCTTAAGCTTGTGCCTGTTGTCGTTTGGGTAACTATATCGACAACAACACGCTGACGCGATTTGATAAAGAGTTCGCGCGCATAGGGCGGAATATCATCAGCGGGAAAATTTAAACCCAAAAGTGAAGGTAGGCGATCGCCATGAATTGATTCGGCGATCACCTCACCACTACCATCAGCATGAAATCGATAAATTTTGACGCGATCGGTTCCTAATAGCGATCGCACTTCAGCCACGGTCGTTTCTAGAATTTCCTGTAACTCTAGTGACTGGCGAATCCGTAATGTGATTCGATGCAATAAATCTTGACGATGCTGCAATTGTAGGGGGGATTGGGTCTCATCTGTACTTAGCATAGGTTTGTAGTTGGATCGATCTTACACATAAGATTCCCTATGCTGATGTTTCAATAACATCTGAGTAGATTCATATCTTGCACCAACTTTTCATCCCGCCAAGAAATAAATTTCTTGGCTCTTAGCTTAAGTCAGATTTATCTGACTAGGAAAGTCTTTGAGTCCGTTTAAAACGGAATTATGCTATTAGACTCGGAATTTATTCCGAGGCGGGATACTTCTCAAAGCTTGAGTGATACAGATGATAAGCAGTGCCAAGTTCCTAAGTCTCAAATCCCAATGCTTATGATTGATATTTAGTCAATAATTTTTTGTAGCTTTTCCTATATACTTAAGTATATTTAAGATTCATAACAAATAAATATATGGTTTTAATTAGCGAGATGATGAAAGTACCAATAATCGTGTCTCAAAATGCTTAATAATCATTAATCAAAATTGTTTGACAGATTCTATAAAACAGACGTTTAAAATCAGTCACATAACTTGACAATAGTTTCTATTGTATATACCTTATCAAAGCAAGCTCAAGGGGAGGTAGTAAGCCTTTAGGTAAATGCGGGTGTCGGTGCAACAGGAATTATTTTCTTGTTTGGCTTCACCATAAAACAGTTTAATCATAGATTTTACAAGTTATCTATTACACTATCTGTTAAAGACAAACTTATTCAATCAATCAAGTTTGCACCGGAAACAAGTTACAGGCGATAGCTTCTCAAAACAAACAGAGTTACTGAATCTGGGGTAAGCAGTGCAACAGGACAACATCAAAGAATCTAATTCTCCTCACCCATCTATTGTGAAATTGAGTTGGGTTCACCAAGATTTAGTGCATTTGCGACCTTTTATTCGCAGCACCGTCAAATTATTCAAGTTAGCAGACAAAGCTAGTTGCCCAGAAATATTAGTACAAGAGGTGCTGGGGTGGACAGGCGCTCAACCTTTCCTGACTCAAAAGGTTTGTCAATTACTGTGTGAGTATGAAAGTTTTATTGGTGCTGGTGAAGAAGCAGCCGTAGTTGAGCAATTAGTACAAAATCACTTGATTGCAAATTGGCAAACTCAGATAGCTGCTGAGCATTTACAGACAATTCAAGATGGTTTGATTGCTAATCCCAGATGTGACTCAATATGGCTTTTGAGGTTGTATCAGCAAATTTTGCAACAAGGAGAATTATTAGTACACGACAGTTCAGTCCAAACAGAGTTATTGAATTTAGGATTAGTAGCTAAACAAGAAAATAAATTAAGGATATCGAACCGCATCTACGAATCTGTTTTTAATTTGAATTGGGTTGAACATGAATTAGGGCGTTTGCGACCTATTATTTACAACACCACCAAATTATTTGAACTAGATGAAAAAGCAACTCGTTCAGATATTGTACTGGAACAAGTATTGTTGTGGACAAACGCTCAACCTTTCCTAACCCAAAAGGTTTGTCAATTACTGTGTGAGTATGAAAGTTTTATTGGTGCTGGTGAAGAAGCAGCCATAGTTGAACAGTTGGTACAAAATCACTTGATTGCAAATTGGCAAACTCAGATAGCTGCTGAACATTTGCAAGCAATTCAGGAAAGTTTAGTCAAAAATCAATTCTGCGATCCCATTCAACTGCTCAAACTTTATCAACAAATATTACAAGATCCAGAGTTCCCTATTCAAAACTATTCAGTTGAAACAGAATTATTAAATATAGGATTAGTAGTTAAACAAGAAGATAAATTAAAAGTAGCCAACCGCATTTACCAATATGTGTTTAATTTGGATTGGGTAAATCAACAACTAGAACGGTTACAACCTTTAATTCAAAATCCAATTAAAGTTTTTCAGCTACATGAAAAAGCTAGTTGCCCAGAAATATTAGTACAAGAGGTGCTGGGGTGGACAGGCGCTCAACCTTTCCTGACTCAAAAGGTTTGTCAATTACTGTGTGAGTATGAAAGTTTTATTGGTGCTGGTGAAGAAGCAGCCATAGTTGAACAGTTAGTACAAAATAACTTGATTGCAAATTGGCAAACTCAGATAGCTGCTGAACATTTACAGATAATTCACGATGGTTTGATTGCGAATCCCAGATGTGACTCAATATGGCTGTTGAGGTTGTATCAACGAATTTTGCAACAAGGAGAATTACCAGTACAGGACAGTCCAATTCAAACAGAGTTATTAAATTTAGGCTTAGTTGTTGAGCAAGAAAATAAATTAAAGACATCGAACCACATCTACGAATCTGTTTTTAATTTAAGCTGGGTTGACCAACAATTAGCAAACATGCTGGAAATTACACCTCCAAGCAGATCTAGAATGACTTCTGACAACTTATTTCCAGGATCTATACTTAAGGCCAAAAATTTAATTTTTCAACCAAGAGTTTTAATATTTCGAGGTATTTGGATTTTACTAGCAATACTTGGATTCAGCGCTCTTTGCTGGAGTTTTTATAAAAATATAGAAGTAAACATTCTTTTTCAAGAAGGGAATAAACTCTTCAATCAAGGAGAATATAAAAAGGCGATCGCTAAATTCGACAAACTTCTCAACATCGATAGCAATTACTATCAAGCTTGGACTAACCGAGGTTATGCACTCGCTGGTTTGCAAGAATATAACAAGATGTTAGAGTCCTGCTCGACAGCTACGATTATAGAACCAAAAGCTGTGTATGCTTGGAATTGTCAAGGAGAAGCGCTTTATAATCTCCAGCAATACTATGAGGCTGTCTCTGCTTTTGACACAGCGATCGCTCTTGACACCAAAGACCCGATATTTTGGATTAATAAAACCGAATCATTATTAGCACTTAAACAAATTGATACAGCACTGATCACTATTGATGAAGCAATTAACCTGTTGCAAAAAATGCAAAAAGCTAATCCGCAACAAAATATTACCAGAGAGTTAACAATTGCATATAGCCACAGAGGTAAGGTGCTATGGCAAAAAAAACAATATACAGAAGCTCTTGCAGCTTTTGATAAAGCTTTAATGAACGATCCACAATATTTTACTGCTTTGCGGGGTCGGGGTTTAGCACTTCAAGGTTTAAAGCAATATAAACAAGCGATCGCTCAATTTCAGCAGATGCTAAATGAATCTCCTTTGACAGATACTCAAAAAGCAGAAGCTTTGTATTACATAGGACAGACTCATTGTCGGTTGTCCCAATTTTCAGACGGAATTGTTGCTTTAGAAGCAGCCCTCAAACTCAAACCAGACTACCAAGCAGCAGAAGAAGCGAAAGGTAAATGTAGTAGATGATTAAAGCATAGAGAATAACCAAGCTTCTCCAAGAGTTTCTTGACACTTTTAGGTCGTTGTTTGTCAAAAACCTCTTAGTTGTCTCAGCCTTGAGTGGAAGCTGCCACATTTTCATGCATGGCGGTGAAATTTTTTCATCGGGACTACCTTCTTAAGAGTCAAAGCTTTCATTGGTTTGTTTGACCTGAATGTTTAAGTTAGGTAATCCCTCTAACTTTTCTGGAGGAGGAAGTTCCTCTTGCGCTAGGGGTACAAAAACTTTTAGACTTGCTGGTATGCACTCAATTTCTACTGGAGTTTTTCCTAGAACTTCACCATCAACAACAACTTTTTGAGGTGGCTCGGTTGTAATTTTAAATTTTTTAGCTCGTAGATATCCAATGTCATTTCTTTCTGCTGGAATAGCCACAGAAGCTGTCTGAAATAAGTGAAATGTAGCCGCGATCGCAGCTGCTCTGTTAGCCGGAGCTACTATAGTTAAATCCAGCAATCCGTCATCTACAATTAGTCCTGCTGGCCCTTGGGCTAAAACGGATGTAGCAGGTGCAGCATTTGCTACTGTTACTGCTGCTGCACAAGTTGAAATTACTTTATCTTCAGTTTCAATTTCTACATCAAATGACTGTAATTCACTTAATTGTTTAAATCCAGCTATGATATAAGCCAAGAAACCAAAACGATTTTTCGATTCCCGATCTGCTTTTTCTACGGTTTCTGCTTCAAAGCCAATACCTGTCAGCAGTACCATTGGATAACCGTTGCAAGTGGCAGTATCTACAATCCGCGTTCCACCTTGCAAAATTGTTTTGCAAGCACCTTCAATTGTGTCTGGTATGCCTAAGGCTGTGGCAAAGGCGTTTGCTGTTCCACGAGAAATGATGCCAAATGGAATATCACTACCTACTACAGCCGCTGCTGCTGCCGAGAGAGTGCCATCTCCTCCAGAAGCAATGATAGCATCTACTCCTCTTTGCACAGCATCGTGTGCTAGTTGATCGGCACAGATTTCTTGTGTTGTGAAGTGAATATCCAGGTCGATTTCTGGCTCTAAGATAGCTCGAATTTGTGCCAACTCTTGCTCTGAGTCGCCCTGACCTGCTACTGGATTAAAAATGAGGCAGGCTGAACGTTTCATATACTTAAAAATAATATAGTTCGCAAAGTTATCAAATCAATTCTTAACATATCTGTAAAATTAAAACTTCCCCCTTACGATAGGATTTTGAGTAATGAATCGAAAGATTAGAAGGAAACGTCATCTGAAACTGCCTATGCATACGACTTGATCATGGACTTGCCCAGTGGCTACAACATCTAAATCGGCTAAGGAGGGGAGGGAGTGGCCTTTCCGGGATACAATTATTGATATTTTCACAGATTTTATTGTTAGGAAAGCTGAATGTTTAAAATTTCTCCGATAAATATTTGATGTTTTAAACTCAATTAATTAATGATGGTTTCTTGATCAAGCAGCGATCGCATTTATAAATCTGCGAAGTGGTTCCAAGTTTTGAATTAGACCAAATACAACCTAAACTTGTTCTGCATCTTGATTAAGTAATTCAAATTCATCCCGGGGCAATGATACTATGATACGCTCTGAAGTACAATCTACTTGAATTAGCCAGCGTCCTGTTGGGCGACCATTTGAAAGTAATTCTTCACCACAAACTACTCCAAGCTTTCCCGCTACATATGCTGGATGCAGAACTATGACTTTTTGTGTAACCAACGGTTGTCGAGATTTTAGCATTACCCCAATTTCCATCCACACTACGATTCTCAAATTTATGCATCCCGATCATAAGAGTTCTTCAAAATAGCTGCAAAGCTTCATTGTCTTAATTTTGGTTTAAGTAAGTAGATTCATTATTGTAATAATTATTTTTTATCAGATAGACTGGCAACTACTTTTACTAATCTATCGGGATCAATAGGTTTGGTTAGGTGCGTCTGAAAACCTGCATTGAGTACGAGGATATCTTCATCATCTCTCAAGTAACCTGTTACGGCAATAGCTGGAATAAATTCACCGAGTTCTTGCTCACGGGAGCGAACCTTCTGGATTAACGAGCAGCCATTTCCATCTAGTAAATTAATGCTACTGATCAAGATACTTGGTTTCATATATTCGAGTGCTAAGAGTGCTTGACTAATTGCTGTTACTACTATTACGCCTCCTCCAGCGTCTTGCAGTACAAAAGTTCTCTACTAAAAGTATCTGTAAACCATTAAGTGTATGAAATTCATTTGATATCATTAATATGTCCAAATATTTCTGATTTTACTCTTTCTAAAATCTCGTTATTTAAATAATTTATTTTTTGTGGATAAAAGCAGAAAAATGCTTTTAATTAATCGAAGAATATTCAATATTTACGTGAAATTTAAATTTTATATTTACTAGCTAAAATCAAATAATATCGTCAAAATCAAAACTACGCATCTATCTATATGATGAGTAGAATAGTGAATATTGTTAAATCATACTGTAGCAGTAACTACAACAATCAATCATGCTGAAATCAGCATGATTGGAGACTATCCTGATATCTTTAAAAAAGCATGAGCAAATATAATTTGTCATTAGAAAACTTAAGTTTATATCAAGTCTGGCTAATCACTTACGATTAAAATTTCTCCCTTGTCCGCTGTGTCTGGTCGTCAGTGCGTTAGTCTGAATAATAAGTGTTTAAGCGGACATCGTATTACTTGTGTGGATGCACAGAAAATTGAAATTACTAAACTTGGATAAGGTTAGTAAAATTGTGTAACTAATACCGATTATCTAATTCCTCTCGTTCATGGGGGTTTTTAGAATTCATGCAATAGGTCTAATTTAAGTCTCTGAGTTAAAACGTCTTGAATTTGTTTTTCTACTATCTCTACACTGGCACTAGCATCTATACGTACAATTCTGTGTGGTTCGGTTGTAGCTAATTCTGCATATCCTTGTTGTATGCGACGATGAAAGGCAATTGCTTCTTGTTCAATGCGGTCTAGCCCCCTAGTTGTTCCACGTTTGCGGGTTAATCCAACCTCAACATCAAGATCAAGCCATAGGGTAATATCACTTTCTAAGCCATCGGTGGCAATGCTGTTGAGCTTATGGATTAAACTCATATCTAAGCCGCGACCATAACCTTGGTAAACAATGGTGGAGTCAGTATAGCGATCGCATAATATTATTTTCCCGGCTGCAAGATTTGGTCTGAGTTCTTCTTCCACGTGTTGCGATCGGTCAGCAGCGTATAATAATAATTCTGTTCTATCAGCGATCGGCTGATCTAGTGACTTTTCTAGTAACAAGTGCCTCAGATGCAAGCCTAAAGGAGTTCCTCCCGGTTCACGAGTCACTGCGACAGAGATACCCAGGCTTTGCAACCACTTACTACAAAGTTGTATCTGAGTTGTTTTGCCGCAACCTTCTACCCCTTCAAATACGATCAATTTACCATTCATTTTGCTGAACCGATTTTTACCTACGTGCTTTATTAGGGTAGCAGGTATGTTGCTCAAACCTGAAAATTGGAAATACAGCCCGTGTAGCAGTTCCCGTTGCAAAAGGGCGGGGTGTAACTCAGGTGAGTAAATAAAAATTAACGACAGTCAGCAACATAAGTGGCACAGCTAGAGCGAAAATACAGTTGGAGAAACTGATGATTTAAGTATCTTAGCTGCACTGCTACTACTTATGTCATCCCCCCTTGATCGCCCACTCAAAATTGAAATTAGGCTGCCATCCTACCATCCGCAGTTACTGCAAGGACTTGATACGTGGTTGCGCTTGGGCTTGATATCTGATGCCCAAGTTCGGCAACTGTGTCGAGAACACCTTGTTTGCAAAGTAGTATTGGAATCTCAGATTCAACCTGAACCAGAGAAAGCAACTGTCACATCTACATCTGTACAACCTGTAACTGCTAACAAAGTTCAGCCACCACCAGAACCAGTAAAACCGAATTTTGCCACAGAAATATTGCAGTCACTTCTATCAGAATTAAGTGTGCGTTGGCTGCTGTTTTTGGGTGTATTTCTGGTAGTGTTGTCTTCTGGAGTGCTTGCAGCTAGCCAGTGGGAAAGATTTCCTGCATCAGGACAGTATGGGGTTTTGTTTGCTTATACCCTGAGTTTTGCGGGAATGAGTTTGTGGACAGCCAAGCAAAGTAATTTAAGACTGACGGCACAGACATTATTAATTGTCACGCTTTTATTGGTGCCAATAAATTTTTGGGCGATGGATCGCTTTGGGTTGTGGCACAATCCTGTGAACTGGATAGTAGTGGCGATCGCCTCTATTTGTCTAAGTGCGATTACAATTTTGATCGGCAAAAGTCGCCTATTTCCAGCCAATTTAGCAAATCAAAAATTATTTTTAGTAAATATTCTCGGCTTAAGTTATCTGCACTGGGGCTGGAATCTACCAATATTTCCCTTAATTGCCCTTTATCTGGCAGTTGTAGGAACGACTCTGATTACCGCTTATCAAACTCGTTTGCGATCACGACAAACAGATAACGGTATTAGTTTATCTGCCTTGGTTGTGGTTTATGCCTTACTGGTATTGTTAGTTAGGGGAATTTTTATTCACCACCTAGATGTGACGCAGCTAGGATTAGCTGTTGGTATTTGTGGTTGGCTGCTAACTTGGTTGGCACTATCGAAAGGTGTAGAGACGCGCCATGGCGCGTCTCTACAAGCCCCATCTGTGCCTTGGCAACTAATCGGTGGTATCTTGTTATTCCTCGGTTGGTTGGTTTCGATAGTATCTCATCCTGGGCAAGCAATAGCTGTAATTGGCTTGGGTTTGTGGTTTTTCGCTCGTCGTTTGCAACTATATAACCACAAGCGTGACTTTGTAGCTATTTTTGCAATCGGTTTGCAGGCAATTTGGCTGGGCTGGCGGTTAGTACCTGATGCTTTACAACAAAGAGCGATCGCCACTGCAACCCAACTCACCAATTCTCAAAGTGAAGCTTGGGCTTTACTAAGTGTCGCTTTATTTCCCTATGTCATTTTGATGGTGGTGCTGACAGACAAGCTACACCACACCGGTAGAAGAGAAATAGCTAAGTTTGGTGAACAGCTAACATTAGGTTTTGCTTCTGGGTTAACCGTAATTGCCTTAGTTAACCCAGCATTGCGATCGCTAAATCTCCTACTTTCCACAATCACTTTAGCAGTTGTCACCCAACGCCGCCCCACTCCCCCCACTCCTCACACTCCTCATACTCCCCCCACCTCACCATACTACCCCTTATCCCCAGAGGGAACCCCCGCCTTCCCCACCTCCCCCACGCTGATATCTCTCACTCACATCACAGGAGTAGTAACGCTGTGTTCGTTCATTGATTGGGTGTTCCCAAATCTGAGTAATGAAATCTGGGCAACCATTTTGTTAGTCATCATGGTAGCCGAGTGGCTATTTAGTCTTGGTGAAGGTTGGTGGCGACGTAGTGCTTGGTTCATCGGTTTGGGACTAGCTGCAATTAGTTTTTACCTATTTTGGGTAAATGCTGAATTCGCCTGGAGAAACTATGCTGTCAATAATGCGAGTTGGGGGCTGATTTGGTTAACTACTCCCCTAACTCTCACAGGTGTCGCTAGTCGTAGTGGTGGAGAAAAGCGAGATTTTACTACTGTCTTGAGTGTCATCGGGTTGGGACTTACCCAGTTACTCACTTTACCTGTAGCTACAGCCAGATTAATGGGTTTGACAGTTGCTGCGGCTTTGATGTTTGTAAACACTAGTTTTTTAAGACACAAAGCTTATGCGGTAATTACAGTTGGTTTTGTTCTGAGTGCGATCGCCACCTTGCTGTGGGAAGGCGTACCCGGTTTCCCGAAACTATCAGTACAAGGGTGGTTTGTAGTCGGGGCAATAACTATCTTATGTTTATGGTTGACTCGCACAGCACTGCGACAAAGAAGTAATGAATTAGCAAATATTTATGCAGTTGCAACAGATAGATGGGCGATCGCCTTAACTGGTGTAGAGTTATTCAGTTTGACACTGCACTCTGTCTGGGTTTACCAGCGTGTTGCAACTCCTGGATTGTTATATGTCGCTGCTAATGTGATTATTCTGGCAGCCATCATTTATCGTAGTTGGCGACAACCAACAAATTTGGCTTTTTATGGGATTGGTTGGTGTTTAGAATTATTAATTGCCGAGTTGCTGGCTTTTAGCGATCGCTCTATGATTCAAATTGCGATCGCCAATATCGCCTTGGGTTTATTCTCTCAGTTGTTTGGAGAATGGTGGCAACGGCGACACCGTTTAGAAAAATTACCTAGCAGCTTTCATATTCTCCCGTTGATTTATGCAGGCTTCAGCTTACTGCTACGATTGAACACCTTCACGGACTGGACAGGTTTGGCTTCTTTGGGTGTAGCTGTAATTGTGATCGGAGTGGGGCGACGTCGGCAAGAATTTAAACCCCTAGTTTACCTGGGAATTTTAGGTATATCAATTTCTGCCTATGAACTTTTGTTCTATCAAATGCTGCAAGCTTCAGGGGGTGCATGGGGTGATGGTTTAATTGCCATGTCAGCTTTAGGCACAACTATTATGTATGCCTATCGTCTATTGTCGCCTTGGCTGGTCAATTATTTACGACTGACACCACAAGAATTAAAAGTGATTGCCCATCTGCATTGGGCTTGGAGCAGCTTTTTATTGATCGTAGCTATCACTGCACCCATTCAAGTTAACCGCCTCTTGGGTTTAGGAACAGGTATATTTTTGATTCGTTACGCCATCTTTCAGGGAAGACGCCCACAGCAGAGAGAAAACAGCAGTAACTTTGCGTCAGTAGCGACACCCGATGAAATTTGGGTTTACCTGGGGTTATTAGAAGTAGCTGCGATGAGGATTTTTTGGCGAGAAACAACTGTGGGACAATGGTTTGCTGGGCCATTAGTACCTTGGAATGCTGCGATCGCCTGTGTGGTTGCCTATTTCCTCTACATCTTACCTTGGGAAACCTGGGGTTGGTCAAAAAGACCTTGGCAAAGAGCCGCCTACATCATACCACTAATACTTTTATGGGAAACCAGACTACAAATTCATCCAATTGCTTTGCTGTTAACAGCCGGATTTTACGCTTTCCTTGGCAAATTTAGCAATCAATTCCGCGTTACCTATATCAGCGTGGCGTTGATTGATTGGGCTATTTTCCGCTGGTTTGCTGCATTCGGTTTGAATGATAGTTTATGGTATGTGACAGTAATCGGCTTATCTCTACTATATGTTGCCCAATTTGATCCCCAACTAAGACAACCAGACATGAAAGCCAGCCGTCACTACTGGCGACTGCTGAGTAGCGGCTTAATTTGCGGATGGGCGATTTTATTTCATCAAGATACAGCCTTAATACCAGGAATATTCAGTCTCATCGCTATCTTTGCAGGCTTAGGTTTGCGAGTGCGGGCTTTTCTGTATGTTGGCACAGCTACCTTTTTGATTACTGCTTTTTATCAATTAGTGCTTTTTAGCTTGCGCTACTCATTTTTTAAATGGATTATTGGCTTAGTAGTGGGTATCATCTTCATTTCCATCGCCGCCAACTTTGAAACTCATCGCGCCCAGTTAAATTCTTTACTTCGCAATACAAGCGATAAATTTCAAGATTGGGAGTAGATCACTCCTGTTTCTTCTCTGTATTTTCTGTTTATCTGCGGTTCAATTAAAAAACCACACAGACACAGAGGACACAGAGAAAATTGCGCGAAATATCTTTAACCCAGATGTTAGTTTTTGAAAAACACTGGGTATTCTCTTAACAGGAGGATTGCTGGTACTTAAGTATTTACCGCAGTAACTGTTGAAGATGGCTAGTTCAGGTGAAGAATACCTAGTCGCCCACCGTCAAAAAATAGAGCGACGACAAAGGATTTTGACTTGGGTGTCAATTGTATCTTTTTTTGGCTCTGGGGTATTGGCTATAGTTCCTACACTGCAACAGGCTATTCAAAACCCTAAACCAGTGACATCTTCTGCTGATACCTCGTTACAACAACAAGCCCAGGGTTTTGAGTTGGTATTACAGCGAGAACCAGAAAACCAAACTGCTTTAGAGGGATTAGTGAAAATACGGTTGCAGCTAGGTGATATCAAGGGCGCGATCGCACCCTTGGAAAAGTTGGTGAAATTGAATCCAGAACGACAAAATTACAAAGTCCTCTTAGAAGAGTTGAAAAAACAAGTAAGTAGTAAGAACAAACAATAGAATAACTAATTAAAAATATAAGTATGAATATGAATAATGAAATTACCAATTCTGAACTGAACCGTTTAATTCCTCCAGAAATTAAAAATGATGAATTTTATGCAACTCTTCAAAGAATTACTAGAGAAGAAAATATCAAAACAGTTTTAGAAATCGGTTCATCTTCAGGAGAAGGAAGTACTGAGGCATTTGTCACAGGAATAAGACACAATCCTCACAAACCCATATTATTTTGTATGGAAGTGTCAAAAACCAGATTTACTGAATTAAAAAAGAGATACAAAAATGATGATTTTGTAAAAGTATATAACTTATCTTCTGTACCTGTCGAAAGTTTTCCTAACGAAAATGAAGTCATTGATTTTTACAAAAATACAGAAAATAATCTAAAAAATTACCCGTTAGAACTCGTACTTTCTTGGTTACACCAAGATATTGAGTATGTAAATAATTCTGGATTATCGGAGCATGGAATTAAAAAAATCAAACAGGAAAACAATATTGATTATTTTGATTTAGTACTGATTGATGGTTCAGAATTTACGGGTAATGCTGAATTGGATGAAATTTATGGAGCAAAATATATTTGTTTAGATGATATCAATACATTTAAAAATTATAAAACTTTTTCCCGCTTAATGAAAGACTCTAATTACACTCTAATTAGCTGTAACAAAAATATACGTAATGGCTATGCTATTTTTAAACAAAAAAATGTTAAGCCAGTTAGTTATCAAACTATTGATGATGCTGTTAAATCTATACCAGGGTTCATGATTTCTGGGCAAGAAGAATACCTTTTTAACAAAGTACAATCTCTTCCAGAAGAAGCTGTGATAGTAGAGATTGGTTCCTTTAGAGGGCGTTCAACGATTGCTATGGGCTATGCTTGCATAGGAACAAATCGAAAAATTTATGCCATTGATACATGGAATGGTAATGATTCCGACTTTTCTGAGCGACAATTTTTTGAAATTTGGCGGCAAAATATTCAAATCAATGGACTTGAGGAATATGTTATACCATTACGTGGTTACTCCCATGATGTGTTGAGTTATTGGCATGAATTAACAGATGGTAAAAATATTGACTTTATTTTTATTGATGGTTCTCATCAGTATTTAGATGTTTTAAAAGATTTTGAATTGTCATTTCCATTGGTTAAAGATGGTGGTTGGATAGCATTTCATGATGTTATACATACATGGCCTGGGCCAGAACGTGTATGGCATAAAATAGCGAAATACATTCTCGTAAATCATGAATATTCCTCAAGTCTCGCATGTGGACAAAAAAATATAACTGCTACAAACTCATCATTAACAACAGGTTTGCCAATTCACTTTTTTACTATTGTTCTAAATGGACAACCATTTATCCGTTACCATATTGAAGTATTCAAACAACTACCTTTCAAATGGCATTGGCATATTGTTGAAGGTGTGGCAGATTTAAAACATGACACCAGTTGGAGTGTAAAACTCGGTGGGCGTATTAGTGATGAAGTTCATAAAAATGGGCGTAGTTGTGATGGGACTACGGAATATCTAGATGAACTAGTGCGCCAGTACCCAGATAACATTACAATTTATCGTCAGCCTGAAGGCGTTTTCTGGGATGGAAAGCGAGAAATGGTAAACGCTCCACTTGCCAATATCCAAGAAGAATGTTTGCTATGGCAAATAGATGTAGATGAACTATGGACATTAGAGCAGATTTGTACTGCTAGAGAAATATTTATTAGTAACCCTGAAAAAACAGCCGCTTTCTATTGGTGTTGGTATTTTGTAGGTGAACAACTAATTATTAGTACTCGTAACTGCTATGCACAGAATCCTCAACAAGAGTGGCTAAGAACTTGGAGATATAAGCCAGGATATATTTGGGCTGCACATGAACCTCCTGTACTAGTAGAAACTTTAGCAGATGGTCAATTTAAAAATGTAGCTGCCGTAAATCCTTTTTTACATCACGAAACAGAACAGCATGGTTTAGTATTTCAACATTTTGCCTATGTAACACCAGAACAATTAAAATTTAAAGAACAATACTACGGCTACAGTAGTGCTGTTACTCAATGGAATGCTTTGCAGAAAACTACCAAATTTCCAATTTTGTTGAGGGAATATTTTCCTTGGGTTCAAGATGAAACCCAAGTAGATATTGCACATACTAGGGGAATAATACCAATAGCACAAAGAGAGAGTGGCAGTAATATTTGGCGATTTTTACAACCAGATGAAGTGCAGCAAGAAATTACTCAGATTAACAAAGTATCACCAATAATTATTGTAGATGGTGTATTCTTTCAACTGTATCAAACTGGTATTGCACGTGTTTGGAAATCATTATTAGAAGAGTGGTCAACCAATGGGTTTGCTAAACATATTATTGTACTTGACCGCGCTGATACCGCTCCTAAAATTCCTGGTATTAGATACCGTACAGTACCAGCTTATGACTACGATAATACTGATGTAGACCGAGAAATACTACAGCAAGTTTGTGATGAAGAAGGTGCTGAAGTTTTTATCTCCAGTTATTACACAACCCCGATAACAACGCCTTCTGTTTTCATGGCATATGACATGATTCCAGAAGTAATGGGATGGGATATGAATAATCCTATGTGGCGAGAAAAAAAGCATGGTATTCGACATGCATCTTCCTATATAACAATTTCAGAAAATACAGCCAATGATCTTGTAAACTCTTACAAAGATATAGTCAGAGAGTCTGTTACTGTAGCTTATTGTGGAGTCAAAAACACTTTTTTCCCATCTAAACCAGAAAAAATTCAAGCCTTTAAACATAAGTATAGTATTAACAAACCGTATTTCCTATTGGTTGGTACAGGAAATGGTTACAAAAATGGTATCTTATTCTTTCAAGCTTTCTCAAAATTAGCGAGTAGCAATGGATTTGATATTGTCTGTACAGGAAGTTGTGGTCTATTAGCACCAGAATTTAGAACGTATACATCAGGTAGTGTTGTACATATGTTGCAACTGAGCGATGAGGAGTTAGCAACAGCTTATTCTGGCGCAGTTGCGTTAGTCTATCCTTCTAAATATGAAGGTTTTGGAATGCCAATAATAGAGGCAATGGCCTGTGGTTGTCCAGTTATTACTTGTCCTAATGCTTCACTTCCAGAAGTAGCAGGAGAAGCAGCTATATATATTAAAGATGATGATGTATCGGCACTAGCAGATGCACTTTGCGAAGTGCAAAAACCTAGTGTTCGTCAATCATTAATTGCTGCGGGTTTAGAACAAGCGAAAAAGTTTTCTTGGTCAAAAATGGCAGAAATTGTTAGTTCAGCTTTAATTGATGCTACACTTTTGCCTTTAAATCTAAAAGAGATAAATTTAATTACTTTTCCTGATTGGTTACAATCAGAAGAATTAATCGGTTTAGAGTTGGCACAAGTAATTAAGACACTAGCAATTCATTCTGAGAGTAGCAGTATAACTTTACTTATTGATACTAATAATATTGCTACTGAAGATGTAGAGTTGTTCTTATCCAGCGTCACCATGAATCTTCTCATGGAGGAAGATCTAGATGTCACTGATGGATTACAAATTTCTATAGTAGGAAATTTGGCTGATATTCAGTGGAAAGTTTTACTACCTCGTCTTCATGGCCGAATTGTTTTAGAACATGAAAATCAACAAGCATTAATACAAGCAAAAGCAGATACTCTTCCGGCTTATGAATTAGCAAGCTTTAGCCAAGCACGAGATAAAGAGTTTTTTTTAGTTGAGTAAAATCAAGCAAGATAGCAAGAAGCGATCGCCTCATATAAGAAATTGATTAATTGCATCAAGGTAGTGCAAATATTTACTGGAACTTGGAATAACACACGCTAAAATTAAGGCTATAACTGCTGGTAGTCCTCTACAAGAAGTTTATCTAGTACTTCGCCAGAACAACTTTGAGGTGTTAAATAACGAACCGCGAAGGCGCGAAGGGCACAAAGTAAGGGGAAAAGAAGAGAAATAAGAAAGTTGATTCACCCAGCAAAGTAGCCTTTTATTTGGTTTTACTCTAGACTTCAGATTATCTGGAGCTAAAATTTTAGTTTTCCAAATTAATTTGAGTTCGATTAATATTATCAGACTAAACAATTGAATCGCCCGCAAGTAAACTGCGGGATAAGAAACCTAAGTCTAGTCAAAGTAGACTGAATGAATAAGCTATTTAACCCACTTAAAGTGGGTTTTTGCTATTAGCCCTAAATTGATTTAAGGGTGGGATGTTGGAGTATATGAAATCTATCAAATTTACCTGAGATTAGAATATTGGATGTATTGGCAATAATAATAAGAAACAACAAAGTCCTGAATTAGTTGCTAAAGGTCTATTCTTCCTCTAGATATTTCTTCCACATCTGTTCGTAAGCCTTTTCCATTTCACGAGTAAATTGCTTACCATTCCACAGAGGTGCTGTTTTCCTAGATTTTTTCAATTTCCAAGCAATTTGTTGTCGTAAAGCCTCATCCTTTCCTAAACGCACACCCCATTCTACATATTCTTCATCAGTCCAGGCTATCCCTTCTGTGATACCAGCATTCATCATCATGGTATAGCTATTACGCGCAGCAAATTGTTCACCTACTCTTGTCACCATAGGAATACACATCCATAGGGTTTCTAGGGTAGTCGTAGCTCCGTTGTAGGGATATGTATCTAATACTATATCTGCAATTTCCAAGTTAGCTCGGTGAACTGATTCTGCAATCACGATTGGTAGAAAGCGGAATTTTGATGTATCAACACCTTCTTCTTCTGCTAGTTTTTCAAAGAATGCTTTAGTAGATTCTTCATCAGATATACCTTTAATTAAGAAGTAGCTATTGGGAACTTCTTTAAGAATTCGCAATTGAAGTCTTGTAATATCTGGATGTCTTTTAAAGCCACGTTGAGCGCAGAGATAGACGACTGCATCATGAGGAATATCTAATTGCTCACGAGTTATCGTAGGTACACTAACTTCAAAACCATCTATACCTATGTAGGTGTGAGGTAAACGCCAAATTTTTTCAGTGTAATATTCTTGGGCTGATTCTGGTAAAACGTAGGGATCAGCAATAAAATAATCTATTGATGGACTACCAGAAGCATCGAAACCCAACCAAGTGACTTGAATTGGTGCAGGTTTTAGGGATACAACTTCACAAGTAATATCTAAGGTGATGCTATCCAAATCGATTAATATATCAATTTCATCTTGGTATATTTGTTCGGCTAGCTCGAAAGTTTTACTTAATTTGTATGCTTTATCGACATTGCTAAGATACCATTCATGTAAAGGATCAAATTCGGGATTTGTGTTGATGAAATAAGCATGGATCTGAAATTTATCTCTGTCATGATATTGGAATAGCCAGCGTGCAAGCCAACCTACAGAATGGCTTCTTAGACAATGAGATAGATATCCTAAGTTAATTTTATTATTAATGTGATTTATTTTCTTTCTGCCTAAGTTACGATGAAAATATTTTTCTACTTGTTCTTTTGCATAATTCACTATATTTGCCTGGCAAAGTTGTAGTAAACGGTTTTGCAGACTTCTGTTTTTTTTAGGATTGTCTTCAAGATATGGGCTGAAAAAGAATGCATTAAATAGCCTCACTATTCTAACTTCATCTAGTTGTGTAGGATTATTTTCTATGAGTTCTGCTACTAATGACTCTTGTCTTTGATTTACAGAACAAGATTCTTGCCAATGTCCGCCTGCACTCATTAATCCCCGTAATATCTGACGATTAGCAAAAACTTTATCTGCGAGATCATCGACCAAAGAATAGTATAATTTTGCTGTTTCTATACCTTTGTCGAATTGACCAGCATTTTGATAAAAACTAGCTAATTGACCTATAACTTCTGTGTTATTAGGACTTAATTTTAAATAAAGTTCACACAATTGTGCTGCTATTGTCGGTAGTCTTTTGGAGTATGCAATTTCTATTGCAGATGGCAATAAAATAGTTAGTAAAGCTTTGGTGTTATCTTGACAATAAGGTAAGCAAACTTCTAGAAAATTTAGGGTTGATGGGTGTGCAGGAGCATAATCTAAAGTAGCTTTTAGAACCTGCATCAATAACTCGAAATTTATCTGTATATTAGGTTCAAATTGGAGAATCTCGATTACTCCCAACTCTTGTAAATCATCCCCTGTATATATTTCTAACTTGATAGATAACAAAACAAGATGCAAGAGGTTATGAATATCTTGAGGATAAATTTCCTTGATGATGCGGCGAATTTTCTCAGCAATTGAATATTCTTTCAGTGATTCCTGACGTCCAGCCTCTGTTTGTAAAATCGTTACTAATTCTGCATTCCATGCATCAACCTGTTCTGGCTCCCCATCCATCATTGCCATGAACCAAGTTGTTTGAGCTTCTACCTCTTGCCCCTGCAATAGCAACATTAATCCTAAATACCAATAGTAGGATTTAATATCAGGTTCTATATTAATAGCTTCTTCGTAGAGACTTGCCGCTTGAATATAATTACCTGTAAGAAAATATTTTTCTGCACGTTGATGGTATTGACTAGGAGTAGTTAAAGAGAGCATAGCGATTCTCAACAATTGGTGAAGGTAATAAAAGATATCGCAATTGCTTATGGAGAAATATTACTGTAAGCTAATTGCAGAAGTTGGGTAGTGTCTAAAAACACTACCCAACAAAAGAAACTTATAAGATTGATAAATACTTTAAACGAGTCTATCTAGCTAGAGAAACAAAATTGTTTTTACAATCTGTAGAAAATGTAGTAACAGTGTCTACTGATGTTGTAGGACCTGGCGACTCGCAAGCTATTGCTAGTGTTAGTGCTTCAGAGGTAGCACTATCTCCTACAGTTGTACCTACCAATCCGTAATAGGATTTCAGTGCTTTTTTAGTAGCTTCCCCTTTAAATTGAGCATCCGCAGTTCCCCCACCAAAAATTTGGTATTTATAATTTTCAGATTGGCTTTTGATTCCTACTTGCAATTCGGAGAGGTTGGTAGCAAACTTTTGGTATTCTAGGAAGTAGGCTTGTTGAGAACGGTTCACTGTACCTACGTAGTTCCGGGCTTCCGATTGCTTCGCTTTGTTCACCTGACCAAGTAGTGAAGGTAACGCGATCGCCGCTAATACACCGATAATAATTACTACCACCAATAATTCAATAAGTGTAAAACCCTCTTCATTTTTTTTCTTACGGTTGTTCAAATACTGGAGGAATTTGGCTTGCAGTTCTGGCTTAAGCATTGGTTTCTCCTTAAAGTGGGGATGTTATAGGTGATTGCCATGTTCTAAAAGTAACTTACCCACTTAAAATGACTTTCATATCACTTTGGTAAAAAGTTTTTCTCGCCAGCGCGCAAAAGGAAGATGGAGAGGTCTTTCAAGGGCAGGGATTTAAAAATCAGATAGTATTGGCTTATAGACTTTGATAATGCGTGAACTACACGTCCATGCGTCTGTTCTAATTGAATGTCGATAGCATTTGGGAAAAGTTGCTGTGTGAGTGTTTGTGCATAACTTTTGACCACTCAAGGCTTGATAATGCTGCACAAAAAAGTCTTCCTATGCCTAGTCGTCAATTTTTGTCATCTACTATAAGTGATAAATTTACTAGAAGTTGACTGATCAATTGCACTCACTTTTAAATCACATTTGTTTCTAATACTGGATGTACAGGCCAACTTTAGTAATTAGCTAGCAACTAGAACAACAATTAATAGACTAATAATCTTAATTTACCCTGTCACCGAAAGGATGAAGTGTGAAGGATGAAAAATGTTCATACTTTATCCTTCCTACTTCATTCTTTTTTAGTCAGTGTTAAATATAAGGGCAAATAAGATGACAGCAACATCACAAGAGATAATTCAGTCAAGCCAATGGCATCATCTGTCTATACAAGAAGTAACTCGGCATTTAGATACTAATTTAGAAACGGGTTTAGCCTCTGCTGTCGTGGCAAAAAAACGGGAACGTTTTGGTGCGAATGAACTCAAAAGCAAACCTGGAAAAAGTCCACTGCTAAGATTTCTCTTGCAATTTAACCAACCACTGCTGTACATCTTGTTGATTGCGGGTGCAATCAAGGCATTTTTAGGGCAGTGGGTGAATGCTGGGGTGATTTGGGGTGTAACTTTGATTAACGCCATTATTGGTTTTGTGCAAGAATCAAAGGCCGAAAGTGCGATCGCTGCCTTAGCTTCCTCAGTAAAAACTAATGCAACCATCATTCGCAATGGTCAAAAGATGCAAGTTCCTTCCACAGAGTTAGTACCGGGAGATGTGGTACTACTTGCTTCTGGAGATAAGGTTCCAGCCGATTTGCGTCTGGTGCAAGTACGGAATCTGCAAGTGAATGAGTCAGCACTCACAGGTGAATCAATTGCAATTGAAAAAAATACACAATCGTTGAATCTAGATACACCTTTAGCAGAACGCACCAATATGGCTTATGCTGGTAGCTTCGTGACCTTTGGTACTGGCAAAGGCATTGTTGTTGCCATAGGAGATGCTACAGAAACTGGACGCATTTCCCAGCTCATAGAACAGGGAACTAGTCTGAAAACGCCATTAACCCGCAAATTTGACAAATTTAGCCGCACCTTGCTGTATATCATTTTAGGGATAGCAGCATTCATGTTTGCAGTTGGGCTGGGATACGGCTACTCCTGGACAGAAATGTTTGAAGCTGCGATCGCCTTTGCTGTCAGTGCTATTCCCGAAGGATTACCAGCTGTTGTCACGGTTACACTAGCAATTGGTGTTTCCCGCATGGCGCGGCGTCATGCTATTGTTCGCAAATTGCCAGCAGTGGAAACCCTCGGTAGTGCCACAGTTATCTGTTCTGATAAAACTGGAACCCTGACAGAAAATCAGATGACTGTACAAGCAATATATGCAGGAGATCAAAATTATACTGTCACTGGTGTAGGCTATGTCCCACAAGGAAAAATTTTACTCAATGAAAAGCCAGTAAATTGGGATAATTCTTCTGCTCTTCAAGAATGTATAAAAGCCGGATTGTTATGTAATGATTCACACCTAGAAAAAAAGAACGGACAGTGGCAGGTTGTTGGTGATCCCACAGAAGGAGCATTGATAGTTGTTGCCAACAAAGTTGGAATTACCCGTAGCAGCTTAGAAGAGGAAATGCCCAGGTTAGATGTCATTCCCTTCGAGTCTGAGTTTCAATACATGGCAACTTTGCATGAAACTTCGTCATTCGCAAGTGATAAAAAACAAGGAACTATCTACGTCAAAGGTTCGGTCGAAGCAATTCTCAAACGTTGTCAACAGATGTTGGACGTAGAGGGGAACCTTATCCCTCTGGATGCAGAAACTATACATCAGAAAGTTGATGCAATGGCTCATCAGGGTTTACGGGTGTTAGCGTTTGCCAAGAAAACTGTGCCAGATATAGAGACGTTGTGCACAACGTCTCTACAACATGCAGATATCGAAAATGATTTGATTTTCTTGGGATTGCAGGGGATGATCGATCCACCTAGAAAAGAAGCAATCAAAGCGGTACAAGCCTGTCAAGAAGCTGGTATTCAAGTCAAAATGATTACAGGCGATCATGCAGTCACCGCCCAAGCAATAGCCAGAAGTATGGGCTTCAACAAAAACGGTGAAGTTCTGGCCTTTACAGGAAGTCAACTTGCTCAAATGGGTAAATCAGAACTTGCTACAGCCATAGAAGATGGAGTGGTGTTTGCTCGTGTTGCACCAGAACAGAAACTGCGTATTGTTGAAGCACTACAATCTAGAGGCGAAGTCGTCGCCATGACAGGGGATGGTGTCAACGATGCACCCGCCCTCAAACAGGCAGATATTGGTATTGCGATGGGAGGTGCAGGTACAGAGGTAGCGAAAGAAGCCTCTGACATGATTTTGACCGATGATAATTTCGCTTCCATAGAAGCAGCAGTTGAAGAAGGGCGGACTGTATATCGAAACCTGCTTAAAGCGATCGCCTTCATTCTACCCGTCAATGGTGGTGAATCGATGACGATTTTGATTAGTGTACTACTTGCCAGAGAATTGCCGATTTTATCTTTACAAGTTCTGTGGTTGAACATGGTGAATTCTATCACCATGACTGTACCCTTAGCCTTTGAGCCAAAATCTGAACGGGTGATGCAAAAACCACCACGTAATCCTCGTGAACCTTTACTATCCCCAAGTCTACTCCAACGCATCCTGGCAATTTCCATCTTTAACTGGATTTTGATTTTTGGCGTATTTGAATGGATACGACAAACCACAGGAAATATCGATTTAGCTCGGACAATGGCAATTCAAGCCTTAGTAGCTGGACGAATTTTTTATCTTTTAAGTATTAGTCAATTAGGAAGTGCTGTTATTGCCAGACTTCGAGGAATTAGACATAGAATTAACGATGCCTCAGCAATTGGAATTGGAATTGCTTGTACTGTAATTTTGCAGATAATTTTTAGTCAATGGAACTTGATGAATAGCTTATTTTCTACAGCACCACTAAACTTAAATCAATGGTTAATTTGCTTGCTTCTCGGGTTGCCAATGCTTATATTATCCGCATTAGTCAACCGATTTGACCCTCTTGACTGAGTTAGTTAATCACTCGATAAAAGGAAACAGGGAATAGGTAAAAACCAATTACCTTTTCCCCAATTACCAACTGCGGAAGTACAATATCATACGCAATTAGCTGAAATTGATGTTAGAAAAATTTGATCCTTGGCGTTCTTGGCGTCTTGGTGGTTCATTCTTAATCCCCTTTGATACAACGCGCAAAAAACCTTGCCTGTAAACATATTAGCTGAAAATCTTGAATTAGAAATAGATGCATTGTACCTATTTTTCCAATTGTCTCTGAATAAGTATCTAGGAAAATCAGATTAATACCAATAGATAGATATAGGAATGAAATCCAGAAAATACTATTAGTAAATAAGTATGATCATTAGGAGGTATCCTCATGACTAGCTTTCTTCGATTATTCTCAGTAGCTGTATCTGTACCCACTTTATGTTTAGCAGTCAATGCAGCTGTACCCTTACTAAGTCATGCTCAAACTCCAATACAGACAACCTTCCGTGATGTGCCACCTAATTATTGGGCGCAACCATTCATTCAACGCTTGGCGCAGAAGAACATTGTAGCGGGATATCCTGATGGTACATTTCGACCAGAGCAAGCAGTACAGCGTGATGAATTAGCTGCCATTATTCGTCAAGCTTTTAACCAACCGCCAGTGCGACAGATAGAAAGCGGCTCTGTATTCAAAGATGTTTCTGAACAATCCTGGGCAGAAAATCCAATTGAGTCAGCATATCAACAAGGCTTTATGTCTGCCTACCCTAATGGTAATTTTCGACCAAATCAACCTGTTACCAAAGTAGAAGCAATAACTGCTTTGAACAGAGGTTTAGATTTAACTTCTGATACGCCAGTGGCAGTTTCTCCAACTACTCAACCAACTACACAACAACGAGCAAGGAGAAAACCAGTATTTGTCCCAATCGCAATAACTTCCTTAATGCAGCCTCTAATAATTCCTAGAGCCGAGGCTGTACCTCCTGGAACAACGACACCTCAAGAAACTACACAACCCGAACGTTCTGCCTCAGCTATTGTCAATGACTATTACACAGATGCCAACAGTATCCCGCAAAATGCTATTCCTGATGTCGCCGCAGCGACCAAACAAAATATAGTGGTGAACTATCCAAATGCAAGAGAACTCAACCCTAACCAGCCTGCTAGCCGTGCAGAAATTGCGGCTTTAATCCATCAAACATTGGTTTCTCAGGGAAGAATTGAACCACTTCCTGAAGATTCGCCTGCTAATCAGTATATTGTTCGGACTTCTGGTAATAACCAAAATACTCAATAGCAGTCGTTGATAGTTTATGGTTCATCATCACGAGCCAACTTATATTTTCCGCCTAACGCACGAACTCGCGTTGCGTTGGGCAACCTTGAGTATTGTGCTTTTTTTTATAAGTGTGGCAGGTGTGAGTGGATTTTACCAAGCCATTCACGGGCAGACATGGACATTTATATCTGCAAGTAACCAAACAAATCAATGGTCAGCCCTTGTTGTATTCTTAGGATTTATTGCTGTTTTATTCGGACAGATCATTATTCACGAATTAATTCACGGGGTGGCGTTCGCTGCCTTTGGTGGGTCGCCCCGTTACGGAGTTGGTGTTAAATTTTTCTTACCTTATGCTTACGCAACTTCACCAGGAACTCGCTTTTCCCGTAACGCATATTTGGTTATTGACCTGGCTCCGTTGGTTGTAATTGATTTGCTGTGTCTGGTTTTAGTAGCGATATTTCCACAAGCAGCTTGGCTTGGTTTAGTTGTAGTATTTAATACTTCTGGAGCTAGCGGTGATTTGTGGATGGCAACGCTGCTGCTGCGCTGTCCTGCGTCAATTGAGGTGGAAGATCGTCATACAGGTATGGCGATTTACGCTCCTCCTGATGTTGATTTTCGTTCGCTACCCTTTAAAACTTCTAGTTCAAAAACTCGTTCTGCTTTATGGGTTTGGGGTAACGTTACGCTCCTAGCTTTGATGGTAGTGTTTTTGGGTAGCTTTCTGCTGATGCCAATCTTCCAGATTTTGCAGGTTCCTTCATTTGTTTTAGGTACAGATTCTTTCTGGATTATGCGCTGGCAGAATAACGAACAAGAAGTGCGTATAGGTTTGAATCTATTGTCTGTTTTAGCGATCGCTGCCTTTTTTGGACTTGTGGGTATTTTGGTGAAGAATTGGTAGGTAATTGGTAATTTACAGCGTTTTGCAAATAAATGGAGTACACCCCTCCCTAACCTTCTCCGCTAGCGGGTAAAGGGGGAATCCCCATTCTGTGGGGATAAGGGGCAGATGCGCGATAGCGCGGGTGGGGTATTCTGTAGTTCACAATGTTGAAATCTGCTGTAATTGCCTCCCGTGTGGAAATAGGCTGTCGATAGCTCGGCGTTTGATGAAATATTCTTGGCAGATTGACTGTTAGTTGGGTCGGTTGCGGTTAGGGCCACCCGCCCAAGGTGGTGGGCCTTGGGTAAGGACGAATATCAACTACAGAACCATCTTCACGAGTAATGGAAAAGGCATCTAACTCCCCACCTCTGCCCAACTCGCCCGTAACAGTAACCTGCTCACCAGGCTTAAGATTAATTTCCCGCCACCAACGCGGTCCCGCATCAACAATTAGCTGCCCTGTGCCATCATCAATGATAAAATTATTACCTACAGCTTGCGTAACTTTACCAGATACAGTTATGCCGTTGGCACGTTGTTGTAAATCACTTATTTTAGTTTGAGTTTGTGCCAAGGTAGGTAAGGTTGGAATTGTAATTGCAGAAATTGCTGTTAAGGTTAAGCCGAATAATACTTGTTTATTCATCGCTAGTTAACTTTTGACTCTGCTTTCTTTCTTTATTTTTAAAACAAAATGTGATTAAAAAGTGACGGTCAGAATATAGAAGAAATTTTCATTTTCTAGCGACGCTTATACAAGCCCAAGCCAAATAGAGGAGCAAGAATTGCCCCAAAAACAAAGCCTCGCCTCCTGTGCACTGACAGCAACACCTGCAGCACTAGTAACTAATGCCATACCAACCGAACCTGCTGCTAGCACAGCTCCAATACCAGGAAGCGCCAAGCTGCTAAGACCAACTAATACACCACCTAAAGTAGCGCTGCTAAGAGCGTCTCCAACTGCTCCAGTTGTATCTACATTTTGATCACCGATGCGATCGCTATGCGAGGAGAGTTACTAATTTAGTCCGTCTTCACATTAGACATCTGGTGAAAAAGAATGTAGAGACGCTTCAAACAGCGCGTCTCTACAAGGATTTTGAGCAACGCATAATTCAATTCGGTCGATGTCTATTAAATTGCTATTAGTTGGGATTCTGTGTCTTTTTAAAGAAAAAGGAGAGCGATCACCTTCCTTTGTTCTTGTCATGGATAATTATGGAGTAGGGAATTATTTCACCCGTCCTCGGAAGCGAATGAAACCGTAGGAATTAGTGGGTATTCCAGATCCGGTAGCATTTGGTAAATCACCTAAATTCACGACAATTGCACCATTGGTATTTTCACCACCACAGTCAACAGTAGGATAAACATCTGTTGGATCTTCTCTAGGTGGAAAATACTGGGCGACATCTCCATCTTTGATATTGGTAAGAGATTCGGTATTACCGTTATATTGCCAGATAATTCCTCGATCAGTGTTTTGTAAACCCAGGTTGTTTTTGGTAGCAAAGTTGTTAAAAGCAGTGGGGATGAAGGTGACATTATTGGGGATGCGATCGCACACTAATACATTCTTGGCTTGATTATCTCCAGCTGAGAGATAGTAAATCGTGTATTCCACCTCATCCCCAGGATAAATTTTACCACCGTTGATACCACCAATGAGAAATGTATTGGGATTAGGCCATTTATCCGTGTCCTTAGGATCGGGTGTGAGAGTATTGAGATTGTTATCATCATAGGGATTATTGGGGTCATCTTTATATTTATCTAATTCATCGCCCCCGTTAGTAGTCACGCTGTGATTGATAGCTGTAATTCTTTTGACTAAAATTACATTCGGATTATTTGCAGTAGCAGTGACGTTGTTAGTGTCTGAGGCACTATTATTATCGTTGTTTGGATCGCTGACAGTTGGTGGAGTTGTGACTGTAGCAGTATTAGTAATTGTACCACTGGCGTTAAGATCAACTTGGGCATCAACCGTTAAAGTTGCAGTACCATTTTTAAGCAAGCTAACTATGATATTCAGCTCACCCGTACCCGATGACTGATCGCAGCTAGAACCATTACTAGCATTACAAGACCAGTTAGTAAATGTTAAACCAGGAGGAACTAGATCAGCGACATGGATGCCAGCGACATTATCAGGGCCATTATTCCGCACTACAATCGTGTAGGTAGTTGTTGCTCCTGGTGCCACAGAAGAGACTCCATCATCTTTTTTGACTACTTCGATATCGGCTGTACCCAACAGAGTCAGTGTTGCTGATGGCTTATTGTTGTTAGTCACACCCTCGTTAGAAGTCACTAAGTTATTTGGTAATTCATTCGTAAGATTACCAACAAAATCTGATGTAACTTTGACTGTGAGCGTACATTGAGCCCCAACATTGATAGTGGCATTATTCAGAGAAACTTGATTGCTACCAGGATTGGCTACTATAGTGCCACCGCTACAACCAGAACCTGTAAAAGTGGCATCAGGTGAACTGGCAATTTTCATGCCCGTTGGAAATTCGTCTACTAATGCAACACCTGTCAATTTGATGGCATTGGCATTGTTATTCAGAATCAAAATATTTAGCGTCGATGTACCACCATAGTTGATGCTTGTGGGTGAGAAAGATTTGTTTAAAGTCACGAAACTATTAATCCTAGTTACTGCTGCCTTGGCATCACTTGTATTGCTTGCACCTTGGTCAGTAATTACAGAATTTTTGGGAATAATATTTTCATCAGAGCCAGTTGTATTAGGTACTTGCACATTAACACTAATACTGCAACTTCCGACTGTGGGCAATGTACCACCGCTCAAGGTGATCTGCGTGCTGTTAGTAGGGGCATTGACTGTGCCATTGCAAGAATTTGTTAGGTTGGGTGCAGAGCTAATTTTGTGTCCGGTGGGTAAATTATCAGTTAGGTTGATACCTGTGAATGCGGGTGCGCCACTATTACGGGTGACAGTGATAGTTAAACGAGTGACGCCTCCCACCGGAACAGTTACTGGAGAAAATGATTTGCTGAGGCTTAAAGCAGGCTTCACATCTAGTTCCGCAGTAGCGATCGCAGTATTGTTGCCCAAATTTGTCTGTAAACCATTAATTGCGATCGTATTTTTACGTTTATTTATAGGAGCATTGATGGCAACTTGCACAGGCACGGTAATTGTACATGAGCCTTGGGCAGGAATTGTGCCACTCTTCATAGTAATAACAGTGCTACCTGCTGTAGCATTCACCGTACCACCGCTACAGGTGGTGCTAGCCGCAGGACTAGAAGCAACAGTGAACCCCGAACCCATTGTTTTCAAGTCGTCGGTGAAAGATGTGATGGTAGCTTGGCTATTTGCCGTATTGGAGAGGGTAATTGTGAGAGTGCTTTGTCCTCCCTGTACACTCGTACTTGGTGAGAAGCTTTTGCTCAAAGAAACAGGCGTAGCCTGGCTAACTGTTAAAGTGGCATTCGTTGCAGGGTAATTGACTCCATTCAAGTTGCCAGCTGGTATGTCGTTTTTGTAGCTACCACTTGTATTCGCAGTCACATTTACCTGAATCTGACAGGAACCAGAACCACTACCTGAAGGTGCAGGAGGAACTGTACCACCTGAGAGTTGGACTTGAGTGGTAGTAAACGTTACTGTGCCACCACAGGTATTTTTTACTAATCCAGTTACTGTCAGCCCAGAAGGCATGGTATCAGTAATATTAGCTGAGGTAATTGGCGTACTGTTGAAGTTATGTAGGGTTAAAGTGAGTACAGATATCTCACCTGTTTGGACATTACTAGGAGAAAAGGCTTTATTGACTTCGGCTCCTGTTTGCACCTTCACAGAACCTTCAATCGGGCTAGTATTAGTAATTCCTTCTGTTGTAATGACATTGTTTGCAGCAATTGTATTTTTAACGTTGCCGTTTTGGAAATCATTGGGACTACTGGCTTCTAATTTAACGGTGACAGTACATGAACTACTAGCCGGGATGGTTCCACCACTCAGACTAACTGTATTCGATCCAGCAACGGCAGTCACAGTGCCACTACCACAGGTTGTGGAGGCTGAAGGAGTTGTTGCTACTTTCAAAGGAGCTGGCAAGTTATCAGTGAAGCTTGCGTTAGTTAGTGGAAAACTATTTGAATTGTTTAAGGTAATGGTCATTGTAGTGGGTGAACCATTACCGTGAACAGTACCAGGAGAGAAGGATTTAGAACCTGTGATTGGTATACCAGAGGAGACAGTGAGAGTAGCGTTAGCTGCTAGTGGGTTGGTGCCTTGAGAAGAGGTAACGGTATTTGCCGCAATTGTGTTGACGTAGGTATTGGGAGTAGATGCAGTTACCTTCAAAGTGATTTGGCAATTACCAGGAGTACCACTTGTTGCTGCTGGAATAGTACCACCGGAGAGTTGAATACTAGTACTACCAGGGTTAGCTGTCACCGTTCCGCCACAGGTATTGCTCATCATCGCTGGGTTAGCAATCACAAGTCCAGATGGCAAATTATCAGTGATGCTAGTGTTGGTTGCGGCCGAAAAGTTGGAATTAAATAGTTGTATTGTTAGGGTTGAAGTTTGATTAACAGAAATAGATATGGGGTTGAATTCTTTATTAACTGCAACCGCAGCATGAGCTTTACCTGCATTCAATCCTATGCCAACAAAGGCAAACCCAAAAGACAAGCAAGACAAAATTATTGGGTACTGTTTAAGTGTTTGAATGGGGGTTTTTTGAATAATTTTGCTTCTGGATAGATGCAATTCCCGCAGGTACTTAAATAAATATTTCATTGTTTAATTGCAACAAAATGTTTATATTGCTGATATTGGCTTTACTAACTGTAATTGCAACATTGTTTGGTATACCCAAGGTATAACCAATTAAGAATATCAGTATCCCTGGTATCAACTTGGATGCAGTACTAGGAGTAGTGATGGGTACAGAGGTCGTCGAGACGGTAGTATTGGTAATGCTGCGATCGCTAATTACCTTCTCACCTGTATCGTTAAAATCTCCATCACGATTCAAATCAATCCAGCCACTCAAGTAACCGCTACCAAAGGTAGTAATGTCTCCAACTTAGTCTGAGAAAATTTTTCATGATAAATTCTCTACATCGGACGTTTTTCATTTAGACACCCCATCAATTGACCGCACAATGACGTTGACAGCAGGTTCAGATCTCCCATACTGGAGATGAATACTGATCACACTTAAGTGTTCTACAGTTCTTAGATTACCCAAGTTGTACAAAAAATTACCAATTTCATCTATATTTACTGAGGCGATCATTCTTAGGTACATCACAAATTATTCAATAAAATAGAATTTGCAATTTTCAAGACGTTGCATTGTAGAGACGTTGCATTGTAGAGACGTTGCATTGTAGAGACGTTGCAATGCAACGTCTCTACATTCGGGGGTGTGGGTATCACATCCATAAATTTGCAGGGTTATTTTTGTCTTCTTCCCATTTAGCAGGATTGTTAATGATGTATTCGCGAATGCGATCTAAAGAACCATCAGCACGAATGATGTGGTCGTAGAATCGTGATTGCCAAGCAAAATGGTTATGACCGTTTTCCCGACACCAACGGGTGACAACAGATTTGTATGATCGTGCGATCGCACCTAACGAACCTGGTTTGGGAGATATGTTAGACATGAATTGACGTTGGGTGATGTCCCATGGCGCATCATTTTGTGTAGAGACGTTACACTGCAACGTCTCTACGTTTTCGGGACGGTCGATAACAACAATGCCGTGTACGTGATTGGGCATAATGACGTAGGCATCGATGTAGGTGTAATCAAAATGGTTGGGAATGTCTACCCAGAATCTTTGGGCAATTTCCCCAATTACTGATAAATGCACCTGACCTGAAACCACGTTACCGAAATCATGGTCACGATTTTTGGTACAAATGGTAATGAAATACGAACCGTTGGCGGCATAGTTGCGATTTGGCAAACGGGTTGATTCAACCCGGTATTTACCTTGGAATTTTGGTTGTGTCATGGTTACAATTCCAAATCCGTTACCCTGATGTAGAGACGTTGCAATGCAACGTCTCTACCCATTGCAACGTCTCTACTTCTTCAATTTCTCCACTAAGGTTTTGGTAGATTCTTGCTGTTGACGTGGTGGGAGTTTTTGCAATCCGAAACCATCAAATAATTCGTTCAACTTCACCGTTAAACCTAGATAAGGCCCACCGGCTGAACGGGTTCCCGAAAAGTCACGGTCATCAACTTTACCAAAGACATAACCAGCAGACAGGCGTAAGTTAGGTGTGAGATAGTAACCTGCTTCAACAACAAAGCCTGTTTCTGTATAATTACTTTGACTAATCACACGTGCTTCACCGAGCACATCCCAGCTGTAGCCTGGACGATAGGTTGCCCGTAATTGTCCTAAGTTCACTGTGCTAGTTCCTACTAAATCTTCAGCTAAATAAGAAGTACTCTTGCGTAGAGCATACTTACCGTAAAATTCCCATTGCCAATTGGGGGCGTAGATAGCTTCCACAGCAAAGGTATGGTCTTCGGAACCTGTACCACTCCCCAATAGAACAGTATCAGGAATGACGGCAGGATTTTTGCGATATTCATAACGCAGCAAGGCGTTAAATTTATCATTTTGAGGATCGCGATAGGCTAGACCAACTTTCAGGTTGGCTGTGTCTCCCAGTCCTGTTAGTTTTTGATTGGCAGAATTTGCCTGTTGATAACGTACTAAGGCTGTGATTGCTGGTGATATTTTACCTGTTGCACCTGCGGTAATTACGGTATTGTAACCACGGTCAGAACTGCGATGCTCCAAACGGGCGCTGGCTTGGAACTTCGGGTTATCAGTGTATTCCAGACCAATGCTGTAACTATCACCACTACCAAAACCCAAGGAGTAGCCACTTTGACCGACAGCAAAAGGCTGGGGAAATTGTTGCCCTGTGGCGGTGCGTCCGAAGAAGTTGCCAAAGAGGTGTTCATAAGCAAGATTGAGTTTTAAGCCAGGGGCGATTGTCCAACGGTTATTTAATCCTATGGCTCCTTGGGTAGTTAGTTCGTTCGCCCCACCCAAAATGGTGTAACGACCAGTGATAGTGGTATCTCTACCAAGTTTGTGTTGACCATTGACACTGAAACTGGTGATGGAGTTATCGTCATATTGACCGCGAGTGAAAAACTGTTGGGCCAAACTGACATTGATACCAGGTACAACAGCCCAATTTAAACCAAACGCAGTCCGGTCTGGATAGACAGGATCAGTTTCTGAAGATAGAGTTAATTCATTGATGGCTTGGAAAGTGAGGGTTTTAGTAATAGGGATTTTCAGTTGCGATCGCAATTGATCGGAATTTGTAGAGACGTTGCATTGCAACGTTTCCAGACACAAGCGGTCTTCCCTGTCCCGATGTACCCAATCCACATCTAAGGTTGCTCTTCCAAAGCGCTGTTGAATACCCGCAGTAATTGTCGTCAGAGAATTATCAACTTTGCTTCCAGGAACTGCTTGTGTACGCGGTGCAAATAACTCCTCAAAAGTATCTAGCGGTTGGGGTGCAGTCCCAAAATTATCTTCGTGGTCGTATTGGAACCGTAAATTTGTAGTAGGTGAAATTTTTCCTATTAATTGTGCGCCGTAGCGAGTTTGACCAGGGACAAAGCTGATTGTAGCATCGTTAGCAAAACCTGCATCTGTGGAACGGTAGTATGTCCGTCCACGTAAACCGGGGAAAATTTCTCCCTCGGCTTCAATCCGGTAGGCGGAACCGCTCACCTTTCCTGAGATGTCGGAACTATTGGTGGAATGGGCATATTCTGCGATCAATTTGCCTCTTGAACCCAAAGCAATCTGTGCATCTGCACCGTAGAGTTCAAAGTCATGCATCCCCTGGTCTTGTTGGAAGTAAGTTGTTCCTATCCAACTTTCTTTGTTGAGGGTGCGGTCAAAATTGTATTGTAGACGACCAGCATAAATATTACTATCGGAACCACTACCTTTGTATTGGTAGGTGACGACGATGCGCCGGACTAAAACCTGTCCGTCCTCACCTAAATCAGTACGTTGAATGGGTTCCCGGAATAAGATAGTGCCGCGATCATAGTCTATCTCGTAATCAGGGCCACGATTAAGTTGCTTGCGTTCCAACACAGTACCAGAACGGTTGAGTTCTTCCAACTCAATCGCGATGTTTTCACTACCCGGAACTAGTAATCTACGGGAAAGGAAATAGTAACCACTCGTACCATCAGGAGCAATGATATCCCTTTGAAAAGCTTCGATGTTATTGCCATAGAAAGCAGTGAGTTGTAAATTTCCCAGGCTGTAGTTTCCCTTGAAGCCATGCAATTGGCGTGTTACCGAGGTAAATTGCTGGGATGAACGAGCAAATTCCTGGGTGGTGTAGTCACCCCACATGAAATAATCGGGATCAGCACCGGTCGTTTTAGGCGATCGCTCAAATCGTGCATAGACGCTGTCAATAGAAGGTGTGAGTACTTCGGTTTTGGAACTGTCACCGTAGACAGGATAATTTTGATCGTTGAACTGGAAACTACGAAACAGCCTGTTATCACAGTTGCAGTCTTCATTCAGATTACGAGAACTGTTGTAAGCACCAGTAAACAACCATTCTCCAATCGTCCCAGTGGCAAATACTGACGAGCGTACATCTAATTGAGTACTATTGTCTTTCTTCGGCGGGAGAAAATCGCGAAAACTGCCGTAGTAATCTGTACCCCTAGCACCCAAACGCACATCTACTATCCCAGTTACCAAACTCGGACGCAGGGCTGTTTCAAATTGCAGTTGAGTGTATGCTTCTAAATCATTGGCGATCGCTCGAATTCTCACTGTTTGAGCATTCAAACTTGATTTCACAGAGGCGGTAAATTGCCCTTTCTTTGCCTCTACTTGGAATCCAGGTTGATCAGGTTTAAAGTCTGTACCGACAAACTCACCAGCCGTAGATACGAGAGTAACAACAGTATCACGGTTGGAACGGTTGCCATTTTCATCTCGGAGTTCCCCCTTGATTGTAGCTATGGAACGTCCATCTGCTGGAATCCGAGTTTCAACGGTTTCCAATTTCAATTGTGTGGGTGCGCCTCTGACAACTACTTGCACGCTGACAGGAGATTCACTAGAACCTACCACTTGGCCAGTAATAGTGTTGGTTCCTTCTTTGAGCGAGACACCGTACCATGTCTGCGTTACTAAGTTAGTATTGGCATCCGTTTCTGTCCGTCCCACCAATGATGGATCTACCAAATCCCCATTCACCCGCAATTCTACCTCTGTATCTAGTGGAAATTGCAGGATGACTGTGGTGGCTGGTATATCGACGACAGTATCAGGGGTGAGGATTTTGATAGGAGTAGGAGAAGATGTGTTTTGTGCTAGTTGTTTTAGACTTTTTGGTAATTGGATATCTTGTGCTGGTTGAAATGGTTGTATCCCTGGGGATGTTGTCGGAGATGGAGGAACCTCTGGTAAAGCGGATAACTGTTCCGTCAAGGGCGAGTCAATAGTCTCTTCAGATAAAATTGCGTTGGATTCTGGAGGTTTCTCTACATCTTTTGAGTGCTTGGGTGTGAGGTCTTGCTGTTCTTCTGGAATAAGATTGGGGTATTCTGCCTTAGCTACAATAGGATACAATGCTAGACTCACAGCCCCTGCGATCGCCCCCATGAATCTGAGGTTGAAACTAGTGATCTGACAACCTGAGTTTGAGGGGTAAAGCAACGAACCGCAAAGGCGTGAAGAACGCAGAGGACGAGAAAGAGAGGATAAAACTAGGAATAGGTTTACCTGGCAAAGTTTGTGTGGTGAACTACTTGTTGTATTCAATAGTTGAGACTTCAATAACTCCCTTCTGCCATTTGCCGTCTGCCTTCTGCCTTCTTGATTCATTTCTTGACCTCCTCACCAGATGCGGGGGTGACTGCAAAATTCATGCGTGCCATACCACCGGGTTCTAAACGTACTAGGCGGGATTGGCTGTTGCGTTCTTTAAATTTGAGGTTGGGTGCTAGGGTGTAACCAGGCAAGCTGCTGAGGTCAAGAACTCCTGTATGATTACCGGGTAAGACATTAGCTACAGAAAACAAACCATTAATATCAGTAGTTATACGGTTGCCGTCTTTCATAATAATCACTGCATTGGGAACTCCCGGTTCGCCTGATTGCTGTTCGCCATCAAAGTTTTTATCTACAAACACTCGGCCGATAATTGTGCCGCAGTCTGATACAATTCCCGGTCTAATTTGTAACTGGTGTGTAGCTGGTCCGTCTTTAGTGAGGAAACGGTTATCTGCTCTTTGAGCAGTGACACTGGCTAAGTTGCGTCCCGATCCACGTACTGCATCTGGCGTGAGTTGGGCTGCATAGGCAATATTTAATACTTTTTGCGACGGAATCACGGTATTTGTCCGGAAGACCACATTGGAGCCATTGCGTTCTGCTGTGATGGTGACGGGCTGACCATCAATTTCACCCCGGACGGATTTGGGTAAGAAATTGAAACCCAAGGGTAAGGTGTCGGTAACTACTAAGCTATCTAAACCAGCATCAGCTAAATTTCTGACTGAAAGGCGGTAGATGACTGTGTCTCCTGGTTCAGCCACAGCGCGATCGCCTGTTTTGACAATCTGTACCTGTTCCGGCTGACACATATTGGTAGTAAATTCAAAAGCTAGTAAGTCTAGTCCTTGGAGTTCAGCATTGGCGACTAAGACAACCGTTGATTCAGTTTGGGTTTGACCTGTAAGTGTAATTGGTTGACCGTCTAAGGATGTAGCAACATAGCGAACGACATTATTATTCTCTATACCAGTGCTTTGCACAATTTGAATTTTGATGCGACGCTGTTTATAAATAGAATTTGCTGGAGGATTAACTACAAAAATATAGGTTCTGCCAGGATCGGTTTGACCCACATTCGGATCAAGTAGGAAGTTATAAGCACCCAGTGGTTCTGTATTGGTTAGGAAATAGGGGTTGCTATTCTCAATATTTGGTTTTAATCCACCAGGAATTTTGTTGTTAGAAATATCAGGTAATTCTGTGCGAGTTAGGGGTAACAATTTTCCTAACTCTGTCCCTGTGGGATCGTTGGGGTTAGGCTCATAAACAGCAACAGAAAAGCCTGTATAGTCAGGTAAAACATTACCAGCACATCCTAAAATTCGTCCTAGTGGGTCAACTAATGGGCTAGGAGCAGCTTGAATCTGACGGGAAATTCCTTGATATTTAAGATTATTACTAGAATCTGTATAGGTATAAGTAGCTTGATTTGTAAAGTTGGTCAACGGCTTGCTACTCTCAACTTGAGCGATCGCAGACGTGGAAGTCTGCAATACACTTGTGACCAAAAACGTTGCTGCTATCCGCCTCAACCAGCTAATCTTGGCATGATTTTGCCATTGCGAACTTTGAGGGCGCACGCTTATACTCTCCTGTGAAACTTTACGGTTCCGTAGCTGGGAATTTCAGTCAACAGTGATCACTGACAACTGATCACTGTTGACTGACTTAGCGCACCTGCACTTGATAAGTTCCTTTGATTTGCGCCTTGGCTGCAACGGATGTACCAAAATTCCACCGAATATGGGTGTAGGCGATCGCTGGTGCAGGGCGAGTTTCCACTTTGCCATTGGGAAGCTTGACTTTTACCGTTGGCTTTTCTACAAAGGTACGTCCGTTATCAATGCTGTAAGTAATTTTGGCGCCAGTGTTAGGATTCACGGTTGCAGAGTTCAGCACATATATCATTCCTTTGGGAATTGGCTGATTAATAACAAGATTTTTGACTGCTTTATTGCCGTTGTTGACACCAGTAACTGTGTAACGGAGTATATCCCCTGGTTGTACTACGGCTTTACCTGACAATTTTTGCCAGCTTTCTTTTTGCTTACCTTGGACTTGCTGTCCTAATATTTTCTTTTCTGCTTCTAGGCGCAACTCTACTTGGCCCTTGGCTTGGGTATTTTGAGCCAAAGCAGCATGAGAATGCCAGATATTTGTGAGTATCGGAATTTGATTGACAAATGGAAGTGTAACAATCAGTGCTACTGCTCCCATACTGCCAATAGAAAAACGCTTCATATTGATACACCTGTTCAAAATTTTTCTTATTGGTTATGAGAGACGTTGCATTACAACGTCTCTACAAACTACTAATTCACCTTGCGTTGGAATGTGAATGTTCTAGATTCACCCGGTGCAACGTTACCTGTGACAGTATCCACGTACTTGGTGACATCAGTATTCACAGTTGTGCCGGTTTGGTCAATGCTAGAGTTAGTTGCAGGATTACCGTTGTAGAAGTTGATGGTTGCAGCCCCAGAATCTTTAGCTGACCCGACAATGTTACTGGTATCGATTTTACCGTCACTGTCGTTATCTAATGCCCAGTTGTTACCGCCCGTTGTACCATCTTCAGTAATCACAACTTTGTCAGCTCTTAGGAGTATGTTACCTGTACCAGCTTGAGCTTCTGAAATATTTTTGTAGGTAATCCGGTACTCAATAATGTTTCCTGGTGCAGGTTTCTTCGGATCGCTGCTGAAAGTACCATCGTTACCTTGAACAGCTGGGCCAGTTCCTGGGAGTACCCGTGATTCCTTGACTAGTTTCAAGAAGCCAGTGTAGACGCGATCAATTGTGGTATTCTGCGGTTCTGAACCTAAACCAGGTGTAGCATCATCAACAAAGGCGGTAACAGGAACTGGGAAACCTTTATCAATATCGGTAGACAGAGGAGTATTTGCAGGTAGATTTACCTCAACACCGTAGTTGACATTTGTACCTGGTGCAACGTTAGAAATAGTAATGTACTCAGAGGTAGCATCAATGGGAGATTGGTCATTGGTTGTGCTGGGATTACGGTCTGCATCATACAAGAACTCGTCACCATCCCAGACATAGGATTTGGACTCAGCCCCGTAAGTAATGGTTACTAGCGTACCCACAGGTAAATCAGCAGGGTTAGCTGGTGGTGTGGGAACCAGAGAGATGTTGTTCGGGTCAGTGCCGCTATTTCTAACTGTATTCGTAAAAGCTACACTAGAGGGATCAAGGGTGGAACCGGGGGCTTGATTTGGAGGTACAAAGGAAGATTTGTTAGTGAAGTCATCGTTATTGCTGGTTGGACCAATAGCATCTGGGGTACGTTCAGGCCCGTTCAGTACATCAGAAGCAAGAGGTGTTTGCACTGTAAAGGTGTTTGCTTCACCACCAGCACCACTACCACTGTTGTTGTTACCAGAGTCTGTACCTGTGTTACCTAAGTCAGTGGCGTCATTGATATAGCCGTCAGTCACCGCAGGATTTGTATCAGGAACACCATCATTATTGGTATCTGTGGAACCTGGAGGAATTGTCTGACCGTCGTAGTTACTGGGACTTTGGTCACCGGATTCATCGTATACCAGGGTTGTACCGCCTGAGGTTTGACCAAACAATTGAGCAATGTTGTTAACTGTTAGTGGTGAAGTTGCAGTTGATTTAACTTTGACGTCAATCGAAAATCCACTCACTGTTTGACCTGGTGCAATGGAAGTAATTACAGCTGGGTCGTTGACAAAACCGACACGGGTAACTGTAGAAAGGTTGGTAGCACTTGTAAGTGGTTGCCAGGTAGCGTCGTTAGCATTAATACTAATTGGGTCGGTTGTATAAACTACCTGCCAACCAGGTGGTGGAGTGGGTACAGCCGCTAATTCTGTACCATTCGGGATTGCATCGGAAACTAAAATGCGCGAACCTGTCAAGCCATTAATTGTTGTGCCCACCAGTGGTACAGGAGTAATATTGTTACCTGTTGGGTCGTTTAACTCTACCCTTAAACTCAAGACGTAGCTCAGGGTATCATCAGTAATTACTGGGGTGTTGGCATTGTCATAATTACTGCGGGTTTTGAGAATTGTAGCCAAGGCATAGTTCTTCAGGGAGGAATTTACAGTTGCTTTCTGAGTAGCGCTAGCCTCACGTACTCCGTTTACAGGTGTGCCAGCAACTTCTCCTGTAGCCGATCCATCGGCGTTATCTACGGTGTAAACGTCACCACCATTAGGATCTCGCAGTTGGTTCTGACCGTCACCAGGGGTATCACCAAGGGTAACGGTAATTACATCATTGGTTTGAGCTCCAGGTTGTACAGTTACCGGCACACGTACCAAGATTGAACCGTCAACAGGAATGGAATCTGTAACATATTCACTACCACTAATTGGTGTCCAGGTTGTACCGCCATCGGTGCTGTATTCCAAATTACCTGCCGTTGCTGGGCCTGTAACACGGGCTAAGTTGGGAACACGAAACTTGGTGGGGTCGTTACCGACGTTGGTGACGGTGTAGTTGTAGTACAGGATATCACCCACTGCAACTGGAGTTCCTGATGTATTGTCTGTAATGCCAGAGGCTGTGACAGTTATACCAGCGACCTCTGCTACGGTGACAGTTACTGTATTAGAAGTAGTATTGATGGTCGTGCCTGGATTATTCGGATCTTCGTAGGTTGCAGTTGCCGTGTTGCTAATCGATTGACCGGCTGTTGTGCCTTCTGCTAATACAGGGGCAACGAATTGGAAAATGCCGTTGGCAAGTAACGCTGTTATTACCAAGGAACGATACAGCCTTGGGGTTTGCTTGACAAAATGATTGAGTTTTGACATAATTTATACCGCTTAATTTATATTCAAAGTCAATCCTGTATCAAAACACAGGATTTTTTATCCAAAAGTTTCTATTCTTAGCAGGACTTACGCAAAAATTGACAAAAAGCTTAAAGTATTGTAGACGCGCAGCGGCTTCCCGCAGGGTATCGCCATGAGGCCAAGAACGCCAAGGGTTCGTAGACTGTGCGTAAGTCCTACTTAGGTGAGATAGCCGCAGATTTACTTGATAATTCAGGTTCAACCCAACACAAAAGCTAAATAACTACCTAGCTTTTCAGCGTTGGATGAAATAACGCAACACAAAAGGTAGACCTTTCGGCAATTGTGAAACCAAACATGGTTTGCCAAAACATGTACCAACAGATTCCTGCTCTTGAGTATTCATGTTTGATCATGCACCGTAGGATTTGAGTACTGCTTGAGTAGAGACTTTTAATCAACCATATGTCTAACCTAAGAAATCTATCTCAAGACATATTGATTAATTGTTAAAGGCATGAGTACAAAAGTAGCATTTATTACAAACTTAGACCATTAGTGAAAACAATGAAATTTTATTTGTTTGAGCTATAGTTGCTGTTGCTAAATATACATTTCAATATAATACATTGATAAGATTACGGAAATTTAGTCAGTAAAGATACATATATTCATAATCTATTGATTGTATGCATAGGATTGAATGTATGCAATTTATGCAATTTTATTAGCGTCTTAAAACCGACAAAATTTATCGGGTATGTTTGACTGGTATTTTTACTCGTGATAGCATCAAGCGACAGTTGAGGGACATCCAGGGAGAAGCTAGTTTATGACTCAGGCAATTGACACCCAAAAGGCAACCGCCGCTTTCAAAGCTTTGAAATGTAAAGAATGCGGTGCAGAATACGAACTCAAAGCCAGCCACGTATGTGAGTTCTGCTTTGGGCCTTTGGAAGTAAGTTACGACTACAGCAGCCTTCGTCAAACTGTCACCCGCGAATCAATTCAGGCGGGGCCAAATTCGATGTGGCGCTATCGGAAGTTTTTGCCTGTGGCTAGCGAGAATCCTATTGATGTGGGAACTGGTATGACTCCCTTGGTGCGTTCGCAACGCTTGGCACGTCGCTTAGGCTTGAATAAGCTTTATATTAAAAATGATGCAGTGAATATGCCTACCCTCAGCTTCAAAGATAGGGTGGTATCAGTTGCTTTGACACGAGCACGGGAGTTGGGTTTCACGACTGTTTCTTGTGCTAGCACTGGTAACTTGGCTAATTCTACTGCTGCGATCGCAGCTCATGCTGGTTTAGATTGTTGTGTCTTCATCCCTGCTGACTTAGAAGCTGGGAAGGTTTTGGGTAGCCTGATCTACAGCCCTACTTTAATGGCTGTTAAGGGTAACTACGACCAAGTTAATCGCCTCTGCTCGGAAGTTGCCAATACACACGGTTGGGGTTTTGTCAATATTAACTTGCGTCCTTACTACTCAGAAGGTTCCAAAACTTTGGGCTTTGAAGTTGCCGAACAGCTGGGTTGGCAGCTACCTGACCATATTGTTGCACCTCTGGCATCAGGTTCGCTGTTTACAAAAATTTATAAAGGTTTCAATGAATTTGTGGAAGTTGGTTTAGTCGAAGGTAAACCAGTGAAATTTAGTGGCGCTCAGGCTGAAGGCTGTTCACCCATCGCTCAAGCCTTCAAGGAAGACCGTGACTTTATTCAACCAGTCAAACCAAATACAATTGCTAAATCGATCGCGATCGGCAATCCAGCAGATGGTATTTACGCTGTCGAAATTGCCAAGAAGACAGGTGGTAGCATTGAATCTGTAACGGATGCTGAGATTATAGAAGGCATCAAGTTGCTAGCGGAAACCGAAGGTATTTTTACTGAAACCGCTGGTGGTACAACTATTGCCGTGCTGAAGAAATTGGTGGAAGCTGGCAAAATTGATCCAGATGAAACCACCGTTGTCTATATCACTGGCAATGGTTTAAAAACCCAAGAAGCTGTACATGGGTACATTGGTGAACCTTTGACAATCGAAGCAAAGCTCGATAGTTTTGAGGGAGCCCTTGAGCGTTCTCGTACACTTGAGCGCCTAGAATGGCAGCAAGTTCTTGTTTAGTTAGTGGTTAGTGGTTAGTGGTTAGTAGGAATCAACCACTAACTACTAACTACTAACTAATAACTATTAACAACCAACAACCAACAATTAACAGTTAAAAATGTCTGTAAAAGTTTTAGTCCCTACCGCTCTGCAAAAATTTACTGATAATCAGGCTACTATAGATTGCAATGCTAGTACTATTGCAGAACTTTTTGAATCTCTAGAGCAATCTTTTCCTGGTATTAAGTCACGCTTGTGTGATGAAGGAGGACAGCCACGAAGATTCTTGAATTTATACGTCAACAGCGAGGATATCCGGTTTTTAGAAGGAGTAAAAACACCTTTAAAAGAGGGCGATGAAGTCAGTATTGTTCCTGCTGTAGCTGGTGGTTGATCGGAAGTTATGAGTTATGAGTTAAGAATGACAATTTATAGCTCATAACTCTTTGTTTTTATGAGTACATTGATTGTGACTAATGAGTTATTAATTGGTTGAGTCTTTCTTGCCAATGTTTATTGTTATCAATAGTCAAGATAATTCTCTGATAGGATTCATTTTGTAATTCAATAGTTAAATAATCTTTATCTCTATTTACATACCAAAACTCTTTGCCTCGGTCTGTATAATAAGTACCAGCTTTAATCAATCCTGGAATAAAGCTACCAGCAGCGCGTATTTCTTTCCAATTACTTTCAGGCTCTGCTGTTTTAACTTGGGTAATATGTGCGAGCGGGATAGTCCAGCTTTTTCTCCAGCGAACGGCTAGTAGTTGTTCTGTAAATGTAAATTCTATATTTAATTTATTTTCATTGATATATAAATTCATAGTTGATTTCAAAGACTGATTTGAATTTAGGTCTATATTAAGACTTAGAATTATTGTCACTATCAATAAATTTTAAACTTGGAAAAATTTATACAACTTTACCATGGGCTGCTTGCAAATAGGAGTTAGTATATGTAGACTATTTTGGCTATGTCAAAATGAAAATGACCCCTATCTAAGGTATCTCAAGGTGAGCGATCGCTCCCCAAGCTTCCCTAAAAGCTATACATAAGGATTGATCTGAGCAATGACAGAACAAACCAATCACAATGAAGCGGGAGAGGTGGCTCCCAGCACCGATTCCCCGGAAGCGACAGACATTCCCACTTCCAACGCGCCAGATTCAAAAGCAGCAAATCCAGACACAAACCCCAATGCAGCTAAAACTACAACTGCACCACCCAAGCGGGAAAAACCCGCCGCCGCAGCTAAAACAGCAGATGGGGAAAAACCCGCTGCCAAGGCTGCTAAGAAGGAAAAACCACCAGCAGTTGAAGATAAGCCGTTTTCAGAGTTTATCCAACAATACTACTTACCTGCTTTACAAAAAGCTGTAGCCCAAGAAGGGGTAAAAGACTTACAAATTTCTTTTGTAAAACAGCCGGTTCCCATCAAAGGGATGGAACAACTCGGTGAGTGTTGGCAAGTTGTTGGCAACTTTGCAGATGGCGTACGCCACTTCAATTTATATTTTCCCGATGAAGATATTCAAGGGAAAAAAGCTTTTTCCTGCAATGAAGGGAAACGCCCCAGTACTTTGGAATCATTTTTAATTGATGAACGCAAAACCACACTAGATTTACTGGTGTATGGTTTGATGCAGCGATTGAATGGTCAGAAGTGGCTGGGGAGAAATTAACCTAGCTCATAGAAATGGTAGGTAACAGCTCCAGTTATGGGGTCGTTATCTATCCTCACATAACCTGATTTCAGTAAGTCTTTTAAAGCTGATTCTACTTCTGCAAAACTGGCTCCAGTTACTTTTACGCCTTGAGTAACAGTGATCATCCCACCTCGACTTTCAGCAGCCTCGATGAGTTTGACAATCAGTTGATTACCAGTAGGACGATATACTTGTGAAGCAACTACAGCTTGTTCCAAAGGTACGCCAAAGGGCGACACACCTGCTTTTAATTTTAGTTTTAGTTCGTGTTCATCTACCATGTTGGGGATGAAAAACAAATCTATAAACTGACCGATGCCAAAAACACCATAGGTCACTAACCATAACAAACCCGTCCCAATTTTGCCATTGTATAAACGATGTAATCCTCCCAATCCAAAAAACCAACCTGCACTCAAGATGTAGGAGACAAATAGACGTTCTTGGTGATCTTTGTTGGTATGGTTTTCTGCATTCATCTTTTTTCAACCCCTTGGACTCTTCACTCTTGGTTTTTAGACAGTTTTCTTATTGTTTTTTGTTTCTTGTGGCAATAGACTTTTAGATTAAATTTTGTGGTAAGGACGAGTTTGTATAATAAAGGATTTCTAAGTTGACTAAAATATTGCTAAACTCGCCTCTATATTAAGTAGTTGGCGGCTCTAAACATTGTCACTACGACCATGATTTGACTAACGCTAACCCACTTAATTCTAAGATAACTAACTTGTTGGATAAATTTAGAATTCGCAGTGACTAAAAATACAGAATATTAATTTTTATGTCACAACTAGGAACTAAGCAGGGAATAAAACAAGATTGGTAGATGAATGGCTAGACAGTGTTGACGTGGCTTACAAATTTAAGATTGATTTTGTACTCAGTTGTGAATACTTATGATAAATGTAATAGTAAAATACTAGCTATTTTAGGTACATCTATCCATGTTAACAAAAAAATCTATATTCTTTTTTCTGGCTTTTTTAGGAATTTTATCTATTTGTACATCAGCCAAAGCAGAATTTGGCTCTGAATCTACTGCATCCCAAGAACAAGTCGAAAAAGAGGTATTAGCACAAGCCAATGCAAAAGTTACAAGTTGTGATAAACAAGATAAAAGTGATACAACCTTACTTTTTAATACTAATAATGGCAAGACTGTGAGAGTTTTTCGGACAAGAAATACTTCACCACAGCAATTATTGATGAATATATATGACAGCAAAAACCGTAAAGAATTAGCTGCATGTTCTCCAGCAGCGCGGTTAACACAACCAAATCAAATTACTTACAATACAAAGGTGCAAAACACGATATACTATGCCACAGTCTTAATTAATAAGCAATCAAAAATAGAAGGAAGTATAATAGCAACTGATCAAAACGGCAAAAGAAGATTGTGGACAGAACCAGCTGCTGGCGAGGTGACGTTGAAGCTGAGAATTTCTGATTGACACAGTCCCATTGCTAAACGCTTTGCGTTCTAGCGGAAAATTATTTTTGTTCGTACATTTGTTTATGTCTTGCTACAAGTTGGAGATATTTCTCGTTAGTTTTAGCTTGTATCCACTTTTGTTTAAAGATGTTTGCTGATTCAGCTTTAATTGGGTCTACTTCATAAGATAAGATTTTATTTCTCACTTGCTTTTCGGCTTCTGCAGAGCCAGCCTTTTGGGGATTGATTTTATATTTTCTGCCACTTTTGTGGTTTGCATAACGGCGCGATCGCGTGTAACCCATTTGTAAAAATTTCCGTGCCATATCTACGCCCACAAAATCATCCTGATCAAGATAAGCTAGAAAATTTCATAGATTTTTTCGCCAGATTCTCGAGCAATATCTGGTGTTTTAAACAGCCAATGCGGCAAAATTTCCGATTTATATGGTTCTACCAAAAGCACACCCTGTTCACCTTTGCCAATACAATACAATTCAGGGTGTTGTCTAAAATTGATATTTTGAAAATCTAGTGAATAATCAAATATCATGATAGCTTTTTATTATTAAAAATAGATTTAAAAAAAAATCTTTGCCATCTATCCTCGAAAGTAAATTTTAGTAAAGTTATGTTATCCAGTCCCTACTCTCTCAACTCTGTTTTGACTCCAGGAGACTTGCGGCGTGTACATCATATAGCTTTGAATGTCCAAAATATGCAAGCTTCACGACACTTCTACGGCAATATTCTGGGTTTACATGAACTTACGGGCGATGAAGTTCCAGAAACGTTAAAGGATTTAGTTGTCCAGGGAAAAGTAGCTAACTTTATTACTCCTGATGGGACTATCCTTGATTTATTTTGGGAACCAGAATTATTACCACCAGATCCCAATCCAGAACGCACTTTTACCAGAGCTTATCATCTTGCTTTCGACATAGCTCCACCGAGTTTTGATCGCGCCGTCGAAGTACTCAGACAAAACCAAATTGCGATCGCCCACGGTCCAGTTACTCGCCCTACTGGACGCGGTGTCTATTTTTATGACCCCGATGGCTTTATGATTGAAATCCGCTGCGATCCCATTTGAAGGAGGACAAGGGAGGTGGGGAACTCGGCGCCCCTGGTGGGGATTAGGGGCGGTGGGGAGATGGGGAGAAAACAATTCAAAATTCAACTGAGTAAAATTCAAAATTTAGGAAGAGGGTGTGAGGAGTGGGGGGAGTGTGAGGAGAATAATATAGTGATACCAAGTTGTGTTTAAAAACCTCACCCCCTGCCCCTAATCCCCAACGCCAGGTGACGCCACGTGCTTTATGCCGAGAGACCCGTCCGCCGGAGTGGCTCCTTTATGCCGGGGAAAGAGTCCACCGCACTGGCTCCTCCCTTGGGGGAGTGGGGACCCCGAGTTTCCCTCTCCGAACTCGCGGAGAGGGGTGCCAAAGGCAGGGTGAGGTAATATCTATGAATGCAACTCGGTATGACAAATGACAAATAACAAATAACAAATAACCATTGACAATTGACCATTGACTAATATGCAAATTTTCCAAGTCATTGAAGAAGCAATCAAAAAACCTCCAATCCCACACGAACCAGCAAAACAGTCATTAAAAGCCTGGGCGATGTATTGCTTGCGAGACAGAGGTTTTAAGGTGGTATATGCTCAAAATGCTGATTTTGCTATTGAAATGAAGGGCGGTGAAAAACTTTATTTTAAAGTAGCAAACACTGATGATAACTTAGATCATCAATTTGGTTGGATAGTTTGGAACAGTGCTACAAAAACTGCTAGCCTTGTTCCCCCACAATAAAAAATGAGAAAATATATATTTAATTTATATCCTATAGGGTGGGGTATTGCCCACCCTATGATTTTTGTAAGATAAAATTTGTGCTACAAGCCAGACTAGATTGATATTGGGCGTTCTACATCATCTTCACCCAAGTACTCGCCATTCTGAATTTCCAGAATAATCAGTGGGATAAATCCTGGATTTTCTACCTGATGAAGTGTTGCAGGAGGAACAAAAGTTGATTGATTTTTATTAAGAAATTTTTCCTCCTGACCACAAGTAACCTTTGCTGTACCAGAAACAATGACCCAGTGTTCACCACGGTGATAATGGATTTGTGGTTTAATGCCGTGCTTTGGCTTAATTTCTATACGATTAATACTGTAGTTATTCCCTTTTTCTATGACTTCTACTTTGCCCCAATATCGTGTATCAATATGGGAAGAAGATTGATTGACTTTCGACTGAGTATTACAGTTCTCATTTCGAGTCATAACTAGTTTCTTAACTAGACAACTATTATTATTGTTCTCTAGCCCAAGGTGAAAATAACTACTGCTATAGAATTTTTAACTACATCTTTTTTAATGAATTTAAGGGAACTTCTGCATTTAACCATTCAAGAAAGTGTTGGTTGATTTCGGTGGGTGAAATTTCGGCAATAAAGTTAGTGTAATTAATATACTGGCGAATCACTCCTTCAATTTGTTCCCGATATCCAGCTTGAGTTTTCACAATTAAAACCATTTCTGGCTCTTCTGTGATTTCTCCTTTCCATATGTAAGCACAAGTAATAGGGAACCAATTGACACAAACAGCTAATTTTTGTTCCAATAAAGCACGACCTATCTGACGGGCTTCGTCTGCGTTATTTAAGGTAATGTAGTAAAGTTTCATATGAAAATTCTTGATATTGTTATCTAAATACTTGACTTTTTCTCAAAATTAGACGTTATTTAGTGTACCTAAGTTTTTCCAAAAAATCTATTACTAATAAACTTTAGTCAATTGTGCGATCGCTAGTTTCATCCAGCGTTGTAGTTTTGGTCATCTCTCATTGGTAGAACTGCGGCTAGTTGCCAAACTGTCACACTTTGCTAAACCTAGTCTAGGTGATTAGGCAAAATTGAACTTGTTATGGATGGAGGTAAAGAAACAGGAAATAGGCAGACGCGGTGCGGTGATGTATACCGTCAAAACCTTTAACTTACCTTTAACCCGGATGTTGCAGAATCAAAAAGTGTCCAGCTATAGTGCAGCTTAAAGTAGAATCAGCCAAAATTGATAGTAGGTATTTATTTATGAGAAATTGAATTTATGAAATGCTTACTACTAAATTTGGCACTTTTAATTGGTACACTTAGTTTGATTCCAAGCGCCTATGCCAACCAGGCGAATACTCCAGTAACTAATGGCAGTAATCGAGCAGGTTTTTTGGTTACTAAACCAGTGACAATTAACAACAGGTGGAGTAATATCAGCAACCGCAACAATCCTCTACAAACAACTGCAAATTCCATTACGGTAGTCAGGGAGCAGGGATGCACCAGGATTGATCCACTTGAGTTAATTCAGAATCCTGGTCTGGTTATCAAAGAATGCGAAGAGCGGAAAAATCAAACTCCTGAGTATCTCCAGCCAATAGAATATTTCAAGACTCCAAAACAAATCAATTCTGGTATTAATGTTACAGTGACTAAATTTTGACTTTATCAATTTACTGATCAATAACTATAGGGCAAATACTATAAGTACTGCGAGATTGAAACAGATTCGTCTCCATCGTAGCGATCGCACTCTCTGCAACAACCCCTACTAAACTGCAACTTCCACAGTCCCTTGTCTCATTATTTCCGGCGCGCGTACTCTCAAACTCAGGCGATCGCAACCACTAACCATTAACGGGACTTAACAAAAAAATGACCACCCAAAGGTATACCTTGAGTGGTAATTGTTAAATTTGTTGTTTGTTAATTGTTGATAGTTGATTGCAATAACCAACAACTAACGACAATCAACATTACTTAGACTCTGTGAAATCAGCGTCAATCACATCATCACCGCCACCACCAGCAGAGGAGGAAGCACCAGCATCTGTAGTACCAGCACCATCACCAGTTGCACCGCCACCAGCTTGCTGATAGATGTTGCTACCAACAGCAAACAACGCTTGTTGTAGTTCTGGCATTAGTTTCTTGATTTGCTCGTCGTCATCTTTGCTAATCGCATCGCGCAAATCTTTCACCAAACCTTCAACTTTGGTCTTGTCAGCAGCCGGGACTTTATCGCCCAACTCTTGCAATTGTTTTTCGGCTTGGTACGCCAAAGAGTCAGCTTGATTCTTGCGATCGATTTTCTCACGACGCTCTTTGTCGGCAGCAGCATTTTGCTCAGCTTCTCTTACCATCCGCTCAACGTCGGATTTATCAAGGGTAGAAGCACCTGTAATGCTAATGGACTGTTCCTTGCCAGTGCCTTTATCTTTAGCGGTGACGTTTAAAATACCATTGGCGTCAATATCGAAGGTCACTTCAATTTGGGGTACACCACGGGGTGCAGGGGGAATACCATCAAGACGGAAGGTTCCCAGACTCTTGTTATCGCCTGCCATTTCCCGTTCGCCTTGGAGGACGTGAATTTCTACGTTGGTTTGACCATCGACGGCGGTGGAGAACACTTCTGACTTCTTAGTAGGAATAGTAGTGTTGCGAGGAATAATCTTGGTCATTACACCACCCAAGGTTTCTACACCTAGAGATAGCGGTGTTACATCTAACAACAAGATACCCGTGACATCACCAGCAAGTACACCAGCTTGAATCGCAGCACCAACTGCTACCACTTCATCAGGGTTAACACTTTGGTTTGGTTCTTTACCTAACATCCGCTTCACCAAGTCTTGGACAGCGGGGATACGAGTAGAACCACCCACTAGCACGACTTCATCGATATCATTCTTGGTTAACTTAGCATCGCGCAGGGCATTTTCTACAGGGATACGACAACGGTCAATTAAATCAGAACAAAGTTCTTCAAACTTGGCCCGTGTCAGAGTCATATCCAAGTGTTTGGGACCATCTTGAGTCGCAGTGATAAATGGTAAGTTGATTTCAGCTTGGGTAACGCTAGAAAGTTCTATCTTGGCTTTTTCTGCTGCTTCTGTCAGACGTTGTAAAGCTTGTCTGTCTTTACGTAAATCAATACCTTCGTCTTTCTTAAATGCTTCTGCTAAGTAATCAACAATTTTTTTATCGAAGTCGTCACCACCAAGGTGGGTATCACCAGAAGTAGCTAGCACTTCAAACACACCGTCACCTACTTCCAAGATGGATACGTCAAACGTACCGCCACCAAGGTCAAATACCAGGATGGTTTCGTTGCTCTTCTTATCAAAACCGTATGCTAGGGAAGCGGCGGTAGGTTCGTTGATAATCCGCAATACTTCGATTCCCGCAATTTTACCAGCATCTTTGGTAGCTTGGCGCTGAGAGTCGTTAAAGTAAGCTGGAACAGTAATTACAGCCTGAGTTACAGTTTCGCCGATATATTTACTGGCGTCTTCTACTAGCTTGCGCAGAACTTTAGCAGAAATTTCTTCTGGTGCAAACGCTTTACCTACTTGGGGACATTCCAACTTCACGTTTCCACCACTTTGGACAACTTTGTAGGAAACTTCTGTGGCTTCGTTTGTAACTTCTTCGTAGCGGCGACCGATAAATCGTTTTACAGAATAAAAAGTATTTTCGGGATTCATCACCGCTTGGCGCTTGGCGATTTGCCCAACCAAGGTGTCGCCATTTTTGGCAAACGCCACAACTGACGGTGTTGTCCGAAAACCTTCCGCATTAGCAATAACCGTGGGTTTACCACCTTCCATTACTGCTACGCAGGAGTTTGTCGTACCTAAGTCAATTCCAACTACTTTTGCCATTGTAGGTGCTGGCTCCGTATAACTACAAATGAATGAATGGGAGTATAAGGGACTAATTTTTGAACTAACTGGTTTTTTGAAAGCAGCCAGTCCAGCATCAATACCTTTGGTTTTTACTTGGGCAAAAACCCAAGTCTATGCTGATATATATACTGAGCCTGTGTAGCCAGTCCATGAAGGGTGGTTTTCCGAACCTTAGCAAGGGCGGTTATGCTTCATGTTTCTACTTGGCTCATACATATTATTGCTTTCACTTCGTCTAATGTATGAGAATTAATACTTCCTGAGATTCGGGTGAACCGTAATCTGATGGTCGTGTTTGCCGTCTTTTGGTTAAGTTATGATCGTCAAGATGTAAGAAATACAAAAGCTTTTGATGAATGTGCGATCGCAAATGCAAATCCCAACTAGCCCTAGTAACGCTCTTTTGCTTGAGCGATCGCGCGGTAAAATCACAAGAGTGCAAAACTCAGTAACCTATAGAATGTGAAAACAGACAGCATCTTTTATCGTATTTTTCAGGAATTTCCCTACATCTTCTTTGAATTAATTGGTAAATCGCCTGAAACCGCAGACACTTATCAATTCTCCTCCATCGAAATTAAGCAAACTGCATTCCGAATAGATGGTGTTTTTCTTCCCATCCCAGAAGAACAAAACCCAATTTACTTTGTCGAAGTCCAGTTTCAAACAGACACAGAAATTTATTCGCGTTTGTTTTCAGAAATCTTTTTATACCTGCGTCAAAACCAACCCAAAAATTCTTGGCGGGGAGTGGTTATCTACCCAAGTCGTAGCTTAGATACATCAGATATCAACAATTACAGCGAATTTTTTACTAGTCAGCGTGTTAGTCGTATTTATCTGGATGAACTAGGTGAAGCAATATCCTTACCAGTTGGCCTTGCTACCATCAAATTAGTAGTAGACGATGAAAATCAGGCAATTGCAAATGCCAAGGAATTAATCAGTCGAACCCAACAAGAGATAGATAACGAACCGAAACAGCGGCAGTTATTAGAATTAGTAGAAACTATCTTGGTTTATAAGTTTCCAAAAATGACTAGAAAGGAGATTGAACTTATGTTTGGGTTAAGCGATTTGAAACAGACACGAGTTTATCAAGAAGCCAAGCAAGAAGGTAGGCAAGAAGGTAGGCAAGAAGGCGCGCGTCAAGAAAAATTTAGAATGATACCTTTGTTGTTGAGATTAGGATTGAGTATAGAACAAGCAGCAAAAGAGTTGGATTTGAGTGTAGAAGAGGTTCTGCTAGAGTCACAAAAACTCTCTCAAAGTCAAGATAGTTAAATAAAAAATAACAAAATTTGCACCGAAACATTATTTATGCTTTCTCCTATCCTCAAAACAAGACTCTCATCACCTTTACAAGTTGGCAACTTTGAGGTGAACAGTCGAGTTTTGCAGTCGCCTTTTTCTGGGGTGACAGATTTGGTGTTTCGTCGCTTAGTACGTCGCTATGCACCAGATTCGATGATGTACACAGAAATGGTGAGTGCGACGGAGTTACACCATGTCAAACAATTGCCAAAAATCATGGAGGTAGACGCCAACGAACGACCAATTAGCATTCAATTATTTGATTGTCGCCCTGATTTTTTGGCAGAAGCAGCACAGAAGGCAGTGGCAGAAGGTGCAGATACGATTGATATCAATATGGGTTGCCCTGTCAATAAAATTACTAAAAAGGGTGGTGGATCTTCCCTGTTGCGACAACCACAGGTAGCTGAAGCAATAGTACGGGAAGTCGTTAACGCTGTGGATCTCCCTGTAACAGTTAAAACTCGTATCGGCTGGAATGATGAGGAAATTACGATCCTGGATTTTGCAAAACGGATGCAGGATGCAGGCGCACAAATGATTACAATCCACGCCCGGACTCGCGCCCAAGGTTACAATGGTAACGCCCGTTGGGAATGGATTGGCCGTGTCAAAGAAGTGCTTTCGATTCCAGTGATTGCCAATGGTGATATTTTTTCGGTAGAGTCGGCAGTGCAATGTTTACAGTCAACGGGTGCTGACGGGGTTATGTGTTCTCGGGGGACATTAGGTTATCCGTTTTTGGTGGGAGAGATAGATTATTTTCTCAAGACTGGTGAGAAGTTACCACCACCAACACCGATACAGCGTTTGGAATGCGCCAAAAAACATTTACAGGCACTTTGGGAATATAAAGGTGATCGCGGAATTCTGCAAGCCCGTAAACATATGACTTGGTATGCAAAAGGTTTTGTGGGTGCAGCCGAGTTGCGTGCAGAATTGAGTTTGATAGAAACGGTACACCAAGGTGTAGATTTAATTGACAAAACGATTGAGCAGTTAAATTAATACCAATTTGAAAAAAGAATAGAACACGGAAATAATATCAGATCCCTCCCCAATCCCCTGATATTAAAAGTTTTTCTTTGTTTTCCCCCTTTCGGGGGGTTAATTCAACTTTTGCAAGAAGTCCACTAACTGCCACAATTCTGAAGTATTAGTTATTATTAAGTAATGTAACAATAATTGTCAGTCATAAGTCGCAAGTCTATTGTCAAGGTTTTAAATTCCCTAATACCAAGCCTAAAATCCAATGACAATTGACAATTGACTCTTGACTGTTGACTTAAATTTAAGTGCATTTGCTGTGAAATTACTTAATAAAATTGATACACCATTACGACAGAATCTGCTAGTTTTATTTACAGCAGGTTTATTATTCTGGTCTAGTTTGGCTTCTTTGTTGCCAACCTTACCACTTTATCTGGAAGAAGTGGGGGCGAGTAAGCAACAAATTGGGATTTTAATGGGCAGCTTTGCGATCGGACTGCTCTTATTTCGTCCTTGGTTGGGTAATTTAGCAGACCAACAGGGTCGTAAAATTGTACTACTGATTGGAATGGTAGTGGTAGCGATCGCTCCCCTCGGTTATGAACTCACGACCAATGTACAATTGTTAATGGTGTTGCGTGCATTTCATGGCATTAGTATCGCCGCCTTTGCTACTGGTTACATAGCGCTGGTAGCAGATTTAGCACCACCTAGCCATCGTGGTGAAATTATTGGCTACATGAGTTTAGTGAATCCGATTGGTTTAGCACTCGGACCTGCTTTGGGTGGTTATTTACAGGCTGCGGTTGATAATACCGCATTATTTTTGTTATCTGCGGGGTTAGGTGGGTTAGGGTTGTTATGTATTTTGCCAATTGTCAATCCACCAGTCCAGAAGCAAGCGCAAGTCGAAAACCATAATTCTAATTTTTGGCGAATGTTGTTTAGTCCCAGGGTGAGAGTACCAGCATTCGTGATGTTAATGGTTGGTTTAACAGTTGGGACTTTGCATACCTTTGCACCCTTGTTTATCAAATCTACTCGAGTTGACTTAAATCCTGGGTTGTTTTACACAGCTTCGGCAATCTCTAGCTTTAGTGGTAGGCTATTTATTGGTAGGGCAAGCGATCGCCTTGGGCGAGGACTTTTTGTGACTGTTGGTTTAGCTTTGTACTCTTTATCGATGGTACTGATGTGTCTAGCCAACAATGCCAGTACTTTTTTACTTGCAGCCCTGATTGAAGGTGCTGGAGGTGGTACATTAATTCCGATGATTTCAACACTCATGGCAGATCGTTCCCTTCCTCAAGAAAGGGGACGTGTTTTTGCTATCTGCATAGCTGGGTTTGATTTTGGCATAGCGATCGCAGGCCCAATTGGGGGTTTTGCTGCTGATCAATTCGGCTATCGCCTAAGCTTCGGTTTAGCAGCTGCTTTAACCGGACTTGGTATGATTGTTTTTCTTACCCAGTGCAGTAAAAATCTGCCCACTTCCCTACGTTTTGCCCTTGGTCGTGGTCAAGACTATTATGCCCTAAATGGAATTCAAGATTGAAAGCTGCAAATAAAAAATGAAGAATCCAACTTCTTCATTTTTTACTTTAGATTTGGAAACGGGCGAGGAGGGATTCGAACCCCCGACACCGTGGTCCGTAGCCACGTGCTCTAGTCCACTGAGCTACACGCCCTTGCGATCACAGAATCTAATAATAACACATCGTTATCATATGACGCAAGATAATTTTCAAAATACTTGTATTGACCTTACCCACCTAGACCACCAAGGGCAAGCCCAGATGGTAGATGTATCAGAGAAACCATCTACAGTTCGCCAAGCAACAGCAGCTGCAAGAGTGCGAATGCTAAGCGAAACCTTTGCTGCGATTCAAGCGGGAAACGCTCCCAAAGGAGATGTACTCGCAACAGCACGACTAGCAGGAATTATGGCTGCTAAACAAACAGCTAACTTGATTCCTCTATGTCATCCTTTACCTTTGCACAAAGTAGAAGTACTGTTAACACCAGATCCACAACTGCCTGGTTATCAAATTCAAGCCACAGTTAAAACCAAAGCCGAAACAGGGGTAGAAATGGAAGCCCTCACAGCTGTTTCTGTTGCTGCTCTTACCCTTTATGATATGGCAAAAGCTTTAGAAAAATCGATTCAAATTGAATCAATTCGATTAATTAGTAAAACCGGCGGTAAATCAGATGATTTTATCAATGACTTGCTTGGTCGCTAGGATTTGAGTGCGACCGAACGCGAGTGCTATGAAAAAATCCGCGATAGTAGTGCTTTTGACCCACGTTCCACACTACGTAGTTTTTTAACGCAAAGGGGCGCACAGACAGCGCGGAGGAACGCAGAGTTTTTCTAAGTTGATTTTTTGGCTAGACGGTAACAACAACCGAAAAAATCCTAAAATGGTTCAGAAACCAAATTTTATTAAAATCTGTAACAAAGTATATGCCTCCTCGTTGGCCTCGTAAACCCGATCGCAAAGACCCAGCTTACCGCAAACTAGATGACCGGATGAATTTTGCTGTCCATGTGGCAATATTTGCAGCCTGTAATTCGGGGTTATGGTTCTTTCACAACTTCTTAAAAGCTACTTGGGAATGGCTACCTTGGGTGACATCAGGGTGGTCAGTGATATTGTTAGTTCACCTGATTTATATTGCTGCGATCGCTAACTATTCGGAAATACCGCCCAAATCCACCTGAAGATGGACTAATAAAGCTGGGGCAATTGTAACTTGTGGCTGTAGAGTCTCCCAATAATTGAGCGATAATAGTTATAGTTTATAAATTCGCTTCCGTTCATTAGGGTTATTTTTATGACTAAGACTAACACCACAGAATTACTGGAAGCCCTAGCAAATGAAATTGGCGAAAACGTTTACATGGATATTGCCAAATGGCATTTATATCTATCAAATGCCAAATTGCATACTGTGGTTGCAGAACAAGTTTATCCCTTAATCACTGCTAATAAGCCTGTAGATGAAGATGATGTCATTCAGATTCTCGAATCTATTCCTGTGAAAATTGGTGGTGGTAGAAGGGAAATTCCTCTGATTGATTTATTACCTCTGCAATGTCAGGTGAATTTGGTAGATATTTTAGAAAAATTCCAACGCGAAATGTAATTTTTTTCTTTTGTGTTAAGTAGATTCAAAATTACTTGACTTACTAATTCTCTTTTGAAAAGAGAAGCTATGACTGCGTATCAGTTCTATTTATAAATCCACTCTAGTAGCAAAAATATTTGCAAAAGATTGAGAAGAAGGACTGTTACACAGTTTTTTTATGGTTGATTTTCTATTCAAGCAATATAAATTTACGGAGGTTATTTATTCTGTTGTTACAACTCAAAGATAGTGGTGAATTGTTGAAAATTCTTGATGTTCAAGAGTTAATTGATCCTAGCATCGATACTATTCATGCTAGAGATCAAGAAGGTCAAGAAGAACAATCACCAGAAGCTTATAAAAAAGAAGACCTCGTTTTTCCTTCAGGTGAAAGTCTACCACGCTGTTGGATGGATGCAAATTATAGAAATGCAAAAGCTTCTTAATTTGGTCGATTGATGTAGAGATGCGAGTAACATCGCATCTATGCTTTATTTGCTAAGGTCATTTTTATTTTTTACTACTTTAGGAACTTCCAAAAAATCATAGAATCTTCTTATAGCTTTTATTTTTTAAAATTGATGAGTAAACATAATTATTAAAATTTGGAATTTGAAAAATAAATCTCAAAATTCAAAATTGCCATGATGGGTATCACCCATCATACTTGCAATATTGAATGAATGTTATTATTAGCGATCGCACTTAAAAAATCTTCCTCACAAATACATCAATAAACAATTGGTGAGTTTGTTTGAGGAGATGCAATACAAAGAGCGATATCACTGATTTTGTGTGAAAAAATCAGAATTATTTGCAAAAAGAGGGATAATAATTGTTGTGGTTAAAAGTGAGGAGACTTTCTAGCAAAGTGACAATATAGGAGGTAAAGATGGGTCGTCTACTCTACGAAGAATCGTTGTCTTACAAGGGATATTTAATCATTCCTTTTGTTTTTGGAAAAGCGGATAATTACGAGATTTATTCGTATAAATTATTGTCAGAAATTGGTTACACAAGTAAATTCCACAAAGTGGAAAATCCAGCACAAATATATGGCAGTAGTGTCAGTAATATCCTGGATATTGCCAAAGAACATATAGACCAAAATTCAGAATTGGTTAGTGAAGGCGATTATTTTAAGAATCGCTATGTTTACCGTAATAGCCTCATAATTATTTATCGAGAAGAGGGTAAATATTTTTACGACCACTATCCACCAGATTCATTAAATAATATTGCAGCACCCAAAATCTTCACATCAGAATATGAATGTTTGAGTTGGATCAAGCAAGGACTTGATAGCCTGCATGTGCGGCGCAGGTAGTGGGAGATGGGGGAGTGGGGGAAGTGTGAGGGGAGTAAAAGAAATTTTCTATCCTTGTACTTCTCACACCCCACCCTTACGGGAAGCCCTCTGGGTAATCTTCGAGAAGCCGGGCTTCGCCCGTCTACGGGGGTTCGCAATCGTGACGGAAAGCGGAGCCAGTGCGGTGGACGGGTCTCCCGGCATAAAGCACCTGGCGTCCAAGACTGCGACCCCCTCACTGCTACGCGTCTACATACCCCTCATACTCCTCATACTCCTCACACCCTCTTTCAAGCCAGAGAAGTTAAGGTAGCCAAAAATTAGGCAAGATAGACTTACTCACATGACGCACTGTTCTATTGACAGTTCTTACTAGTTGAATATGAGGTTCATCAGCTGCCACTGGTAGAATTTGTGCTGGTGTTCCCTCGCCTAAGTGGGAAATCACTAAATTTGCTGCTTCTAATCCTGTGACGTAAGCTTTTTCTTGAGACCAAGAACCGTGGCGGCTAATAATCCAATCACCACTCATAAATACATTTTTTACGCTAGTTTTAGCTGGTAGCATATAGCGATAGCTACCAGGGGCAAAGTGAGTTACTGCTTGTGGTAAACGAATGACACTGCTATCGATTACTTTTGCTTGCTGAAATTCTGGAATGCAAGTTGCTAAATAACGCTGCACTATCGATACAATGTCCTGATCTTCTAGGGGAATAAATTGATTAGCATGATAAAAATCAACTTCTACTACTGTCCCTGATTCATGTTGATATTCATCGTGTAGCGCGTTTAAGTCAAAAAATGTCCAGCCTGTAGTCTGATCAAAGCCAAAGCAAGCATTAGAAGGACGAGGAATTGTAATTTTACGGTCAAACCAAAGACGAGTTGCTAAAACATCAATCGCCCCTAAGTTATTTAAATTCCGGAATTCTGCACGAGTTTGCAAACTGCTGCTACTTGAGACAATCTTTTTCATTCCAGTGACGCCGACAGCGAAAATTACTGCATCAGCATCAAACACTTCTTCACCACAAACTACACCTGTCGCTCGATTATTAGTATCAATAATTAAGTCAGTTACACGTTTACTGGTAAGGAATCTTCCCCCCAGCTTTTCAATGTGTTGTATCCACGGACGAAATATTTTTTCTCCCACGGTTCCCCGACACCAAACCACATCAAAATCAGGTTGATGTGCCAGAATAAAAAAGTAAAGCATTCCTAAAGTAGCTGCTGCGGAACATTGTTCACCAGGTGCAAACAAGCCCACCAATAACATTGGTTCAAATGACTCGCTATAAAGTCGTGCCGAAACTCCAAAATCTTTAAACAATTCCCGCGCAGTCACAAAATCATATCGTCGCCAAGCTGCATCAGAATTATCAAAATCAATGACGGCATAAAGTAAAGGTAAGGCACTGAGGCGATCAATTAATGGCAGACGTTTAAATTGAGTATAGATAAAAGTCCCTAGAGGTGTGGGAAGTTGGGGTAAATCTTGAAAAATTGGTGATTCAACTTCTAAACCTGCGGGTGAATATTGGGAAGAACGAGTCCAACTAGTAAAAGGGTTAATCTTTAGTTCATTAATTAGGGAAAAAATATTTCTGTAAGGATACCAAAAACCGTGAATTCCCGCTTCTACTGATCGTCCTCCTGGCGTTTTCCAACCTGCGACAAGTCCGCCAGGGTAGGAACCTGCTTCCAGAAGAGTCACATCGTATCCTTGTTTTGCTAGATGATAGGTTGCACCTAACCCAGCCCAACCTGCACCAACAACTATCACCTTTTTACGCTGTGATGCTTCTGTCATTGTTCAGTCTCCGGTTATCACTGTAGGGGTATACCCAGCCTTTGTGGTTCTAGTATTAATTTATTAGATTTTTAATAGCCAAAGTTTTGATTATGTAAAAAAAAGTGGAGCTAAGCGGATTCGAACCGCTGACCCCCTCAATGCCATTGAGGTGCTCTACCAACTGAGCTATAACCCCCCATAAAGTATTGAATTGTACAGCTTTTAGCAACTTTGTATAATTGCTATGAATTTTTCACTTTTATGATTATACAACAAAATCTGCTTTTTTAGCAAAAACTATCATTAATATACATTAACTGAAGCAAATTTGCAATTAATTCAGTGAGCAGTTCTCAGTAATCAGCGAGCAAATTAAATTGCTTATTGTTAACTGTTGACAGTTCACTGATTCCCAACCACTAACCAATACAATAGTCTGAAAATTCATAATCTCAAAAGGCTAAGATGCGGGCGCTATTGTCTGGGTACTACGGTAAAGGAAATGGTGGCGATGAGGCTTTGTTGGCAACGCTACTGCAAATGTTACCATCTAATGTCACACCAGTAGTTCTTTCTGGCAATCCAGAGGAAACACACAATCGTTATGGTGTAGAAGCTTATGAACGTATGGCTTTTCCTAGCTTAATCAAAGCTTTACGTTCTTGTGATGCTCTAATTTGGGGTGGGGGTAGTTTAATTCAAGATGCTACCAGTGCGATTAGCCCATTTTACTATGGAGGTATGATGAGTGTAGCTCAAAAAATGGGCTTAAAAACTGTTGCTTGGGCCCAAGGTATCGGGCCTTTACATCGTCGTGTGACGCGCTGGTTGGCACGACAAACTTTTGCAGGTTGTACGAGAGTAAGTGTACGCGATCGCGCTTCGGCAAGTTTACTGTCTGATTGGCAAATTCCCCACATCCTCGCACCCGATCCGGTTTGGGCGTTACAATCCAAACCTGTAGAGACGTACCATGGTACGTCTCTACAACATGGTACGTCTCTACAACATGGTACGTCTCTACAACATGGTACGTCTCTACAAAAGGATTTATCTGCACCGAGAGTTGCTGTCACATTGCGATCGCATCCCCAACTCACCCCGACTCGCCTCAGTCATCTGACTCGCGCCTTGGTTGATTTTCAAAAAGCTACACAGACTTTTATTGTGCTGCTACCCTTCCAAAAGGCACAAGATTTGAGTATTGCCCAAGCAATGCAATCATCACTCAAGGATGTTAGTCAAATTCTTTGCTTGGAAGAACCACAATTGTTAAAGGGTGTGTTTCGCGGCATTGAAATGGCGATTGGAATGCGCTTACATAGTTTAATCATGGCAGCAAGCGAAGGTTGTCGCTGTTTTGCTTTGAGTTATGACCCGAAAGTTAACCTTTTAATGGAGGATTTAGATATGCCGGGGTGGCATTTGGCAAATCTACCAGATGACCCCAATATTATTAGTAAAACCTGGATTGAACATTACGCCAATGGTGATCCACTCTCATCAGAAAAAATCCAGTTTTTAGTAGATGGGGCGCTGATTCATCGCGAGGTATTGCACCAAGCTCTAAATCATTAAACACTGATAACTTTTCACTGAACAAAGCCGATGGCGGGATTTGAACCCGCGACCGCCCGATTACGAATCGGGTGCTCTACCACTGAGCCACATCGGCACAAACAGTCCGTAATTATAGCATCTTTAATATCATGGTACAACCGAACCCCGAAAACCGCCGCTCCCAACACCCAATGCATCCGGAACGGTATGCTCGTCTGAAAGCAGAAATCGCAGCCCCCTATCGCAACATACGCAAATTTATTTATCTCGGTGCTGGTGCTTCCGGTTTTATTGGTGCATTTATCTTCTTTTTTCAGGTGTTGGCTAGACGTAATCTTGATACTGCCTTACCCAATTTTGCACTACAGGTAGGAGTAGTTGCCGTGGCCATGTATCTGTGGCGCTGGGAAAATAGGCGGAAAAGTTAGTGGGAGGTGGGGAGGTGGGGAGATTGAGAGATGGGGAGGTGGGGAAAATAAACATTGATACTTGCTCCCCAATTCCCAATCCCCAATCCCCAATATCTCTACTGCACTCTCACCAAATAGGGGGAGGAAATAGCCTGAACTTGTCCAGCACTTGCCAGTGCTTGGTAAACAAAAGCAGCGACTTCTGCCCTAGTTGCTTCACGGTTGGGATTTAGTTGTTTTGCGTTTGGATAATTTACCACTAACAGTTTTGTCGTTGCTGCTGCCACTGGCCCGGTAGCATAACTAGGAATCTGGGCAGCATCTGAGTAGAAGGAAAGCACATTCTGGTTGTTAGCAGTTAAATTTAGACCGTTAGCTAACGAGACTAGTACCTGTACTCGTGGAATTTGCTGTTGTGGTTTAAAGGTGCGATCAGGATAGCCAGAAACAAACCCCAATCTATACGCATTTCTAATAGCATCATAAGCCCAAAATTTACTATTAACATCGCTGAAGTTAGTAGCTTCACGTTTCGGTTGAGTTTGGGCAAAGGCTTTAGTGACAATAGCTGCAAATTGCGCCCGTGTTACAGGATCATTAGGCTTAAAAGTACCATCTGGGAAACCAGCAATAATATTCTTAGATGCTAAAGCTTCGATATAGCTTTTAGCCCAATAACCAGCTGTTACATCCCTAAAACCGCCAGCTGGTATATCAACTGTAGAGGCAACAAATTCAACTGAACCAGCTATTTTCTTAGTATCAATATCGTTGCCAACAGCCAAAATCTTAATCGTTTTGGTAGCGTTATTGAGGTCATAACGGGTGTTATTACGAATCAGATTACCGCCAGGACTTTCGGTTGTACCAAGATCAGGCGCAGCATTGACAGTTGCTACTACACCATCCCGTTTATTTCCCTGAATAATATTCTTACGCAGGATAGGTTTAGCTGTGTTGTTGATATAAACACCGTCTTGATTGCCGATGATTTGATTTCCCTCAAGCAAAGGTGTAGCACTATCACTAACCGCCACACCAAAACCAGTATCTTCAAAGATATTATTCCGAATGACTCCAGCAGCAGATTTGGCTACTGAAAGACCATTACCTTTGTTTTGTACAAAGATGTTGTTTTCTATCCTGGGATTACCTTTACCTGTGACAAAAACGCCATCTCTGACACTGTTAGTAAATGTACTGTTCGTGATCGTGGGGTTAGTTGATTCTACCCATACAGCCGTGCCACGAGAGTCTTGATTCGTAACCGTTACACCTGTAATGAAGCTATCCTTTTCAGTCTTAATCGTCACATTTTGACTGGCAAAGGTAGGACTAATGTACTTACCGCTACCGACAATTAGTACACCCTGACCTTTGGTCGCTTCATCCCCTCGTAAAATTACGCCCTGCTTAACTGTCAGCGGAAAGACTTCCCCACTTTCTTTGTTATAAGTACCGGGTGCTAGTTGAATAGTTGTACCTGGTTGAGCTTGACTAAGAGCATAGGTAATAGTTTTATAAGGTTGTGCGGTTGATGTGCCAGCACCAGTGGTATCTGAGCCAGTTGCAGGATTAACGTAGATAACGTTTCCAGTTACAGGAACTGTTGTTCCCTGAGTGGTGTTTTGAATTATTGTTTGATTAGTGTTCTGATTTCCTGTTTGAGTAGTGTTTTGAATTTCTACTTGAGTGGTATTTTGATTTCCTGTTTGAGTGGTGTTCTGATTTATTGTTTGAGTAGTATCAGCGTTTACCCCAACAGGCAAAAGCAGAGAACCACCGGAAAGCAAGAATAAAGTGGTGAGTGCTACAGGTACTCGGCAAGTATTGCAAAGGTTTTTACCAACAAGTAAGCGAATATTTTTTTGTTGAATGGGAAAACCCTGATGTTTCATATTTATTTATTACGTCTGTGATGTGCTGATTTACCGCATGTTTAGAAATGTGTCAATTGCAGCCACTCATTTGCTAAACACATGCAAAACTATAGCGGAAGACATGCACCTTTGCAGCTGGGTTCCCATGCAAAATTTAATTTCTGTTTTGTAAACTCAGAAAAATTTACAAGAAAGTTAAAGAGCAAAGCTGACTGGTGGTAAGTGTTCTGGCTGTTTTGCTTGCCTAATTTAGTCAAAGTTAGATTAAGCGATCGCTTTCCATCATTAAGTTAGCGATCGCACCTTTATAGAGAATCTCTATACTTTAGTACTGTATTAGCCTGTCGTAAACACGCGTAGTACCGTGTATCCTTAAGTAAAATTATGTATATGAATGTATCAGTATTTTGATTTAAAAACTTAACATTAGTATATAACTAGAAATACAAATAGACAAAAAATAAAAAAAATATTAGGAAATCAAAAAAATCAAAAATTTCTGCAAAACTAGTAATTGTTCAAACGGGGTCAGCTGATATAAAGACCCTGAATATAAACCATCATATTTAAAAGGAGTCAAAACTATTTCAAGACTCCCTATGAAGTAAAACTCACAATGTTCTAAGTGCCAAGTAACAGCTTTATATTGCTTGGCACTTTTAATTTGCCAACTTCTAGGAAACGGAGATCGCCCTCCTAGCTTCTACGTCAGCCCCTAACCTTACGGAAAGCTACTATTGCATCTACGTGACAGAACCGCCTTTGTGGGATCTGATAACCGCGCTGGTTCAGAAGCATACTACTTCAGCTATTCAGGCAAAAATTTAGCATATAAAAAACTGGAAGCTACAGGATTTTTGTAAGCTTCCAATTATTGCTTGCTGTTTAAATAGCAAATTTAACAGTAGATATAATCCCAATAGGGAGGATTAGGATTAGTATTTTTGCAACAGAGACAAAATAGCCGGAAATCCTACCAGCCACAAAAACGATTCAACTATTACTTTTACTTTTTCTGATCTTAGTTGTATTAAGTATTAGCTTATTTGAGAGAAAGCAACATCCACCACAATGTTGTAACTCCTATAAGCAATATTTAGACTTGAGCAGAAAAAGAACCACCACTAGTAATAGCTTGAGTTTAGAAGCATTCTTAGTAACTCAGGTTCGGTTAAATTTTGATTATCCTTAGCTTTGCTAAAAAAGGCTTACTAGGGTGTTCAAATACTTAACCTCACTCACTGAACAGTATTTTTGCTCGTCTCCCTTTTTCAAGTTTAATGTTTTGATTGTTATGTTAATCAATAATCATTCATTTACTTGCTCCTAACTATGGAAGTTTTAGGTAAACTAGATATCTAATTTTATTATTTATAATGTATAAAACTAAATCCTTGTTGTTATGCCAAAGTGGCATATTCTTTTATCAAAGCAACTCGGAAACGTCAAGTTTTATATTATTTTTACATTTGCTTTACGTACACATAAATAGTTTAATTACCCCAAATTTCGTTTTGTAGTTTTATTAGGATGTGTCATGCCGTAGGCTAACGCATCATTGAGTGTTTTTTGGTACGTTAGGATCAATGTCCATAACACACACACCATACCAGAATCAAGCCCTTGTGTGTACGCTTGAGCCTCGTTTAGGGGAGGACACCAAGGTGGTTATACCAAGTTGTGTTTAAAAACCTCACCCCCTGAAGGGGTGCCAAAGACGGGGTGAGGTAATATCTATGAATACAACTCGGTACTAATTTGACTTTTGCAAGAAGTCTAAGAAAGTTACGGAATCTAAAACAGGGTATTTCTTCTTTTTTTACCTAAATCAATCTAATAACCCCAGACCACTTTCTAAATTTGATAACTGATAAGTCCCCACTGATTTAATCATTCTGCCATACCATAAATTACTAACTAGTATGGCAGGTGATGTGAAACTCAACCCAGTATATTTCTGGCTTTATTGACCCAAAAGATATCTTAGTTGATTTCACAAAATTTGAATGACAAATCTTGATTACTTTCTGGTTTGAGTTCCGCTTGCATTGATTGGTATTCGCGAATTTGTGTTCCTAGCCACTGGTTTTGATGACCACCACGAATTTCTCTTTTTTGTTTACCCACTACTTCTAGATAAGCCAGATCCTTGATTTTACTTAAGCAACTTTGTGAGGGATTGCTATCAGATTTTTTCTCGGAGGGAAGTTTGGCGACTTTGAGATTTTCGTTGCGCTGTTGATTAACTCTTTTGAGTTGCGAGTTTTCTTTGATTAATCGGTTGTAGGTGCGGTAAGGAATGTAATGTAAAGGATTGTAGCCAGCAAAGCGCAGTATTAAAACACAAGCCCAGGAATACTTACCTGCAAGAATGGCTTCTACTAACTGATCAAATTGTTCTGAGTTAAGAGTCTTCTCGAAGTTGCTAGTAGCGCTAGATACATTTTGGTTCATGGTGCTGTTGTCCTGGATACAATAAATAAGTTTGTTAGTTTTTGTGGTGAAGAGTGGCCTAAGCAAGATTTATCAATCGCTTTCGCTGTTTTGCAATTCCTTCATTGGTTTGAGGAACATATCAGCAATACGGCGATGGTGAATGATTTCGGCTGTGACTACTTGTCCGGGTGTGAAGTTGACAGTTTGATTGCTATCCAAAGCTATTTCTACCCGACGCACCCAACCTAATCTTTTATCTGTTTGAGCATCCCTGGAGACTGAAACAACTCTTCCTGAGAGAATGTTGTTATTTCTATAGCTAGGAATACTCTGCTTTTGCGTTTTAGCAACATTTAGACGCTGGGAATCAAAATTAAGCTTGATTTCTACCAAATCTCCTTTATCAACAAATGCTGCTTTTTGGGAGGGTAGTATGAGCAACAAAACCCCAGACGCATGAATTGGAGGAATTTCTGCAATAATTTGCTTAGGTTTAACTTCCTCGCCAGTACCACGGATATTTAAAGAGGACACAACCCCATCTATAGGTGCGTACAGAGATTTTGACTTTAACTGTACTTGGCTTTTGTTGAGCAAATTTTGAGTTTCGGTAATCTTCACTACTTTACCCAACTCTTGTGGTTGAAGTTGATAAAGCTGTTGTGATGGTGCAACTTTTCCTTGAACTTGGCTGACTTGTTGTATCTTTCCAGTACAGACCCAAACTAATACAGTTGCAAAAAAAACTAGACCGCCTAACAAAATTAGATGAGGAACAATAGAAGGGCGTTGTTCTAATACTTTTTGCAAAGATGTAGAGTAATTACTTGTACTCGTAATTCCTGTCTGGATTGTAGGTAGTTCTGAGAAAACTGCTCCTGGTGAAGCAACATTACCTCCGTAAATTGATGCCATTTCAGGTGTTAGAGCGTAGCAGGGATGCACATCCTGTAAGTTAATTTCTAAACTCCCTGATTGACTTGAGGTTTCGACTGCATTTGACCTGATGATTCTGTCCATGAGCTGACCTAAAATCGGAAACCTGACTATGAGTTTTAGGTTTGATAAGGCAGTGACTGAGGCAAAAATTTACCTTGAGTCATCTTTGTTGAATGGTAGGAAAAAGTCTCCGTTTGGCTCTTAGTAGATGCAGTTTTGCCCTCTTGAATATTTGGCTCACGCCTAATTTAATTACTTTCCCCTGGCGATATTACGTAGTTTTTTATACTAAAAATTAGGAGATGTTTAAGTGAAGCTGCTGGGATTCTACAAGAGCAAAGAAAAAAATATTCATGCTTGATGTTCAAGGGCAACATTCGTACTTATACTATTTTTTTTCATGAATGTCATCTGCTGATTTTTCATTTCTTTCCGTTCGGTGTAGTCAATATTTTTCCCTATCTAACTAATTATTATACAACTCAGATTTTGTCCATCAGTGTTAAATACATTAGGGGTTTCGCCCCTCACCTACTATTTATTTTTGACTTTGATTTTTTCAAAAATTATGAATTTCACTATGAACTTTATTGATAAGTTTTCAATAAATAGAAATACGCACATGTGATGTTGTTGATGTTTACGTGGCAGGAAAATAATAATAGTTTTTACTGTTATAGCAAGATAATCTTGTTTGTACTTACGACAAAAAGCTTACCTGAAGTTGTTTTCAGATTAGCATTCTATTGCAAATTTATAGTGAAACTGCTGTTAATTTTACTTGAAAATAAATACTTTGCTGTGAATAAATAGTTGTGTTTTTTACCTTTTTATGGTATTATGTCTGAGGTACTTTCAGCAATACATCTGTCAATCAAAAACAATTACTACAACAATTTTTTCGCAGAACAAATGTAGCGGTTAACGCTGTGCAAAATTATGAAATACAGCAACTACAAAGAAAATTAGTCGCTATTGGTATCCCTCAGTATTTGAAAAATTTATTTGCATCCTTTCTGCACTCCAATTTATTGATATAGGTACGATTACAGATGTAGTTGTTGTTGAAATAAGTGGTAATAAAGACCCTGAATTGTCATTAATTTTTGATGATTGCCTTGCTCAATGAGGATACCTCGGTCTAAAACCAAAATGTGGTCAGCATGGCGAATGCTAGAAAGATGACGGGCAACAAAGAAGATAGTGGTACATGCTTCATGAGTGGAAGTGTTGCTGGAGGGACGCAAACGAGCTAGATTTGAGGCGTTATCCAGGCAACTAGTAGCTTCATCTAGAATTAGGATACGTGGATTTCTAACTAAGGCGCGGGCGATCGCTATTTTTTGGCGCTGTTCATCAGCAAGCATTATCCCTCCCTCACCTACACGGGTGTTGTAACCTAGAGGTAAGGCTTGGATAAAAGTGTGTGCATCTGCAACTTTAGCAGCGGCGATCGCTTCTTCTAGGGAAATCTCTGAATTAAACAGTGTGATATTTTCCAAAATGCTGCCAGCAAATAGAAAAATATCTTGCGGTACAACCCCTAATTGACCACGCAATGACTGGGGAGAAACCTCAGCAATATTATGCCCATCAATTAAAATACGTCCGCTATGGGGACGATACAAACCTGCCAGTAAATTCACTAAAGTACTTTTACCAGAACCGTTAGTACCAACAATTCCTACAGTCTGTCCTGCTTTGATTTGAAAGGAAATATTGTGCAAGGTGTTGCGTTCTGCATTGGCATTGTAACGAAAACAAACCCGTTCAAACTGGATATCACCTCGAATCGGAGGTAAAACCATTTGTGGTTGTTGGCTATTTTCTTCTGGTTGGGTTGTAAGGATATCATCTAAACGTTCAGCAGAAATCAATATCTCTTGTAACTCATCCCACAACTTCACCAGTGCTAAAACAGGGTTGATTGTACTGCCAATCAGCATATTAAAAGCAACAAATTGACCAATTGACATCTGGTTGCCCATCACTAGCGTTGCCCCGTACCATAGTAAAAAAGTGATCCCCAGATGATTGATCAAACTAGTTGCTAGCTGTAAATTATTAGCTAACTTCTGACCCCGAAATCTTGTTTGGACGGTGTTGGTAAAACTTTCCTCCCAACGCCAGCGCATTGGACGTTCAGCAGCAGCTGTTTTAACTGTGGCTACACCAGTGACAATTTCTAGCATTGTGGAATATTGCACCGCCGATTTTTGCTTAAGTTCTCGTGAGGCATGTTTGAGAAGTGGGCTAGTTGCAGCAGTCACAACCACAATGGGTAGAATTAAAAGCAAGACGATGAGAGTCAAGCGTAAGTTGTAATACGCCATCAATCCCAAGTAAACAATCACCATGACCGCATCTAGGATAGTACTAAGTGCTTGCTTGGTGAAAAATAGTTGAATTTTGCGGTTTTCTTGAATAAGAGTAATAATGTCTCCTGGTTGACGGGATGCAAAAAACTGCAATGGTAAGCGCAGGGTACGGCTGATAAAACCGCCTAGTAACGTCAAATCCATGCGATTGGAAAAATAGTCCAGCAGGTATTGGCGCACTGCTTGGACGATAATCCGCCAAATGCCAAAAAATAGAAAACCAAAGGCGAAGATATTTAGAGTCAGAGAACTTTTATAAGGCAGAACTTGGTCAAGTACAACCTGAGTAATTAAAGGTGCTGCTAAACCAAACACTGTTAATAGTACTGACGCTAGAACGATTTGCCCAAGTAATTCGCGGTGATGCCAAAAAGCGTGCCAAAATTCTCGTAAGGAAACTTTTTCGTTCCGTTGAGCGTTTAAGTGTTTGGTTGGGAATAATAGCAGAGCATATCCTGTCCAGTTAGCTTCAAACTCTGGGCGCAAAAGCGATCGCTTGCCAATTGCGGGATCACAAATCAATACGCGATCGCCTTTGACTCGCCAAACAACCACGTAGTGAATCCCTTGCCAATGAGCAATCCAAGGGTTAGGTTGTAACTCTAATTTGCTCAAAGAAGCTCTAACTGGTAAAGCATCATAACCTAAGGTTTCTGCCGCATCCGCTAAAGACGAAAGCGAAGCCCCCATCCGGTCTGTCTGCGCTAGGTTTCGTAACTTATTCAGGCTGAAACGCTTACCCCAGTAGAGGCTAATCATCGCCAAACACGCAGCACCACAATCAGATGAACTCTGTTGCTGGATAAAAGGATAGCGACGCCAGAGTTTGCTGACCGACCAGCGCTGTTTCCTCGGTGGTGGCAAATTCATCTCTGCATAGGTATTTTCAGAAGACACAGCCGTTGTGTCCCCCTTGTCTTCCTTGTCCCCCTTTTCCTCCTTCTCCCCGTATCCCCCTTCTCCCTGCGTCCCCGTGTCTTCTTTCTGTTGCTTGTGGAGAAAAATTTCCGATGCAATTGTGCTAGTTAATTCTTCATATTGTTGAGGTAGGTGGTATACTAGCAGATCCGTTTTGGCAACCCAATCTGGGATTGTGGCATCGGGGTATCCCCAGCTTTCTCCTATTTGTGGTGGCTGATTTTCTAGCGTGGCACTCAAAATTTTTCCACTCCGCAGCCAAAAGCGTCCCTTTGATGGAGGGGTCGCTTCTACCAGGGTAGAGCCAGCACTGACGCTAGCTTGTTCCAAGTAAGGTAAAAGCTGGCGTAAAGAATGGCTAGTATGTGAACGTAATTCTGTGGCGGTTTTGAAAAAAATCAAAGTTTGTCGCTCACAGGTTATCTTTTGCAAATAGCGTTGCAAATTAGGTAGTCGTTTTAACCACTGTTTCAGGTCATCTACATATATTGATGCAACTAAACCAGCACTAGCTGCGACTGCTCGATACGGCAAAGGCTGATTGTGAAATAAACGGTCTACTCCAAAGGTTTGCTCTGCTATTAGCAACTGAGTAGATACCTCCCGTTTCAATTTTGGATCAAATCCCAGTAGCCGCACTCGACCTTGGCAAACTAAAAAAAGAAGATCATTTTGATTTTCTGTTTCTCCTGCGATCGCTAACTCCGCCAACTCATCCCCTAACTGAAATTCACGCAAAACCCAAATTTGATGAAAGTCGGATGCGAGGGTTGTGTCTTCTGCGGCTATCCTCAAAAGCTTAAGGATAGTCTGTTTTGGCATTGAAAATTTCTGATTCTTTGTATAAACAGGCTCTCTGTTACCCCCTAACGACGAATACGAGTTCATGTCTTAATCTCTAATGCCTGAGTAAGCTGATAAAATACCTGCTGAGGCAGCCAATGTTAGTGGATTTGATTTCATAAAGGAAGCTTGAGCTTTTGCAAAGCCCGATTTTTTGTGTTCTTAATCACTTTTTTCAGTTTTTTTTGAGTAGTTTCTTGAGAAAGAAAGTTTGTTTAATAACAGGTCAATCACTAAACTTTATTTAGTTTTTCACTAGGCTGTTAACCACCTCTTTAATGCATTTTTATAGAATTTTGATAACTTTAGTCAAGATTTTTTTGGTGATTTACCAAAGTTTTACTAAGCTTTTAATCCATATTTTCCATCTTGTGTCTCCTTTATTTGTGCTTTTAAGCACTTGTATACATTATTACAACTCTGGCAAATCATTCCTTAAAAGGATGAGGTTGTGCTTAAAAACATCAAACTGAATTGTTGGCATTAATAGCTCCAGCCCTGTCATTTGTTTATAGGGCTTCATGTCTTGTATCTGTCACAACAGACCAAAAAACTATTATATTACCATTGCTCCAGGAGAATGCAATACATAGTGGTCTTAGCAAGTAACCATGCATCCATAAGTTAGTTGCATTTTTTTGGAGAATTCATATTAGTCAATTACAAGCAATTACAATCAAAACCGGATTTTTTGTCTTCATGATCAAAAAAGATGGGGATCAGGAATTGGGATCGCGAACTGGAAGGAGGACAAGAAAGACGAGGGAGACAAAGAAGACAAACCAACCACTAACTACTAACAATCAACCAGCAACAACTAACCAATCATCAAATAAATTGCCCAAATTGCCATTGCCCGTAGATAAGTACTAGCGCGGAAAGTGCCGACAGCAGTAATTGCTTCTGGTGTGCGGAATTGCAATCCATTCTCGTAAACTTGCCGAACTACAGCTTCTGTCAATTTCATCGCTTCGTCTTTCATACCCATCTGCACCATGAAGGCCGCTAGACCAAAATTGATCCCCGTCCATACTTCTAAAGGATGGGTAGCTTGGGGGTTTTCTGGTGAACCATCAGGACGCAGACCATTAGCAGCACCAAACTGACCATGATGAAACTTCAGGAAACAAGCGTTGTAAACGGTTTTCAATGCCGACAAAGCGCGATCGCGCTTTACAATATCAGGCAATCCTAATAAACGGGCGTAGAACTGGCCACACAATTGGTCTGCCATTACTACATCCGAACCACTTTCGCTATCTAGTCGATAATATTGACCATTCCAGAGTTTTGCTTCATAAATGGGGCGAGATTGTTGTAACCAAGTTTGGTAGATAGATTTTTGAACCGCCAAGTCGCGAAGATCGCCAAGAAAATTTTCGGCGTTCTCTGTATCTCTGCAGTTTGTTATCAAAACATCACAAATTGCGATCGCAGCTTCTAATGCTGCTAACCATAATCCACCACAATAAGCACTCACTCCCTGTAGCCGCCAGTCATCAAAAGTTTGATCAGGCGCACCAGAATTTTCCGGAATCCCATCGTTATCTATGTCAAAAGTTTTTAGATAGTCGAGGGTTTCTACAATGGCATTCCAGCATTCTGCTAGAAATGTAATATCGTCAGCACCAGTGAAAAGAAAATCACGGTATACCTGCAAAACAAAATCACAACCTAAATCCTTCCACAAATTACAATCTTGGTAGCTAGTATAATTAGTCTTCTCCCAAACATGTTCATTAGGTGCGCCTAAATCGTGAGGTGTTGCTCCTGCAACCTTTCGGATAGCAAAAGGGCTTTCTGCACAGATGGTATAATAGTAGCCAATAACACGAGTAGTTTGATCACTCACTGGAATTGCGCGGGCAAACGCACGCATGACCGCCTTCTCTAATTCTGGAAACAGCATCAATAAAGCAAAAGAGCCATAAAGCCGGACATCCAAACTTTCATACCAACGGTAGTCTAGGCACTCCAACACTGCAAACTGACCAATGGGATCACGCTCAGTTGCTGCACTCCAGAGAGTACCACCAGCAGAAAGGTCGTAAAGCTCATTAAATAAGGCCATCTTAAACCAGTCTGGTAAATCTGCACGGTCAAGAATGGGTTTCTGCCATGCTTGAATTTGTGCTCGCCAAGCCTGGTATTGTTGTAGTGCGATTAATGCGATCGCCCATGCATTCTTGCCATCATTCCCAAAAAAGTCTGTATATCTGCGGTAGTAATTGATGCCAGCCGCAAATTCTGTCACCGGGAAATCCCAAGTTAAAACAAAAGGGATCTCTAGTGTTTCCCCTGGCTGTAGAGTGAAACGCACAGCAAGCGCAGCTGCAATTTGTTCACCCTCAACTGCTGAGGCATGATCTAGATAGTTTGGTAAGGAGCCATCTTGAGCAAAACTTTGCCACACATCCTCGCCCGTGCCTCTAGGCTGCCAACGGCTATGATAAAAAATTTCTAGTTTGGGATGTTTAGAAGTAGCAATGCACCACTGTCCTTCTCCCTCTTGGATAGGTTGATCCACGCCAACCCGACCCAGAACACAACCAATATGTTCACTATTTTCAACTAGTTGATTAAAATTATCTTTACTTTCACCTAAGGGTGGCTGATATTCATAAACCGGACTACCATCATCCCGCATCCTTACCTCTGGGGATTTCAAGGCATTAGTAAACCAACCTACCATATTTTCCCAAGTGAGCATAATACTCAAAGTAATAGATGCGTTGGTAGGATTGTGTGCTTTCCACATAAAAATTGCCACAGGGTAGCTAGTTTCTTGGTAATTATTTGCCCAGATCGGAGAAAATTGTTCACAGGTTAACTGGGTTTTATACACCTGTTCATAAACAAACCAACTGCGCGGATAAAGGGCATGATAAGTTCCAGTGATACCGTCTTCATTTTTAATTGTTGGGTACCACTGCCAAGCAGCTAAATTCCCATCTTCAGGTGGTTGTGTACATAAAGCATATGCCTGAGTTCCTGCTCCAGTACGTTCAAATACACTAAATTGACAACCAGGGATATTTTTAAAGACGTGTTCGCCACCATCAATATGCCACAGATTAAAATCTCCCCGCGAAGAACGACCAATACAACCTGCACCAAAACCACCTAAGGGCATTCCGTGCCAAGGGCCATCATCAATGTTGCTAGCATAGCGAACAGTATAAGGCTTGTCCCAACCTAAACCAATGGGACGACTCCAAGTGCAAGAAGGGATTTGCGGGGAAGATTGATTTGTCATCGCCTGAGTTGACAGTGTGCAGTCACAATTAAAGAAGACTAGCGCGATGTGTAAATTTTCTCAAGTTGTCTGGCAATTTGATCCTCAAGGTTAGCGATCAAGAAAAGAAAGGCTGGCTAAAAAAGAACATATTAAAGAGTTTCCTTGTCAAGATTTACGCACTATTGACGCTCTTTGGACAAAGTACAGCCAAGGACACTTTGGTTTTAGTGTGCAGAAAAATATTTGGCTGGAACTAGGCGGTGAAATCGATAAGTATACAGAGTGTTTATTAGGCGATCGCGTTGGCTGGAGAATCAAACAAGAGTGGCTAAAATATTCTCATCTCAATTTTTCCCTTAATGCTCCCCAAGGTCATCTTCCATCACGCTTAGTAGGAGTTAGTCCATCTTTGGGGATGGAAGCGTTAATATTCCCCAAGGAGTATTGGTGCGTTGTTTCGCTGTGTTCCCCTTTAGTGGAGAATAGGCCAAACGGTTGGGTTTGGTTTTGGGGGGATTGTCTTTTTTATCCCGGGTTCACTCTTGTGAACTATGAAGTTTCACATCATAAGTATGGGCAGGGGAACTAAAATAAAATCACCCCGAAGGAGCCATCAATATATTTCCTAATCATCATGCGATGGAAACTATCACCCTAAATGTTCCTCCTAGTGTGGCTCTCACAGATGAGCAATTTTATCATCTGTGTATGGCGAATGAAGAATGGCGCATGGAGCTAACAGCTGAAGGAGAATTAATCATTATGCCACCAACTGGTGGAGAAAGTGGGATTAGAAATTCCGAACTGAACTTACAAGTAAGTTTGTGGAACCGCCAGACAAAGCTAGGTCATGTTTTTGACTCCTCCACCATCTTTAAATTGCCTAATAGTGCAAAGCGTTCCCCTGATGTTTCTTGGGTACGTCGGGAAAGATGGGAAGCTTTGTCTATTGAAGACAGACGAGGCTTTCCCCCTCTTTGTCCAGACTTTGCGATCGAACTACGTTCCCAAACAGATAACTTGCCAAAATTGCAAAGCAAAATGCACGATTACCTAAACAATGGACTTCGCTTAGGTTGGTTAATTGATCCCCAAACTCCCCTAGTGGAAATTTACCGCCCAAATCAGGATGTAGAAACCCTTTACTTTTCTGAACAAACTCCGCCTACTTTATCAGGAGAAACTGTACTACCCGGATTTCTTCTTGACCTAGCTCCTCTTTTTAATCTTTGATAGAAGTAAATTTATTTCAAATCCAGCAATCCTTCTTCCTTCAACTTGGGATTAAATCGAATTTGCATTTGCAAGCCACGTACCTCTAATACCTTTAAAATTTCCGCCTCGACTCGCCGCGCTACATTTTTAAGAATTTTGATTTTAGCTATTTCATCATTAACAGGGTTTTGGTAATTTGCTTGTTCTTCAGCGGTCATTACTACTTTTGCATCTATTGGCTGTGTCCATTTTCCCTTTTCATTGCCGTTCCCCACAGGGACACAACCATTTTCTTCTATCCAAGCCTTTTCAATATTTTCTAATACCGCACGGCTGGGGCGTTCAATTGTTTGGACTTTTACCCAATAACATTGTTGTGGCTGACGCACAATGTGCTGCTTGAGGCTAAGATAAACATCACGAGAATACCCGACAAATTGCAGCGTTTGTTGTTGGTCAAAAATTGCATAGACTCCGATTTTACCTTGTAAATATTCAGGTAATTGCCCGTTTTCGTCAATGTAAGGAATGTATTCTAAATTCGCTAAAGCAGGAATATTTGTGTCTGTAGTCATAAAATTGAGTTAGTGGTTGGTGCTTAGTGGTTAGTGGTTAGTCAGTAGAGACACCAAGAACATCGCGTCTGTACGTTAGTAGTTAGTAGTTGGTATTTTCCCCTTTTCCCTAATCCCCAATCCCTAATTTCTTATAAACAGCACAAAGCCGACTAGGTTTAAAAATCTTGGCTGTGAACATGAAGTTAGGCGGAACGTTGATAATGACGTACTCCTCCGATTCATGGTATTTTTCAAATTCAGCTGGCATTCCTTTGGGAGTAGCTATACTGTAAGGAACTGGCTGAAAAAGCAATTCTGTAAATTCTACTTGTTCACACTCCAAGTTTTGGCAAATTTGATTCAAAAATGCTTCACTAGTTAATAATTTAAATAGATTCTCTTTCGCTTGTGGTTCGAGAGTGAAACTGCTATCGAAATTTTCGATAATTTTTAAAGCCATGTTCTTATAGAGAATTTTGCTCTACTGATAAATGTTAAAAGAGTTAGACCTCAGGAACAGTATGTTTCACAAAAAATTACTAAAGAAACCTGAGACTTAATTCACAGTATGGGATTGTGTGACTGCTGTTAGCAGAGAACGATCGCTCTTGATGATGAAAAATTATGAAGACGGGTTTAGCTTCAAAAGCGCCAAAAGCGCCAAAAATCTGGAGTAGGTGAGCAGAGATCGGGAATCGGGGAAAAGGAAATGTGGGGTAACAAGGGAGAGTATGAGGAGTGTGGGGAGTGAATGACTTTTGACAAATGACTTTTGACCACTAACCACTAACAACCATCAACTAATGTAGACTCAAATACCAAAACCTGACTTTTTTCTCAGGAATCATAACATTGGCGTTTTGGATGCTATATTAGTAAGTCTAGTAGTGTGTGTACATATTTATAATCTTTCTGGAACTGACTGTGGCGAATACAAAGTCTGCTCTCAAGCGCGCCAAAATCGCAGAGCGCAATCGTTTACGGAATAAAGCTTATAAATCAGCTGTGAAGACGCTGATGAAAAAATACTTTGCTGCGGTAGAAACCTATGCAGCAAACCCAACCCCTGAATTACAGCAAGAAGTCCAAACTCGGATGTCGGAAGCTTATAGCAAAATTGATAAAGCTGTGAAGCGAGGCGTCCTCCATCCCAACAATGGGGCGAGAAAAAAATCTAGACTAGCTCAAAGGTTAAAAGCTCACACACAGCCAGCGGCAACTGCATAATAATAGTCAATTGTCAATTGTCAGTAGTCAATTGTCACTCAACTTTTGACTATGGACTCTTGACTACGGACTCTTGACTAAATAAATAAACAATGCAGCTAATCGATACCCACGTTCATATCAACTTTGACGTTTTCCAGGCAGATATAGAAAAAGTGCGATCGCGATGGCAAGAAGCGGGTGTAGTGCGTTTAATACATTCGTGTGTCGAGCCAACGGAATTTTCTAGCATTGCGGCTCTAGCTCATCAATTTCCCGAAGTTAGCATTGCTGTGGGGTTGCATCCTTTAGATGCAGACAAATGGAATCAGCAAACACCAGATGAGATTAAATATTTAGCTCAGTCTGGCCCTAGAGTAGTAGCTATCGGGGAAACAGGGCTAGATTTTTATAAAGCCGATAACTATGAACAGCAATGCATGGTATTTGAAGCGCAGTTAAGGATAGCTACTGAACTCAACCTACCAGTGATTATCCACTGCCGTAACGCTACGGCAGAAGTCAGGGACGTACTGCAAAAATGGAAAAATTTCAAAGGCGAGAGTGTACGAGGTGTAATGCACTGCTGGGGCGGAACGCCAGAGGAAACTCAATGGTTTCTAGACTTAGGCTTTTACATCAGCTTTAGCGGGACTGTTACCTTTAAAAATGCTAAACAGATTCAAGCATCTGCTGCAATGGTGAGAAGCGATCGCCTGTTAATTGAAACAGACTGTCCTTTTCTCGCACCAGTTCCAAAGCGGGGTGAAAAGCGTAATGAACCCGCCTATGTTCGCTACGTGGCTGAACAAATAGCCCGCCTTCGAGGAGAAACAACTGAAGCGATCGCAGCTATTACTACAAAAAATGCCTGTAATCTATTCAATTTGACACTATAAGCGAATATATAAATACGTAATTATGTGTATTTTCTGGAACTATCTTCTGGAAAAGAAAATTTTAGGGGGACAAAAATTATGATATTATTGTACCCTCCAAAAAATATTTAGTTGCGCCATAATGTTTAAGGAGGCAAATTATAAACTTTTCGGCTTTTGTTGTACTACTACTATATCACTCGACCATCCTCCTAAGCTCCATAGATGAAGCAAAAGCCTATAATTACCTAATTTCTTGTTTAGGTAGAGCTAGGTTTTGGCTCAAGCATTAAAGTTATAGAAATTTATAAACGAAATTTTCTGTGAGAATTATCCGCCAACCTCAAGCTATACAGACAAGCGCTAGGCTGAGAAAATTATTTGCTCAGTACTAGGATATCATCGCTCTGGGTTGAAAAAACCGACAGTTTACAAAGGCAACAGTCAAAAGAACTGCGTATGATCAATAGCGCGGTTTTTGGAGGGGAAGTGAAAAGAGCAAAATACATTCGGGCAAAGCTGAACCATCTTCTGTTTTTAGAAATCCAGCAAAAGGAGCAAATTCCCTATTGCCAAAATTGCTCTTTCCAGGTTTAATTGCTCCGTTTGCCTACACCTGCACTTTGCAGGTGGTGTAAGGAGAAGTTCCCACACACCAAAAAGTTTAACCAGGTTGACAAAGGTAGAGGCATGACTAACGACACAATAATGGAACCCGCCTTTTTGTTGCCCGACTTGATTGAAATCCAGCGTTCTAGTTTTCGCTGGTTTTTAGAGGAAGGGCTCATAGAAGAACTTAACTCCTTTAGTCCGATTACTGACTACACCGGCAAACTTGAGCTGCACTTTTTAGGTCAGAATTACAAACTGAAGGAACCAAAGTACGACGTTGACGAAGCCAAGCGGCGGGATAGCACTTACGCTGTACAAATGTACGTACCCACACGTTTGATTAACAAAGAAACAGGAGAAATTAAGGAGCAAGAAGTATTTATTGGAGATTTGCCTCTGATGACAGAGCGCGGCACGTTTATTATTAACGGTGCTGAGCGAGTGATTGTCAACCAGATTGTGCGATCGCCAGGAGTTTACTACAAATCAGAAATTGATAAAAACGGCAGACGTACTTATTCAGCTAGTTTAATTCCTAACCGGGGAGCTTGGCTGAAATTTGAAACAGACCGTAACGACTTAGTGTGGGTACGCATTGACAAAACCCGCAAATTGTCGGCCCAAGTACTATTAAAAGCCTTGGGATTGTCAGATAACGAAATCTTTGATGCTCTGCGTCACCCCGAATATTTTCAGAAAACCATCGAAAAAGAAGGGCAATTTTCTGAAGAAGAAGCCCTGATGGAACTATATCGCAAACTGCGTCCGGGTGAGCCACCTACCGTCTTAGGTGGACAGCAACTCCTCGACTCTCGCTTTTTTGATCCCAAGCGCTATGACTTAGGGCGTGTAGGACGCTACAAACTCAACAAAAAACTGCGTCTGCAAGTACCAGAAACCATGCGGGTACTCACTCCCCAAGATATCTTGGCGGCGGTCGATTACCTCATTAACCTGGAATACGACATTGGTAGCATAGACGACATCGATCACCTCGGAAATCGCCGAGTTAGAAGCGTCGGTGAATTACTGCAAAACCAAGTCCGGGTTGGTTTAAACCGTTTGGAGCGGATTATTCGGGAGCGGATGACTGTATCCGACGCTGAAGTTCTCACTCCAGCTTCCTTAGTTAACCCCAAGCCTTTGGTAGCAGCAATTAAAGAATTCTTTGGCTCCAGCCAATTGTCGCAGTTCATGGATCAAACCAACCCCTTGGCAGAATTGACACACAAACGTCGTCTTTCTGCCCTGGGACCCGGTGGTTTGACTCGCGAGCGTGCTGGTTTTGCCGTCCGTGATATTCACCCCTCCCACTACGGACGTATTTGTCCCATTGAAACACCAGAAGGTCCCAACGCTGGTTTGATTGGTTCCTTGGCAACCCATGCCCGGGTGAACCAATACGGCTTCCTAGAAACGCCCTTCCGACCAGTGGAAAATGGGCGCGTCAGATATGACTTGCCACCAGTTTACATGACTGCCGACGAAGAAGACGATTTCCGGGTAGCGGCTGGAGATGCTCCCATAGATGAAAATGGTCATCTGATAGGGCCAGAAGTACCTGTACGCTATCGTCAGGAATTCTCCACTACAACTCCAGAACAAGTAGACTATATAGCAGTCTCCCCCGTACAAATTGTGTCGGTAGCTACGAGCATGATTCCCTTCTTGGAGCATGACGACGCTAACCGCGCTCTCATGGGGTCAAACATGCAACGTCAAGCAGTACCCCTGCTCAAGCCAGAGCGTCCATTGGTAGGGACAGGCTTAGAAGCACAGGGAGCCAGAGACTCCGGGATGGTAATTGTCTCGCGTACCGACGGTGATGTCACCTACGTCGATGCGACCAAGATCCGGGTACGTCCACGGGTACGTCCAGGTGAGGAAAACGCCAAACCCCCTGCTGAAATCGAGTACATCTTGTCCAAGTACCAGCGCTCCAACCAAGACACATGTCTGAACCAAAAACCCCTCGTCCGCGTCGGTGAACGGGTTGTTGCTGGTCAGGTGCTAGCAGACGGTTCCTCTACCGAAGGTGGAGAATTGGCACTAGGACAAAACATCATCGTCGCCTATATGCCTTGGGAAGGCTATAACTACGAAGACGCAATTTTGATTTCCGAAAGATTAGTACAGGATGATGTTTATACCTCAATTCACATTGAAAAATATGAAATTGAGGCTAGACAGACAAAACTGGGGCCCGAAGAAATCACCAGAGAAATTCCCAACGTCGGTGAAGATGCCCTAAGAAATTTAGATGAACAGGGAATCATCCGTATCGGTGCGTGGGTAGAAGCTGGAGATATTCTCGTCGGTAAAGTCACTCCCAAAGGTGAATCAGACCAACCACCAGAAGAAAAACTACTGCGGGCTATCTTCGGTGAAAAAGCGCGGGATGTGCGAGACAATTCCCTACGCGTACCCAATGGTGAAAAAGGACGCGTCGTAGACGTGCGGATCTTCACCCGCGAACAAGGCGATGAACTACCGCCGGGAGCCAACATGGTGGTGCGGGTGTATGTAGCCCAGAAGCGGAAAATCCAAGTCGGCGACAAAATGGCAGGACGTCACGGCAACAAAGGGATTATTTCCAAGATACTTCCAATAGAAGACATGCCCTATTTGCCTGATGGTTCACCAGTAGATATCGTCCTCAACCCCTTGGGTGTGCCTAGCCGAATGAACGTTGGACAGGTATTTGAGTGTCTGTTGGGTTGGGCTGGTCACGTCATGGGAGTGCGGTTTAAGATTACGCCCTTTGACGAAATGTACGGTGAAGAAGCATCCCGCACCATTGTGCATGGCAAATTACAAGAAGCACGGGATGAAACTGGCAAAAACTGGGTATTTAACCCAGATGACCCAGGCAAAATTATGGTATATGACGGCCGCACTGGTGAACCCTTCGACCGACCAGTAACAGTAGGTGTGGCTTACATGCTGAAACTGGTACACCTAGTAGACGATAAAATCCATGCTCGTTCTACTGGTCCATACTCCTTAGTTACCCAGCAGCCTTTGGGTGGTAAGGCTCAGCAAGGTGGTCAGCGGTTTGGAGAAATGGAAGTGTGGGCATTGGAAGCCTTTGGTGCAGCTTACACATTGCAGGAATTGCTGACAGTCAAATCTGACGATATGCAAGGACGCAATGAAGCATTAAATGCGATCGTCAAAGGCAAAGCCATTCCTCGACCGGGAACACCAGAATCTTTCAAAGTCCTAATGCGAGAATTGCAATCTCTAGGATTGGATATTGCCGTCCACAAGGTGGAAACCCAAACAGATGGCAGTACCGTAGACGTAGAAGTTGATTTAATGGCAGACAATAGTGCCCGTCGTACACCTCCACGTCCAACCTACGAATCCTTAAGCCGCGAGTCGATGGAAGAGGAAGAATAAATACTGGTTGTTTGTTGATAGTTGGTGGTTGTTTGGATTTTCCAACCAACCCTACCCTTACGGGAAGCCACTTCGTGTCTACGGGTTCGCCAGTCCCCCTACCCTGACGGGAAGCCGCTGCGCGTCTACGTGACGGAGACCGCCTTTTTGGGGGGCTGGACTCACCAACAACAAACAACCATCAACTAAAAACTAAATACTCCTCCCACTAGCACGGCTAATTATGCCCGTGTTGTTTGTAAAGTCATAACTCAAACGCAGCATTAAACAGATGAGAAACACCCAAACTAATCAGTTTGACTACGTTAAAATCGGCTTGGCATCGCCCGAACGTATTCGTCAGTGGGGTGAAAGAACACTACCCAATGGCCAGGTCGTTGGTGAAGTTACTAAGCCGGAGACGATCAACTATCGGACTCTCAAACCAGAAATGGATGGTTTGTTCTGCGAGCGGATCTTCGGTCCGGCAAAAGATTGGGAATGTCATTGCGGTAAATATAAGAGAGTACGCCATCGGGGGATTGTTTGCGAACGTTGTGGTGTGGAAGTTACCGAATCAAGAGTACGCCGCCACCGCATGGGTTACATTAAACTCGCTGCGCCTGTAGCTCACGTTTGGTATCTCAAAGGTATTCCTAGTTATATCTCCATCCTGTTGGATATGCCACTGCGGGATGTAGAGCAAATTGTTTATTTCAATTCCTATGTTGTTCTTAGCCCTGGTAATGCTGAAACCCTCAGCTATAAACAATTACTCAGTGAGGATCAGTGGCTAGAAATAGAAGATCAGATTTACAGCGAAGATTCAACTTTACAAGGTGTAGAGGTAGGTATTGGTGCAGAGGCGTTACTGCGACTACTTGCTGATATTAACCTCGAACAAGAAGCTGAAACTCTGCGCGAAGAAATTACCACCGCCAAAGGTCAAAAACGAGCGAAGCTCATTAAACGCCTGCGGGTAATCGACAACTTTATCGCCACTGGCTCCAAACCAGAGTGGATGGTAATGACAGTAATTCCTGTCATCCCACCAGATTTGCGCCCGATGGTGCAGCTTGATGGTGGACGGTTTGCAACCAGCGACTTGAACGATTTGTACCGGCGAGTAATTAACCGCAATAACCGTCTGGCACGTTTGCAGGAAATTTTGGCTCCGGAGATTATCGTTCGCAACGAGAAGCGGATGCTACAAGAAGCGGTAGACGCATTAATTGATAATGGTCGACGCGGACGGACTGTAGTTGGAGCAAACAATAGACCCTTAAAATCTTTATCAGACATTATTGAAGGAAAACAAGGGCGCTTCCGGCAAAATTTATTGGGTAAACGGGTTGACTACTCTGGGCGTTCTGTAATTGTGGTGGGGCCAAAGTTAAATATCCACCAATGTGGTTTGCCAAGGGAAATGGCAATTGAGCTATTCCAGCCGTTTGTGATTCATCGCCTCATTCGTAGTGGCATGGTAAACAACATTAAAGCTGCGAAAAAGCTGATCTCCCGGTCTGATCCCAGTGTTTGGGATGTCTTGGAAGAAGTAATTGAAGGACACCCAGTTTTACTCAACCGCGCTCCTACTCTGCACCGCTTGGGTATTCAGGCTTTTGAGCCAATTTTGGTAGAAGGAAGAGCGATCCAGCTACACCCATTGGTGTGTCCAGCTTTTAACGCTGACTTTGACGGTGACCAAATGGCGGTACATGTGCCGTTATCTCTGGAATCACAAGCGGAAGCACGGTTATTGATGCTGGCTTCCAACAACATTTTGTCTCCTGCTACAGGTAAGCCCATCATTACACCTAGCCAAGATATGGTGTTAGGTTCGTATTACTTAACCGCAGAAAATCCCCACGCTACCAAGGGTGCAGGACGCTATTTTGCTTCTTTAGACGACGTAATTATGGCTTTTGATCAGGAACAGGTAGACCTGCACGCCTATATCTATGTCCGCTACGACGGTGAAGTTGAGTCAGACCAAGCGGACCATGAGCCACGAGAAGTGATTAAAAATGATGATGGTAGTGTGACTAAGTTGTATAAATACCGTCGAGTCAGAGAAGACGCTCAGGGAAATCTAATTTCTCAGTATATATACACAACTCCTGGTCGTGTAATTTACAATAAGGCAATTCAGGAAGCGCTAGCAAGTTAGGAAGTGTTGTTTGTTGTTTGTTGTTTGTAACAATCAACGAACAACCAACCATCAACCATCAACCACCCTTCGGGTTCGCCAGTCCCCCTACCCTTACGGGAAGCCCTTCGGGTAGTTGCCTCCGGGACGCTACGCGAACGCAGTCGCTCATGGGGGAAACCCCCAAGACCGCGCTGTCTCACCGCTTGCGCGTCTACGTGACGGAGACCGCCTTTTGGGGGGGCTGGACTCACCAACTACCAACAACTATTGACAAAATGACTAACGACAAAATGATTTTCCGCAATCGCGTTGTTGACAAAGGTCAACTGCGTAATTTGATTTCTTGGGCGTTTACGCACTATGGTACAGCGCGGACTGCTGTGATGGCGGACAAATTAAAAGATTTGGGTTTCCGCTACGCCACCAAAGCTGGTGTTTCCATCAGCGTAGAAGATTTGATGGTTCCTCCTTCCAAGCGATCGCTCCTGGAAGCCGCAGAAGCAGAAATTCGCGCTACTGAAGAACGCTACCAACGTGGGGAAATTACGGAAGTAGAGCGCTTCCAAAAAGTAATTGATACCTGGAATGGAACTTCTGAAGCTCTCAAAGACGAAGTTGTTAGCCACTTCAAAAAGACAAATCCCCTCAACTCCGTGTATATGATGGCATTTTCCGGGGCTAGGGGTAACATTTCCCAAGTACGGCAATTGGTCGGGATGCGGGGACTGATGGCAGATCCCCAAGGGGAAATTATCGACTTACCGATCAAAACCAACTTCCGGGAAGGACTCACCGTTACCGAATACATTATTTCCTCTTACGGTGCGCGCAAAGGCTTAGTAGATACAGCCCTCCGCACAGCAGACTCCGGTTATCTCACCCGTCGTCTGGTGGATGTTTCTCAGGATGTGATTATCCGGGAATTTGACTGTGGTACTACCAGAGGAATTCCCATCCGGGCCATGACCGAAGGTGGTAAGACCTTGATTAGGCTAGAAACCCGCCTCATGGGACGAGTTGTGGCGGAAGATGTGGTACATCCCACCACAGGCGAAGTTATCGCACCCCGAAATACACCGATTTCTGACGACTTGGCAAAAATCATCGAAAAATCAGGTGTAACTGAAGTAGTAGTGCGATCGCCCTTGACTTGTGAAGCAGCGCGATCAGTTTGCCAACATTGCTACGGTTGGAGTTTAGCCCACGCCAAAATGGTAGATTTGGGTGAAGCTGTAGGTATTATTGCTGCCCAAAGTATCGGTGAACCAGGTACGCAGCTGACGATGCGTACTTTCCACACAGGTGGTGTATTCACTGGGGAAGTAGCTAAACAAGAACGCGCTGTAATTGATGGTACAGTCCGTTTCCCCCGCCGCTTACGCACAAGACCCTATCGTACCCGTCACGGTGAAGATGCTTTGTATGTAGAAACCAACGGCACATTAACTTTAGATGCTGGTAACTCAACAAGCAGGGAAATTGCTGTTACCCAAGGTTCAACCCTGTACGTTGTAGATGGACAACAAGTCAAGCAAGGTCAATTAATCGCAGAAGTCGCCCTTGGTGGACGTACAACTCGCGCTAATACAGAAAAAGCTGTCAAAGACGTAGCGTCTGACTTAGCCGGGGAAGTTAAATTTGCCGATGTTGTCGCCGAACAAAAAACTGACCGTCAAGGTAACACCACCACCACAGCAGCACGAGGTGGTTTGATCTGGATTTTGTCAGGGGAAGTTTATAACTTACCACCTGGTGCGGAATTGGTAGTCAAAGAAAACGATACCGTCGCTACTAATGGCGTCCTGGCAGAAACCAAACTTACTACCCAGCATGGTGGTGTGGTACGTTTGCCCGAAGCAACCCCAGGCAAATCTACACGGGAAATTGAAATTATTACAGCTTCTGTAGTTTTAGACCAAGCCACAGTCACTGTCCAAAGCTCTCAAGGTAAAAATAACTACTTAGTTAGCACTGGTAACAATCAAGTCTTCAACTTGAGGGCAACCCCTGGTACAAAAGTCCAAAACGGTCAGGTAGTCGCCGAGTTGATTGACGACCGCTATCGTACCACTACCGGTGGAATGCTCAAATACGCTGGTGTAGAAGTCCAGAAAAAAGGTAAAGCCAAGCAAGGCTACGAAGTGGTGCAGGGCGGAACTTTACTGTGGATTCCCGAAGAAACACACGAAGTTAATAAAGATATCTCCTTGCTGTTAGTGGAAGACGGTCAGTACGTTGAAGCTGGTACTGAGGTAGTCAAAGATATCTTCTGCCAAAACAGTGGCGTCATCGAAGTCACCCAGAAAAATGACATTCTGCGAGAAGTGGTAATTAAACCAGGAGACCTGCTGATGGTGGATGACCCAGAAGCAGTGATGAGCAAAGATAACACCTTTGTCCAACCTGGTGAAGAACTGCTGGGACAAACCTTTAATGAACTGCGCTACATTCAGTACGTGGAAACACCAGAAGGTCCTGCCTTGTTAAGTCGTTTGGTAGTTGAGTATGCCGTACCCAACTATCCTGATGTGCCTTCTACTACATCCGTGAGCCAGCAAACAGCCCGCTCCATTCAATTGCGAGCTGTACAACGGCTGCCCTACAAAGATTCTGAACGTGTTAAATGTGTTGAAGGCGTCGAACTGCTGCGAACTCAACTAGTATTGGAAATTGAGCAAGAAGACGAGCAAGACCACACAGCCTCCCCCTTGGCAGCAGATATTGAATTGGTACCTGATGCCAATGATCCAGAAATTCAACGTTTGCAACTGGTGATTTTGGAATCTTTAACGGTTCGTCGAGATATTACCGCTGATGCTACTCAAGGTAGTACGAATACAACCCTTGAGGTTGAAGACGGACAAACTATTGCTCCTGGTGCAGTAGTAGCACGTACCCAAATCTTATGTAAAGAAGGTGGTATCGTCCGGGGCGTCAAAAAAGGTACAGAAGCTGTTCGTCGTTGCTTGGTGTTGCGTCAACAACACGACATGATCAAAATGAATTGCGCTGTCCAACCCAAAGTAAAACCGGGTGACTTGGTGGTAGAGGGTACAGAAATTGCTCCAGGAGTCTTTGCTGAAGAATCTGGGCAAGTTGTAGCTGTGAAAAAAGCAGAAAGTACAGGAGAAACTACGGCTGATTCATCAGCACTGGCTACTCAAAACTACTCTGTTACCATCCGTGTTGGTCGTCCCTACCGCGTCAGTGGTGGTGCGATCTTACAAGTAGAAGACGGTGATTTGGTACAGCGCGGTGATAACTTGGTGTTGCTAGTATTTGAACGTGCCAAGACAGGAGACATCATCCAAGGTTTGCCCAGAATTGAAGAACTTCTCGAAGCCCGTAAGCCGAAAGAAGCATGTATATTAGCTAAGAGAGCAGGAGAAGTTAAGGTCATCTATGGTGATGGGGATGAAGCGATCGCCGTAAAAGTGATCGAACCTAACGGTGTAGTTACAGACTATACCATTGGCCCTGGACAGAACTTAGTAGTTACGGATGGGCAAACAGTCAGTGCTGGACAGCCACTCACAGATGGTCCAGCCAACCCCCACGAGATATTGGAAGTCTTCTTTAACCTTGGTTCTGAAGAGGGAGTCTACGCCTGTGCTAGTCATGCATTACAGAAGGTACAAACCTTCCTGGTAAACGAAGTACAAATGGTCTATCAGTCTCAAGGAATTGATATTGCTGATAAACACATTGAAGTGATTGTTCGCCAGATGACTTCTAAAGTGCGGGTTGATGATGGCGGTGATACCACTATGCTACCTGGTGAATTGGTAGAACTGCGTCAAATCGAACAGGTAAACGAAGCTATGGCAATTACCGGTGGCGCAAAGGCGCAATACACTCCCGTATTGTTGGGTATTACCAAAGCATCTTTGAATACTGATAGCTTCATCTCTGCCGCCTCCTTCCAAGAAACTACTCGGGTATTAACCGAAGCAGCAATAGAAGGTAAATCTGACTGGTTACGTGGCTTGAAAGAAAACGTGATTATCGGACGATTAATTCCTGCTGGCACAGGCTTTAATACCTACGAAGAACCTGGTATAGTCGAAGACTACACCGATTCCTTCAGCAGTAGTGTCTTAGATGAAGTTGAAGATCCATTAGATATGGTGCTGGACGATCGCACAGCCCGTACCTACAACTTGGATTCTCCAACTCTAGGAGTAGGAGAAATGACTTATGGCAGCAGACCAAAGTCGATTTTGGATGATGATGATGATTTGATTCCTGGTGAAATCAACGATCTAACAGAAGACGACGAAGATGATTTCGATGAAGATGATTTCGAGGACGAAGACGACGAATAAACTAGCCTAGTCATAAACTGAGGCGGGGATGTGGTGAAGTTGGCTACATCCCCGCTTTTTGTTAGTCTGGGTGTATATAAAGCTTTTATAGTTTTTTTACCAAAGAAAGGCAGAGGGTAGTCCCTATTAAACAAGTTCCACTACCAGGCATGAAAATTTAACTCTGACTACACCTCTACACCCATTTTCCAGCTAGACTCTCATGGGTGAGCGCCCACAACACTCTTGATAAAAGAACTAACACAGTACAAGGCGATGCACACAGATGAGATTATGGGTTTGCTCCTAATTTGATTCTTGATCGCTGTTTTCAAGACGGAAAAATACATCTGTTATATCAGTGACAGATATATTTTGAGAATTTGTAGGAAAATGAACAAGTATATTTACCCAATTGATTTTTGGCTCAGCCAATTTGAAAATCCTCGTTGACAATTGATCTCATCCTTAGGAAAAATTCGTTTTTGTTTGACAGTATTTATGAAAGCCTCTTTATATTTTGTTTTCACCACTAGAAATACGTTAAAATTAGGTACTCGATAAATCAGATATCTCATTCACCACCTGTTGCCAAGTGGTTGTGATCGCTTAAAATTTAACCCATCTTCAAATGATATCTATTGATAGAGGTAATAAAGTGTAAATAGCTAAAGTTCAAAGGCCGATATTTAGACATCCGATCATCTGTATCCATACAATAATGTTAGCTACTAAATTAGAAAGATAGGCAGAAAGTATACTTAGAGCCTACCTGTGCAATCAAAAGCCGACTAAAATGTGAAAACAATCTATCTCCCTAATTTGGGAATATGACAAACATGAAAAAAGTAATAATTAGCTTGCTTATCGTTGAAAATAACTAGTAAGACTTTTTTGAGTACTACTAAATTAGCCGGAAACCGACTAGAATGATCACAATTTAGTGGCCTTTGTAAAAAAGTCATATGCTACAAACCTTGAGAGTATCAAAAAAATCCAGGTTAAGCTAGAAAAGAGAGTTGGTGTTAGCTATCCTTCCCCCTGAGGGCAAGAAGCAAAACTCATTCTCAAATGGGAATATTTTAAAGTTGGCATTGTCCTTACTCCATGCTGCGAATCATTACTCAGCAGGCAGACGTCAGATCAGAATTACAAAGGATCTGCGATCGCACCAATGACGAACAGGTGCTTCATAAAGAAGCAACAGTGCGGGAAGTGTTGCAAGCGGTGAAGCGCCAAGGTGATAAAGCTGTATTACATTACACAGCAGAATTTGACCATCAAATTCTCAAGCCAGAAGAACTACGGGTTACAGGTTCAGAAATAGATGCTGCCTATCAACAGGTCTCAAAAGAACTGGTGGAAGCAATTAGATTGGCTTGTCGCCAAATCGAAGTGTTTCACCGCCAACGAGTTCCAAAAAGCTGGGTACACTTTGATGATGATGAAGTAGTTCTCGGCAAACGCTATACTCCTGTAGATCGAGCAGGAATATACGTACCTGGTGGTCGTGCCGCATACCCGAGTACGGTCTTAATGAATGCAATTCCTGCTCAGGTGGCAGGAGTGCGCCGTATTATTATGGTGACACCACCAGGAGCAAGTAAAACTATTTACCCAGCCGTATTGGTAGCTGCCCAAGAAGTGGGGTTGCAAGAAATTTATCGTGTCGGTGGAGCGCAAGCGATCGCTGCTTTAGCCTACGGTACGAAAACAATTCCTAAAGTCGATGTCATCACCGGTCCAGGTAACATTTATGTAACCCTAGCAAAAAAACTGGTTTATGGGACAGTTGGTATTGATTCTTTAGCGGGGCCAAGCGAAGTGCTGATTATTGCCGATGAAACCGCAAATCCCGTTCATGTAGCAGCAGATATGCTCGCACAAGCTGAACACGATCCAATGGCGGCGGCAATTTTATTGACGACAGATCCAGCTTTAGCTAAGAACGTACAAGTTGCTGTAGAAAGACAATTGGTAGATCATCCTAGACGCACCCTTACAGAAAAAGCACTCGCCCACTATGGCTTAATTGTAATTGTTGAATCTCTACAGGCAGCAGCCGAACTCTCAAATGAATTTGCTCCCGAACACCTAGAACTAGAAGTGGAAGATCCTTGGGAGAAAGTCCTACCATTCATTCGCCATGCTGGGGCTATTTTCTTAGGCCACTCTACACCGGAAGCAGTAGGAGATTATATTGCTGGACCCAACCATACCTTACCTACCTCTGGTGCAGCTCGCTATGCTTCGCCATTAGGAGTTGAAACTTTCCTTAAACACTCAAGTATTATTCAGTACTCACAAACTGCCTTGGAGAAAGTAGCAGGCGCAATTGATGCACTAGCAGCAGCTGAAGGCTTACCTTCTCATGCTGATTCCGTAAGACGGCGAGTTCAAAAAGAAGAATAAATCATATTGTTGGTAGTTGATGGCTTAACAAACAACAAACAACAAATAAACACTAACAATTATTAAATTTTCTCCAGACTTTTGACAAAAACCAAATTGTAGCGTCAAACTTAAACTTTAAGCCTACATTCACCTTAGTATAATCTTGAAAATCATCAATTTTAATTACAGGGGTTTGCACTTTTGGAGATACAAGCCGTGCTAAAGACTATTTTGGTAGCTCTAGATTCTTCAGGCATTGCAGAGCGAGTCATTGAAACTTTAAACGATTTAGTATTACCAAAAGACAGCAAAGTTGTCCTTTGTCATGTTTTTCCTCCCCCTGACTTAGAAATAGAATTGCCTGCCGACAAGCCTCACTCAGATTCTCCAGCTCTTTCTTATTTACAGATCGAAAAACAACTGCAATCTTACCAAGCACAGTTACCTGTGGCAAGTGAAATAGAATTAGTTACCGGCGATCCGGCAGAAGAAATCATCCGCCTTGCCAATATTTATAAAGCTGATTTAATTGTGATTGGTAGTCGGGGATTGACTGGTATGAACCGAATAGTCCAGGGTTCAGTTAGTGGTCAAGTAGTAGAAGAAGCCCATTGCTCGGTGTTTGTAGTTAAGCTTAATTGAAGATAAGGCACCTATGCCTGAAGGCAGAAGGATTAAATTTTTTGGCTGATAGCAAAAGTCATCTTGACATTACTCAATAAAAGCATGAGTCTACTTAAGTAGACTTAAGCTATGAGCCAGCTATTTATTTGAGGGCGAAATGCTGGCAATTATTGAAACTGGTACAAGTTGTCAGTTAAAACTATTAATTAAATAATTACTAAAAACATAGCTTTTAAAAAAAATTTTTTTGATAATTTGCTTGAAAATAAATGTGATTGTTAAGTATTTAAGAATCCAATATCTTAGTGCTTTCACAAAAATCACAGCAAGTGTAACAAAGCTTGGCTTTGGTATTATTACAATAGAGAAATTAAGGGAAAACCCTTAGATAACTAGCTCCAAAATCTAAAACACCAAATCTCAAAGGTGTTAGTCAAGCTCCCTTATAAAAGCGATTCGCTGAGTCTTGATTTCACTTAAATATGATTTATGATTTACTTATCCGCTCATTAAAGTAAAAAATTTGCACATAGTTGCTCAAATTGAAATACTGATGGGTTGGTACTGAGTTCAGTTGTATGGGCTAGGCTTGCCTGTGTTTAGGTGAACATGGCGAAATCTAAGAAGACCACCAATCAACAAATTAATCTTAACGATACACAATATTATTTAAATCGTGAGTTAAGCTGGCTAGAATTCAATAGCAGAGTATTGCATGAAGCTTTAGATTCGCGCACACCCCTTTTAGAACGCCTGAAGTTCTTGGCTATCTTTAGTTCTAACTTAGATGAGTTCTTCATGGTGCGTGTTGCAGTTTTAAAGCAACAAGTAGAAGCAAAAGTTAGCCAATTAAGTTTTGACGGTCGGACACCACAACAACAGTTGGATGATATCAGTTTTGTTTTACGTCCTTTAGTAGCCCAACAGCATCAACATTTTGAGCAAGTATTAAGACCTCTTTTAGCCAATCACAACATCCATATTTTGGACTATATAGATTTGACTGAAAAACAGCGTAAATATTTAGACAATTATTTTGAAGAACAAATCTTTCCTGTTATCACTCCTCTTGCTGTTGACCCTAGCCATCCTTTCCCCTACATTTCTAATCTCAGTTTAAATTTAGCAGTTGTAGTTAAAAATCCAGAAACAGAAGAAGAATTTTTTGCCAGAGTTAAAGTTCCGAAAGTTCTGCCGCGATTTTTACCTTTACCCCCAGAGTTGGGAATTCAACGGCATGGTAAACCCGCTTTATGGACTGGTGTACCCTTGGAACAGGCGATCGCTCACAATTTAGAGTCGCTTTTTCCAGGGATGAATATTCAGGAGTATCATCCCTTCCGGATTACTCGTGATGCTGATTTAGAACTAGAAGAAGATGAAGCCGACGATTTGCTACTTTTAATTGAGCAAGAACTGCGAAAACGGCGAGTCGGTGGTACTCCTGTTCGACTAGAAATTCAATCCCAAACTCCTGATGTCATACGCAACCGACTATTGCAAGATTTAGAGTTAACTGAAAGCGATGTTTATGAAGTAGATGGTCTTTTGGGACTACACGACTTAATGTATTTTATGTCTTTGAGCGTCCCAGCAGAACTAAAAGATCCTCCTTGGCAGTCTGTTGTACCCCCTCGGCTGCAACGCATTCGCGAAGTTAATCCCAGTTCCGAGGTGTTAGAAATAGAAGAAGGCAGAGACTTTTTTGCTGTGATTCGGGAACGAGATTTACTGGTACACCATCCCTATCAATCTTTTACAGCATCAGTAGTGCGCTTTATTACCAGTGCTGCCCATGACCCGAATGTCTTAGCAATTAAAATGACTCTCTACCGTACTTCTGGTGATTCACCAATAATTAATGCCTTAATTGCTGCTGCTGAAAATGGCAAGCAAGTATCTGTATTGGTAGAACTGAAAGCACGGTTTGATGAAGAGAATAATATATTTTGGGCTAAGCGTTTAGAAAGCGTCGGAGTTCACGTTGTTTACGGTCTAGTCGGTTTGAAAACCCACTCTAAAATTGTCATGGTTGTACGGCGCGAACAAGACCGTATTCGTCGCTATGTTCATATTGGTACTGGCAATTACAACCCCAAAACAGCACGATTATATACAGATTTGGGATTGTTTACCTGTCAAGAAGACTTGGGAGCAGATGTTACAGATGTATTTAATTTCTTGACTGGATACTCACGACAAAAGTCTTACCGCCAATTATTAGTGGCGCCTGTAAATTTACGCGATCGCTTTGTTGGACTGATCGAAAGAGAAATCGAAAATGCCCAAAAAGGCTTTTCCGGGCGTATCGTTGCCAAAATGAACTCTCTGGTCGATCCACAAATCATTTCTGAACTTTATAAAGCTTCCCGCGCAGGTGTACAAATCGACTTAATTGTCAGGGGTATTTGCTGCTTACGTCCTGGACTTAAAGATATCAGCGAAAATATTCGCGTTATTAGTATTGTGGGTCGATTTTTAGAACACTCCCGGATTTTTTATTTCTACAATAACGGTGAAGAAGAAATTTATATTGGCAGTGCCGACTGGATGCCCCGCAACCTGGATCGACGAGTGGAAGTAGTTACTCCTATATTGGATCCAGATATTGCTAAAGATTTGCAAGAAATCTTGGGTATTATGTTGGCAGATAACCGCCAAGCTTGGGAATTACAGCCAGATGGTAGCTACATTCAACGTCGTCCTGGTGAAGATTGTCCTGAGGCTAGTTCGCAAAAAATTCTCATGTCTATGGCTTTAAACCCACCAGCGATCGCCTCAAACTTGATGAATTCAAGAAAGAGTTATGTGTATCCTGACAAGTAGTTCAATACCTCTGTTGAAAAAATTTAATATTACTAAATCTTCATACTTTTTAAATCTTGTCAAAAGATTGAATTTATTCAACCATAGGATAGAGTTAGTTCCAGTAGTTATTCCCATAAACTATAAAGGCTGTTATGCATTAACCTTATAGTTTGCTTGGATGTTAATGTTGTCTTGTGAGTCTCATAGCTTGCGCGTTCTAGTGGTTGATGACCACGAACTAACACGCTTAACTTTGCAATTAATATTTTCTGGTCAAGAAAATATTCAAGTTGTAGGTTTAGCCTGTAATGGTCAGGAAGCCATAGAAATGGTTAAACGCCACAAGCCTAATGTGATTGTTCTGGACTTGCAAATGCCAGTTAAGGATGGGTGGATTGCGTCTGGTGAGATTAAAGCTATTGATCCTAGCACTCAGATTATTGCTTACTCATCGGTGGATGACTCTAAACTTATCGAAGGAAAGGCAAGAGCTTGTTTAGATGCTGTTTGTAAAAAAGATGTGCCGACCACAGAACTAGTTTCCTTGGTAAGGCAATTAGGTCAAAGGACGATTAATGGTACTTTTGCTGGATAAACAAATACAAATGCTGATTTGGGAGTTTGGATATTTGAAAGAAATGGAGAAGTTGTCGATAGAACCAGAATCAAAGGTTGCTATCGACATAGGTTTTATTGCTGTAGCTTAGTTTAGCTTAATCAGATGTCTGTTTCCGGAAAGGTGCGTCTATATTCATCTATTAACTCATCCATTTCTTCCAAAGCTTGATTTACGTCTATTCTTAAAGTCCCCAAGTTTGGTTGCTCCAGTAAGCTGAGTAAGTACTCACGCTTGCTTTGAATTTGAGCAATTTTTTCTTTGATAGTTTGTGGATCCATAATTTTGGATTTCCGTCTTAAATAATATGTTCAAATTCAAAGTTAACTCAAAACAATAGAGACTTTTATCTATCCTCTTCCCTAATCTGTAGGCGATCGCCGATGATAAGAAAAACCGGTGCAAAGAAAAACTATTAAAAATTAAGTCATGTTACGCCAAGTTTCTCTGGGAACCCTGGGTTTAACCATCGGTGGTATCTTAACCATCATCGGCTTCATTGCCTACGCAAACGATAATGCTACTCTCAATCTGGTTGGATTTTTTTACGGGATTCCACTAGTGCTAGGAGGGTTGGCACTTAAAGCTAATGAACTCAAACCCGTACCCTTCAGTCAAGCTACTGCGCCTACAGTTTTAGCACTGCGCCAGCAGCAAGCAACTCCCACTCAAAATAAAATTCGTAAAGACCTGACTCGTTATTCCTACGGGCAAAACGCTCATTTTGATCGTGCTTTGTCCTACTTGGGTTTAACTTCTTCAGATGGAGAACTACCACTGATTACAGGGTTACGAGAAGAAGATATCAACGGAAATTATGCCTTGATTTTAGAATTTGATTCCTCAGCAATCCCAATTGAGATCTGGCAACAAAAACAGGAGAAAATGGTCAGTTATTTTGGTCCTGGAGTCAACGTCGAAGTCACACAGTCAGGAGAAAATATAATTGAGCTAACATTGATCGCGGCTACAAAATAGTCCAATGTGAATAGTCAATAGTCCATTGTTTTGACAATTGACTATTGACTAAATTTATTTCTCTAAGCGTACTGCGTACCATTGTAAATATTGCCCGGGGCCAACATCCAATTCACAACTGGTATCAAGCAAATATTTCGCTCTTGATTCGAGCGAATCCAAAGAACGTATATCAGGAGGTAAATCTTGAGGATTGAGTTTTTGGAGAATATCTGTCAATTTTTCTAATAATTCTGATGCTGTCAAAAACTGTTCCTCTTGATTTGTCTCTAAAACAACAAAATGATCTTGCTGGTACATTAATGAATCTGGCATAAAAGATACTCCATAAATTTCCATAAGATGGGTGTTAAGTAGAAACAACGAAAGCTTTTCACCTATTTTTTGCTGTCTTATCCTTATTTTTATTTATAACTTTACCTATTTATATTTTTTAGATGTTAGTTAAGTAAACTTACCAAATAATTACTATGATTGGCACAAAATTAAATTTATCCGTTTTGACTCCATAGTTATAAATTGTACATTTACGACATACTTACGCAATCAGCCACTTTTTGTCCTAATACAGTTGGTGTTTAAACACACTGCGTAACCTTAAACTGCGAATATACATTTGAAGTTTTCAAAAAAATAGTAATTGCTTGTTTGTAGTTGGGAAATATAAATAGTAACATTTCCCTACCTTGCAAGTGCATGGTAGGACAAAAAGGTACAAACTACCTTTGCTTTCTAGACAGGTTAATCTATGCAAACCATCGGTCTACCACCACCAGATTTACAGACAGCAAGGAGCAATACCACTTCTTACAGAGGTAGCACTGATGTCATTGTGTTGCTGTGCCATCGATACATTAGTCCACACTCACTCATACAAAAAACAAATGACGCTACATGTTGTTTACTTTTACACAAACCAATTCCACGGGAAATGATTGAGTTGGTTCACAAAATCTGTGTTCAACCAGCAGTTAAGAAGGCTTTTTACAATAAAAAACATCAAAATCAACAATTTATCAGCATTAGCATAAATATATTGCCTTTTTCATCGTTTAAGCTTTTATTTCCTATAAAATTCAACTCATGTTAGGGATAAGCTCATTTAATTCTATTTCCAATAAACCCCCTCTGATTCTCGTAGCTGATGATGATACAACCATGCGAATGCTGTTGCGTGAAGCTATGGAACAAGAAGGCTACCGAGTAGTCGAAGTCAGTAATGGTAAAGAGTGTTTAGATGCTTATACTGCCGTCAAGCCTGATTTAATTTTGTTAGATGTGGTCATGCCAACAATGGATGGCTTTACCTGTTGTCAGGAATTAATGCAAATTGCCAAGAAAAATTTAGTGCTAGCACTTGGTTCTCTTGACGTCTCCGGTTTTGGCAATAGCTTGATTTCTACATTTTGGGCCCGTACTCCTATACTGATGATTACAGGATTAGATGATCCTGATTCAGTAGACCGTGCTTTTGAGGCTGGAGCTAGTGATTTTGTCACTAAACCCATTCACTGGGCAGTATTGCGGCGACGGGTAAGAAAGCTATTACAACAAGGACAGGTATATAAACAGTTAGAAGCAGCCAATCAAGCTTTGCAGCAACTTGCTAACGAAGATGGCTTAACTGGACTAGCTAATCGCCGTCGCTTTGATCAATATTTCAATTCTCAGTGGTTGGAGTTAGCACAGCAGCGATCGCCAATCTCATTAATCTTATGTGATATCGATTTTTTTAAACTCTACAACGATAAATATGGTCATCCCGCTGGGGATATCTGTTTGCAAAAGGTGGCTAATGTCTTAAAAGACACAGCCCAAAAATATCAGGACTTAGTTGCACGTTATGGAGGTGAAGAATTTGCTGTGATTTTGCCTCACACTCATGATAGGGGTGCAGTTCACGTCGCAGCAGCAATGCAGGCTGGAGTGAGAGAATTAGAAATCGTTCACTCTGGATCTACTGTTAGTCAGTTTGTAACTCTCAGTTTAGGAATCGCTACAGTTATTCCCAATTTTGAAACTTCGCCCTTAGCTTTAATTGAAGCAGCTGATAAGGCACTTTATCAAGCAAAAGCAGAGGGACGCAACCGTATTATTATTAAGCATATTTAAAAATTACAAAATTAAAAAATTAAATATATTTAATCAACTATTTCCAAGTAAGTCCTAAAGGTGAAAGGGTAAGGAATAGAAAGAACATTCCTTATCCTTTTTCCTTTAACCCAATACGGTTGGTTACTCTTTGTGTCTTAGTGTCTTGGTGGTTTCAAGATTATCTTTTTCACCACAAAGACACTAAGACACCAAGACAAATCTTCACAGGGGTAGATCAAAACGTTAACTGAACCGTATTGCCCTTTAACGAAGAAGTTATTGATGCTTACCCTACGATAATTTAATTCTTTTTTCTGCTTGTTTTGGTCAAGTTAGCTTTCCGCATCATTTGAGTGAGTCGGTCTAGTAATCGCACTTCTTGCTTACTGTCTTCTAATATCTTTGCTACCGTAATCGCCCTTTCATAAAAGTTACGGGCTGTTGGGAGATTACCTAGTTGCTCATATAACTGAGCGTAGGACTCAAAAGATTTTAATTCTTCTCGCCGATTTTGTAATTCTTGAGCTAATATTAATCGCTGCTGTAGCAAGTCAAAGGCGCGTTCATAGCGTCCCACGGAACTGTGAGCAGTAACTAGACCATCAATTGCTCGTAATTGGTTAACGCGATCGCCACTATACTTAGCAATTCGCAGTGCAGATCCATAAGTCCCGATAGTACCTTGATAATCTCCTGCTTCTAGGTAAGCATCACCTAAATTATTGAGGGTATTAGCCTCACCAATGGGATCACGAACCTGACGGCGGAAACTTAAAGCATTCTCGTAGAGTTTGATGGCTTTGTTGTAATTTCCTAACCTTGCATTCGCTAGTCCCAAATTACTTAAAGACAGTCCTTGACCTTCGATATTTTTAACGTGGCGGGCAATTTCCACAGCTTCGGCAAAAGTTTGTAAACTTGCAGCGGGTTCCCCTTGTTGCAACAATAATGTACCAATATTATTCAGGGCGAAAATTTGGCTTTGAAAGTCATGGGTATCACGAGCGATCGCTAAGCGTCGGCGTATGGCGTTTTCTGCTTCTTTGTAACGACCTAACTGGACATAACCTCTACCAAGGTAATCATAAATTAAACCTTGAGCGTTGAGATCACCAAGGGAGTGATAAATTTCTAGTGCTTGTAACCAAGACTCAATTGCTTTGTCAGACTTGCCAGAGGTGTGTTGCTGCTGACCGATTCGCAGCAAAGTATCTGCTTGGTCTGTGGATTGTCGCACTACAGATTTATCTATCTGACGGTGGAGTTGTTCGGTAATATCCGCAGCATTCGCCGCTATGGGATGAAATATAAAACTAGCAACTAAAAAGGGCAAGGGGGAAAGGGGAAGGAGTTTATTAGCTTTACCCTTTAAACTCTTTTTTCCCTGCTTGAATCTATAAATGAAAATTTGGTTAATTTTTAGTATCAAACACCATTGTTTCATAAACTTTGCCCGTGGAATTGCGGCTTTATGCAGAATGTTTCGTATGTTTATTTACTAGTATTACCAAACACATGTAATTATGTATTTTTACGCAATCGCAGGTGGCAGTAAATTTTCACCTAAGTAGATAGCGCGAATATCTGTTGGTAATTTTTCCTCTAGCATACGATAACCTTCCTGGAGAAAATTGGCTACTTCGCTGGGAGTGATCGCTTCTCCTTCAGCTTGTAGATAAGCGGCAATTCTCGTTTCGCTCCAGTGAAAGGTTTGAGCCATTAACACCATCAAGCGTAAAATTGGCGTCATTTGCTCTAGGGCTTGTTCTACATAACACCACAATGGTACAGAGGTTGCTTTGAGAGAATAATGAATTGCTTCAGTAGGAGGAAGTTCAATCTCGTTGATGCAGTAAGCAGTCTGATCAATGAGCCAATTTTGTAAGGTCAGACTTTCCTTACCAGGTTGAGTGCTACTAAGATTAAGTCCACCCAATTCATAGTAGATATGTCGCCAAGTCAAGGCAAATAAATAATCTGCTTGTACAGGCGATCGCGCTGAATGGCGAATTACTGTATAAACTATAGGGCTATAACGGCAAAAAATAGCTGTAAAGTACCTCCCTGACTCTGGGTGCTGCTGAAACAACCTCACGAGTTCTAGGTCAGTGTGATGGAACAGTGACTTAACCAAGGGATGATTAGCTTCAGGAAAATGAGGAATTTGCACAGTCTGATTCTGCTTATGTTGTTAGAATTAACTTGGCGATCGCAATCTCTGTATTAATCAAATAGTCTATTGGTGTCAGTCTGATTAGACTTCACACCAAGACGAATTAGCACTTGATACACTAGAAATAAAGACTTCATTTCAGTCATAATCTACAAAACAAAAGCGGCTCCCTTATATATAATTCCCGATTCTGTTCATGTTTATAGCAAGTGTGACATCATTCTTGGTTAATCCTTATACTTTTGCCTCCTTTTTACCTTCTATACCATTAGATAGCCTTTTTTCTACCCAAGGCATAATGGTAATGCTACTAGCAGCCTATGCTGGGGCTATGTGGATGTTCCTCACCAGCGCGCCAAAGGTGTACACAGTTATGGTGTCAGATTTGGAAATTGCGCGACAGTTATACGAAGGACTTCTAGATTTACCAGCAGCAGAAGTACCACTACACTACTATTACAACTATGAACAAACCATAGGTGCAACAGGAGTTGATCCGCTTTACTTAGGGAGCAGTCCTTCCTTTTCTAACAAAATGACGAATGCAAGTGAAGGACTGTGGTATCAACTTAAGAAAAATACTCAGTTGCATGTAATTACGGGAGCTAGTTTAGGTAGCAAAAATCAACAACGTCACGTGTGCTTCGATCATGAATGCATGGAAATGATTTTAATGCGAGTAGAAGTGCGAGGGTTGAAATTCAAAATTCGCAGCAGAAAACCTTTAAATTTTTTGGTTAAGGACTATGAAGGGCGAATTATTGAAATGGCAGAAGTCGCAAATTAGGTAAAAATTTTTTCACAATTTCTTTTTTCGGAAAATTGACAGCTTGCTTGTGTAGTTCCAACACAAGGGTGTCATATATGACACTCTCATACTAGCCGAACTAAAATAGAGCAAATCTACAGGAGTAAGCAGGAAAGAATGTTTAAAAAAATGTTGGCAAGCGTTGGTATTGGCTCTGCCAAAGTTGATACACGTATTTTTAACGCTGCTGTGATCCCCGGTGATACATTGGAAGGAGAAGTCCACATTACTGGTGGTGATGTAGCTCAGGATATCAGTGATATTTATTTGAAACTTGCCACTGAGTATGAGCGGGAAGTCGATGATTCTACCATTCATGAAGAGTGTATAATGGTCGATTACCGCTTATTAGAACGGTTAACTGTTCAACCGAAACAAGAAATTGTAGTGCCGTTTGCCCTAGAGTTACCCTACGAGATACCCTTAACTATAGGCAGAACACCAGTATATATCCGTACAGGCTTGGATATTAAGACTGCGATCAACCCCAGAGATAGAGATGTTTTAGAAGTTAAACCTCATCCACTGATGCAACGAGTATTTGTAGCAGTAGAAAGATTAGGTTTTCACCTGCATAAAGTGGATTGTGAATATACCCATTCTTTTGGTGGTTCTTATCCATTTGTACAAGAATTTGAGTTCAAACCCAGTGGAGAATACAGAAATTATCTTGATGAGTTAGAAATCATTTTCCGTTTACACCCAGGGGAGTTAGAAGTTTTGCTGGAGATTGATAAACGGGCCCGTGGTTTTGCAGGTTGGTTAGACGAAGCTTTTGATTTAGATGATCGCTATGCACGCTTTTATCTAACAGAATCAGATTTAGATGAGGTGGATGTAGAGGCGATGATTGATGACATCATTCGCAGTCATATTCATTAATTTTGCTTTTGTCCTATGCACGCCTAGAACTTTAGTTCTAGGCTGATAGCAAAAGTCATCTCAAGATGACTGAGTATTGGATGAGTCTACTTTAGTAGAGTTGAGCTATGAGTCAAGAAATTTATTTCTTGGTGGTCAAAAATTAGGTGCAAGATATGAAATCAGGTTTTTTGGTAATTGCCTAGTTGATTTTTATTAACGAACACAGATGCACACAGATGAACACTGATAATCTATCTGTGTACCCTACCTTCAGCCTATGAGCGCGTCTACGATTTGAAAAACATGATTGTTGCGATAGTTTGAATTCAGATTAGGCGTGATTTTGGACTGCTATGTTAATTTCCACCTACGTTCATCGCTGCTAGCATAGCTTTTTGGCTGACATCTTTATAAACAGTATCTAAATATTTCATTACTAGATCCGCAGCAGTTAAACTGGCGAGATTTTCCTCTTCTTTAGCAAGGGGAATTGACCCCAATACGTCTAAAACTGTTTCACTATTAGATGGTGCAATCACTACTAAAGAAGATTCTAATGGCTCATGATATTGCCAAAAAGATTCTAGATTTAAAGAATATTGATTTTGAGCAACTGAGTCTTGGTCTGCTTGTGTTTGGTCAGTCGTAACTTCAATATTAGTACTACGTAACTGACGTAAATTACTAATAATTTGCTCTTTGGTACGTCCCCGCAATTGAAAGAGTACGAAAGGATCTTCACTAAAGCGATCGCCTAACTGATAGTAAACTGCTGCAATATGTTTGCAGGGATTTGCTTTATCAGGACAAGTACATCTACTGTGAACATCGGATAAAGTAAAAGGAAATAGAGAAAGACCATTGGCAGTAAAAACTTCTTCTATATTTTGTGGCATTTCTCCTGCTAAAAGTTTTGCCGCAAAAATTGCTTTTTGAGACATTGTTTCTACTACGTAACCCCACTCTTCATCACTAAAAGAGTCAAGGGAAAGAGAAACTTTATAAGGTTCCGGTTCACTACCCTGTACCTTGGCTAATACCTTTGCACCCTGAAACTCAATGCTGAGAACATTACCTTGACGTGCATAATTTCTACCGCGTTCCAAACGCTTTTTAAAGCGATAGGAATCTAATAATTCTAGCCACCTTTGTGACCACCATTCTCGGCTAGCTTGTAATGTGTAATTAGTCATTTGTCAATAGTCGATTGTCATTGGTTAGTAGTTAGTAGTTAGTGGTTAGTGGCTAGAGACGCGAGGAACATCGCGTCTGTACAATAGTGGTTAGTGGTTAGTGGTTAGTGGTTGATTATTTACTACTCCTCACACCCCTCACACCCCTCACACTTCCCCATCTCCCCATTCCCTCACTCTTCCTCTTCTTCAATTACTGCACTGCGATCTAGTAGCAATAAATTGCGGAGTTGGTTTGTATCGAGTTCAGTTAACCACTCTTCACCCGCGCCAACAACTTGTTCAGCTAGTTGCTTTTTACTTTCAATCATGTCATGAATTTTCTCTTCTAAAGTACCAGTACAAACAAATTTATGCACCTGGACATTACGGGTTTGACCAATACGAAATACTCGGTCTGTGGCTTGATTCTCGACTGCTGGATTCCACCAACGGTCGAAGTGGAAGACGTGATTTGCACGGGTTAAATTTAATCCTACACCACCTGCTTTGAGTGACAAAATCATAATTGGTGGCCCTTGGGGATCGTGTTGGAAACGGTCGATCATTTCCTCACGTTGTTTTTTGCTGGTACTACCATACAAAAAGAATATTTCTCTTCCTAGTTGTTGTTCTAAATAGGGTTTGAGTAGTTTACCCCACTCGGCAAATTGGGTGAAAATTAAAGCGCGATCGCCTTCTGATAAAACTTCTTCTAACATTTCTTGTAACCGCAATAGTTTTCCTGATAAATGCGGTTCTGAAAGAGTAGTTTTTTTCAAATATTGCGCTGGATGATTGCAGACTTGTTTTAGCTTGACGAGTAAAGCTAAAATCATGCCTCGACGTTGCATTCCTTCGGCTGTTTCAATTTCAGCCAATGATTCTTCTACAACTTTTTGATAAAGTTCAGCTTGTTCCAAACTCAAACCACAAAATACATTCATTTCCTGCTTTTCTGGCAAGTCTTGAATAATTTCTCGGTCAGTTTTTAAACGACGCAAAATAAACGGTTGCACTAATGAACGCAATTGATTCAATGAAGAAGTATCCCCATATTTTTCAATTGGCATAGCAAAGCGTCGTTGGAAGAACTGCTTATTTCCTAAGTACCCTGGATTGAGAAAATCCAAAATTGACCAGAGTTCTTGTAGTCTATTTTCTACGGGTGTCCCTGTCAAAGCAATTCGATAGTTTGCCTCTAACTGACGCACTGCTTGAGATTGTTTTGCCTCTGCATTTTTGATATTTTGGGCTTCATCTAAAACAATCCCTTGCCAAGCAACACCCTGTAATGACTTTAAATCTCGGTGAATCAGCGCATAACTAGTAATTACTAAATCATGCTTATTTGCTACTTCTACAAATGCCTTACCTTTAGGACGTTTGTCACCGTGATATTGCAAAACCTTCAGAGTCGGGGCAAATTTTTTAACTTCTCTTTCCCAGTTTCCTAATACCGAGGTTGGGCAAACTAAAAGTGTTGGTTTTTCTAATGCATCCTGCTCTTTGAGATGTAGTAAAAAGGCAATAAATTGCACTGTTTTTCCTAATCCCATGTCGTCCGCGAGACATGCACCCAAACCCCAACGTTCTAGAAATGCCAACCAAGCGACACCACGCTGTTGGTAAGGGCGTAGCTGTCCTTGAAAAGTGGCGGGTGTGGGTAGGGGTTCTACTGCTTTGTTATTTGTCAGGGTAGTAATTAACTCTTGTAATGCGCCTGATGCTTCAAAGCTAACTACTGGTAATTTTTCAATTGTCTGGGTATCCCCCGTACTCAGGCGCAAAGCATCTTCCAAAGAAAGAGCCATTTGCTCTTTGCGAGAAGCAAAGAAAGCTTGTGCTGTTTTTATATCTTGGGGACGTAATTCTACCCACTCACCGTTAATTTCGACAAGGGGACTGTTCAATGCCACGAGTCTATCAAATTCCTGCTTGGAAAGAGTCTGTCCACCGATCGCTAATTGCCACTGAAAATTTAACAAACTTTGTAAACCGAAGCGTCCCTGCTTTTGATTTGGTGTTTGGGCGGTGATTTTCAAACCCAGACGATTTGCCCATCCTTCTCGATTTGCTAAACTCGCGGGTAAAATCACACCTAAACCATTATCCTCAAGCCGCGCCTTTACCGATTTAATAAATTCGTATGCTTGCAAGGGGTGAAGGCGGCAAAATTGGGGATAACTATTTTCCAGACTGGGTGAGAGCGTTGGATATAAGCGCGATGCTAATCCCAATCCACGTAAAAATGTTTCTTGTGGTTGTTTGATGGTACGACCACGATAAACAAAGCTTTCAACTGGATGCTGCCATATCGTCTCTGCGTCCACTAAAAATTCTGGATCATCTGGTGCTTGCAAAAAATAAGCCAAAGTCCAATCTGTTTCACCTGATTCTGGTGGACGCAAGACAAAACAGGTACGAAACAGATTTTTTCCTGCTAGTTGGTATTGTAGCGGCATAGTCCAAGCTTTCAGTGCCGCTTCTAGTCGTTCTAAACCCATTGGTTCGGCGTTGACAGTATCTGACGCACCTGTAAGAGACTGCAACCACTGTCGCACCGCACCTGGTAAAGACGCCATAACTCTCGCTTCTAGCACAGGTTGGGAACCAAACATTTCTCTGACTTGGGCATCAATTGTACTGTTGAGAAATCCCAATAATAATTCTTGTGGTTCCACAGGGAAGTCTATTGAAATGGAGTGGTGGGGTGATGGAGTGTAGACGTGCAAGCGGCTTCCCGTAGGGTAGGGGTGATTTTTCTCCCCATCTCCCAACCTCCCAATCTCTCCACCTCCTTGGTATGTCCTACAGGCTAGGGGCATTTGTTGGGAAAATTTTTCTAAGCGAGTTCCATCCAAGGCGCTATCTAAAAGTGCTTGCCACTTGGCTGTGAAAGAACCATCTGCTTGGCGTTCCAGAGTAGGCAGAAATTTACATCTTGAGATTAAATCTAAACTCCAACGGGCGATATGGGACCAAAATCTTAAATCTCCTCCGACAAAATCATCTTCGCTGTTGCCAATACTCAAGGGTAAAGCAGTTAGAAACTTAATTGCTTCTGTAGGATTGAGACAAAAGCCCTCTACTTTCCAAGGGTGTAGGTACTGGTAAGATGTTTTTTCTAAACTTAATGCTGCTGAATGTACTGGGTGAATCAATGTTGTTCCCTTAGTTTCACCTGCTGCAAAATCAGTGGGTAGAGCAATAGTTATTTGCGAGGAGGTTGGCAAAGTTTTTGTAGCAGTAGTTGTCGCTTGACGCCGCTTTGTTCGCCCAGATGCGATTGATTGCATCTCGACATGCTGTGTTGAATTAGGGATTGTAATATTACGAGAACTTAGCCACTCGCTTAGTTCGGCTGGTGCGATCGCATAAGGTAATGGTGGTATTTCTGTCAATGGATTTGGCTCGATATTTGTCCCTAGCGATCGCCAAGTCTCTCCCCAAATAAATAAATAGTTACCCTGATTTTGTAGTAACCAACTACCGTGTAAAATTGCCATTTGCCCACTAATTTAGATTTTCGCAAAAATAAAACCTTGAATTTGCTTATTTTCTACTTTGTGAATTCCTTTATTTTTAAAAATTAAATACACATTGTTAATAATAATTAAATTTAATTAAATACTAGAAAGTAATATTAATCAAGTTTTAGGAAAGATGCAGTTACCCCTTTATAAAATTTTAAAAAATGGCATCAAAGTAGAGTTAGATTACATGCATCCAGAGGAACAAGAAGAGGTAAGGAAATTACTGAATTTTGTGATTTTAGAAGGACAAACCTATCCCCAAAAACAACCCCTCTCAGCATCAGAATTTGCAGCTTACTGGTTAACTCAGGATGCTTTTGTAGTCAGGACTGCTGCTGAATCTGCTACACACCAAGCCAAGGAAATACTGGGAGCATTTTATCTCAGACCAAACTTTCCAGGTCGATGTAGCCATATTTGCAACGCTGGTTTTATTGTACAACCTGGCAAGCGGGGTCTCGGAATCGGGCGGTTCATGGGAGAGGCGATGCTCTCAATTGCTGCTAGTCTCGGCTACGAGGGGGTAGTGTTCAATTTAGTCTTTGCTACTAATATAGCTTCGATTCAATTATGGAAATCACTGGGATTCCAGATTATTGGGCAGATTCCGGTGGCGGTAAAACTAGATGTACAGCAAGTGGATGCGTTGATTATGTATAGGGGATTAAGAAATCGAGGATCGGACATTGGGCATAAACTCAGTGAACAGTGACCAGTTTAATTTGATGACTGATTATTTGTCTCCCTTGTCCCCTTTGTCCCCCTTGTCCTCCGTGTCCACGCCGCGTGCTACAACGCGGGAGACCCGCGCAACGCATTGGCTCCCCTTGTCCTCCTTGTCCTCGATCCGTTTTGTAACGAAATTGTTTATCATTAATTCTGTATACTGCTCAAGCCAGTATTAGATCATAAATGTTAGGATTGCCACAGAGAGAGAATAGCGAGCATAGTAAGGAAAAAAAACTGAATGGGAGAATTTGAGAAGTCAATATCCTTCGATGGACGGGATATTCGACTGAAGGTGGGTCTACTAGCACCCCAGGCTGGTGGATCGGTGTTGATACAATCTGGGGATACGGCAGTTCTAGTTACAGCTACGCGCTCAGCAGCCAGAGAAGGCGTCGATTTTCTGCCCCTCACCGTGGATTACGAAGAAAGATTATACGCAGCAGGTAGAATCCCTGGAGGATTATTGCGACGCGAAGGTCGTCCGCCAGAGAAAGCAATTCTCACTAGTCGTCTGATTGACCGCCCTTTGCGTCCTTTGTTTCCATCTTGGTTACGGGATGATCTGCAAATTGTAGCGTTGACTCTTTCTATGGACGAGCTAGTACCGCCAGATGTGCTAGCTGTGACTGGTGCTTCTATTGCCACCTTAATGGCAAAGATTCCCTTTAATGGGCCTATGGCAGCCGTGCGCGTCGGTCTGGTGGGTGATGATTTTATTATTAACCCCACCTATGCAGAAATCGAAGCTGGAGACCTGGATTTAGTCGTAGCAGGTTCGCCGGATGGTGTAATTATGGTGGAAGCGGGAGCTAATCAGCTGCCCGAACGAGATATTATTGAGGCGATCGAATTTGGTTATGAAGCTGTGCAGGATTTAATTCGAGCGCAGCAAGATTTAATTGCGGAACTGGGGTTAGAAATAGTCCATGAAGCACCACCAGAAGCAGATCAATCACTGAGTAACTTTATCAGCGATCGCGCTACAGAGGAAATCAAGAAAATCCTCTCGCAATTTGATTTGGATAAAACCCAACGAGATAATGCCTTAGATGCTGTCAAAGAATCAATCGCAGCTGCGATCGCCGAACTACCAGAAGAAGATCCAATTCGAGTTGCCGCAATCGGTGATGCCAAGGCATTAGACAACACTTTCAAAGATATTACTAAAAAGCTGATGCGCCGTCAGATCATCGAAGATAATGTTCGAGTCGATGGTCGTAAGCTAGATGAAGTTCGTCCTGTTTCCTGTGCTGTTGGTTTATTACCCAAGCGGGTTCATGGCAGCGGCTTATTCAACCGGGGTCTAACCCAAGTATTATCTGCTTGTACTCTTGGTACACCAGGTGATGTGCAATTCTTAAACGATGACTTGCAACAAGACCAGCAAAAGCGCTACATGCACCATTACAACTTCCCGCCGTTCTCCGTTGGCGAAACCAAACCTCTGCGCGCGCCGGGACGTCGGGAAATTGGACACGGAGCGCTGGCAGAGAGATCAATATTACCAGTGCTACCACCAAAAGAACAATTCCCCTACGTAATTCGGGTAGTATCGGAAGTACTTTCTTCCAATGGTTCGACTTCGATGGGTTCGGTGTGTGGTTCCACTCTGGCTTTAATGGATGCAGGTGTGCCAATTACCAAACCTGTTAGTGGTGCAGCTATGGGTTTGATCAAAGAAGGCGATGAAGTCCGAGTCTTGACGGATATTCAAGGCATCGAAGACTTTTTGGGTGATATGGACTTCAAAGTTGCAGGGACAGACAGTGGGATTACTGCCTTGCAAATGGATATGAAAATCAGTGGTTTGTCTTTGGAGATCATTTCTCAAGCTATCCACCAAGCTAGAGCCGCACGGTTGCATATTCTAGAGAAAATGCTCGAGACTATTGACAAACCACGCACAGAAATGTCACCCTATGCCCCACGTCTGTTAACGCTCAAGATTGATCAAGACATGATTGGTCTAGTGATCGGGCCGGGAGGTAAGACAATCAAGGGTATTACTGAGGAAACAGGTGCTAAAATTGACATTGAAGATGATGGCACTGTCACCATTTCTGCTGTGGATGAAAACAAGGCCAAGAGAGCTAAAGGCATCATTCAAGGCATGACGCGCAAACTGAATGAGGGTGATGTTTACGTAGGTAGAGTGACGCGAATTATACCTATTGGTGCTTTTGTGGAGTTTCTGCCGGGTAAAGAAGGCATGATCCACATTTCTCAACTAGCTGACTACCGTGTCGGTAAGGTTGAAGATGAAGTTGCAGTTGGTGATGAAGTGATCGTCAAAGTGCGTGAAATTGACAACAAGGGTAGAATCAATCTTACTCGCTTAGGCATTCATCCCGAGCAAGCAGCAGCTGCGCGCGAACAAGCAACCTCAAAGTAAAGGCAGGAGGTTTGGTAGTGAGCGTTATAGAACCTTAGTTAAGGACTAAAGTCCTGGCTAAAAATGAAACACAACTAATTCAAATTCACTGGTTATGGATTGAGAGCAAATCTCAAATCCATAATTGCAGTAGCGATCGCCAGAGCAATAAGCGATCGCTTTGTATTATTCAGTTCGGAATTACTGTTACAACTGCTGACATACCAGGAGTAATTCGCGATTCATAACCTTTAATACTCGTCGGCTCAAACGTAATCTTTACAGGAATTCTGCGTACATTGTTGGTGAGGGCAGAATTATTTGTGTCATTGTTTTGTGGCATCAAGGCAATGCTATCAACTTTACCTGCAAAGTTGCGACTAGGAAAAGCAGCTATTTTAATGTCTGCCTTTTGTCCTGGTTGTATCTTTTCTAACTGGTTTTCTGGAAAGTTACCAATAATCCAAGGATTTGGTTGTACCACAGTGAAAAGAGTTTGGCCAGGTTCGACCCGTTGTCCTACTTGGACATTTTTATTACCAATTTTTCCAGGAACTAGAGCATTAATATTGGTGTAGGATAGCTGAAGTTCAGCTTTTTTAACCTCTGCCTGCTTCTGAGCGACTGTAGCCAATGCGGTTTTATACTGTTGTTCGTTGATATCTCTTTGTTGAGTCGCCTGTGCTTGGAGCAAATTCTGTCTGGCTTGGGTATTGTTGTCTAACGCAGATAGCTGCGGTACTGTAACAGGAACTGGGACATTCCTAATTTTTTTCTCTGCCAAAGCTGCTTGCTGTTTGGCTAACTCTAAAGATGCTTTGGCTTGAGCTAGAGATACTTGATAATCTTGAGGATCAAGTTTTACTAACAGCGTTCCCGGAGTAACTACTTGGTTCTCGTTGACAGCAATTTGGCTAACTATCCCTGAGATGCGAGAAGTAACAGGATAAATGTCTGCGGTAACATAGGCATTATCGGTTTGGGGAAATCTTTGAGCATATTGCCATTGACGGTATGCGTAAATTCCTGAGGCGATCGCTCCTGCACCTAAAATTACTCCTACTACCACTATAGGCAGCAGACGACTCCGAGATAGAGGCACTTTTGTTTTAACATTACCGTTTGATGCAGCAGGAGTGATAGCTGTAACCTCTTGTTCCACAACTGGAGTTTTTTGCTCCTCCAATCCTGTAGCTTGTTGTGTGTGTTGTACAGAATCTAAACGTTCCATCAGCCACCCTCTATTAAGCAATGATTGAAGATTTATTATTAAAAACTGACAAATATACACAAGTACCTTTGGCACAAGGTGCTAGGAGCAAAGTTTATTTTATTATAGGCTTTTGCCTTCTTTTTTTACTTTGATATTTATTTCTGTAGTGCTTGATTAACAACTTATACCAAATTGAGATAAGTGTAATTTTTGATTTATCTGGAATAACTGTAAAAGTAAAGAATTTTCAATCAAAAAATATAAAGTTGGTATTAAGCGATCGCCTGATAGTAATTCATGCTCCCATTCCTGAATAACGCTTCAATCCCTGTCGCCATAACCAACGATTTAGACCCAAAAACAACACAATCCAACCAATCATTGATAACAGCCCCTGTGTCAAATTTACAGGTATCCCTACCAAAATACTGGCAGGAAAATTAATTAAATAGGGAAAAGGAGTCAAGAGTACCACCGTCCGGACTGGCTCCGGGAAAACCTCTAAAGGGGCAATCATCCCAGACAAAAATAAAAAGAACAAAAACCAGAAATTTTCTATAGCGCTGGCTCTTTCTGTCCAAAAGGAAAATATAGAAAAAGTGTGTTGAATGACGAAACGCAAAATAAAAGCTAATATCACTACAAAACTAAACAATAACAGAGTTCCTAAACTTGGTATCCAAAATGCTTGGGGATACAGGATAAAAAACAATCCTAATAATAGAATTGTGAACGGGATACGGGCAGCTCTTTCACTAACATGAGCAGCAACGTGATGCCATACTGGATCAATTGGTTGTAACAACCGGTTAGAAAGTTTACCTTCTACTACTTCCCTTTCCACCTCCCAAATTACCCATACAACTGTGAATTGTCTGACAAGAAAAACAGCCAAAAAGTAACGAGCAAAATCCACAGGTGTTAAACCAAATTGTCCGCCTTGAGCAGCTTGTATCCAAACTCCCATCAAGATAATAGGTAAAGAACCAGCTAACACCCATAAAATTAGTTCTGCTCGGTATTCCACCATATAAGCGTAGTACACAGACAGAAAAGTTAATGTTGTTTTGATTAGTCTTTTCATCATTAGTTAATTGTTAGTAGTTATTAGTTAGTGGTTAGTAGTTAGTTTTGAAAAAGTACCACTAACCAGTATCTACTAACTACTCACCACTCCTGCTTGAAATACTCTACCAATTACTTCTTCTACTGGTGGTTCAGTCACCTTTAAATCAATCACATCCAAATCTGCTAAAATCCGCGAGACGGTGCGTGTTAGTTCTTCTTGCTGTACCATAAAACACACCATCCTTCCGTCTAACTTTTGGACATCACCGTAGAACATGAGTCTTTGTTTAGATAGAGGTTGTGTTAATTCCACATGTACCTCTCGATAAGGTGCAAATTTTTCCAACAGTCCATCTAAACTACCGTCATACATCAACTTACCTTGGTGAATTAATAATACCCGTTGACACAGAGCGGTAATATCTGCCATGTAGTGACTCGTCAACAATACTGTGGCTTGATAACGCTGATTATATTCTCGTAAAAAATCGCGCACTCCCACCTGAGCATTGACATCTAGTCCTAAAGTTGGTTCATCTAAAAACAGCACTAGGGGACGGTGCAAAAGTGCTGCCAAAATTTCTGCTTTCATGCGCTCACCTAAAGACAGCTTGCGTACTGGTTGGTTAAGCTTACCTTCTAGAGAGAGCATTTCGCTGAGTTCGTCGACTCGCTTACGAAACTCGCGATCGCTAATATTGTAAACAGCAGCGTTAATTTTCAGAGAATCTATGGCTGGCAAATCCCAAATTAGTTGCTGCTTTTGTCCCATTACTAAGGTTATTTTTTGCAAAAATGCTTCTTGGCGACGAAACGGGACATGTCCAGCGACTTTCACTAAACCGCTAGAAGGATGAATTAATCCTGTGAGCATTTTCAGTGTAGTGGTTTTTCCTGCACCATTCGGTCCTAAAAACCCTACCACTTCACCCGCCTCTATTTCAAAGGAAACATCTTGAACTGCTTTAATTTGGCGGTAGGTGCGACGAAAAAAGTGGGTAATTGTTCCAGCAATACCTGGTTCTTTAACAGCAACAGGATAAACTTTGCTCAAATTTTGAGCTTCAATGATTGGCATAGGGTAGTTAGTAGATAGTAGTTAGTAGTCACTAGTTAGTAGTTAGTAGTTGTTAGGGGAGGATTTTGATAGATAGGTCATGATTAAAGCTTATTAATTGGGTAGCTAAACCAGCCCCTTATTGATTTTTACTACTAACCACTAACCACTAACTACTAACAATATTTTTAACGTAAACGTCCTGATCGCAAAATACTAATAATCAGCCACAAACCTAACAAGCTCGCAGTAGCAAATAACACATTGCTTAATAGAGAAAACCCTGGTGTTCTCGCATTACTAGAAATAATTGCTGCTCCCATGATTAGTGAACCTACTAGGATGCTAAAAGAAAGCCGATTGGCAGCATCATCGGTGGTACGGCGCAAGCTATCTAGACCACGTATATTTAAATTCCACTGTAATGTCTCCGATGTGACTCGATCTAGCAGAAATTCTATTTGTCGGGGAGATTGTAAAGACAGGCTTTTAAGATCCAAAGCAGTCCTTAGGAGCGATCGCACAGGTGTTTGTCCAAACAGATGACGACGGAATAAATCTGTAATCAATGGTTGAATTTCATCTATAAAATTTAGCTCTGGATTGAATAACCTGGCCACTCCCTCTAAATTCGCTAGGGTTTTAGCATACAAACCCATATTACTAGGTAAACGAATTTTATTATTACGGGCAACTTGGAGCAGTTCATAAATGATCTGACTGAAATTCATTTGCGACAAGCTCAAATTATAGTACTTTCGCAGCATTCGGTCATAATCATTTTCCAGACGAGACAAAATCACTGGTTCCTCGGAATCTGCTAGCTGTAAAGTTAACTGAGCGCACCGTCGAGCATCCAAATCGACTATTGCCAGTAACATTTCTGTTAAAATCTGCTGTGTACGCGGATCGAGTCGCCCCATCATACCGCAGTCAATTAGAGCTATGCGTCCATCTTTGAGATAGAAAATATTCCCTGGATGCGGATCGGCGTGAAAAAATCCGTCTATATACAACTGTTGAAAGAAAGCACGAAATAACAAGCTAGTAACTTCTTGACGTTCGACTGCTGGAGTTTTGCCGTTTTGGTTATTCAAATCAGCCGCCAATAATGGTACGCCATCTAACCATTCCATTACTAGTAATTTTTGTGTGGTCAAATCCCAATAAATTTTGGCGACTACAATTTGATTGGGATCAAACCAGCGGCTTACAGATAAATTCTGTCGTAGTTCATCCGTATAACTAGCTTCTCGTGTAAAATCTAACTCTGCCTCCAGCGCCTTGATAAACTCATCGGCGATAGATTTGATCTCGTAGCTTTGACCAAATTCAGTACGCGCTACTAAATCAGCAATACCTTGAATCAGAGCAATATCTCTGGCAACAGTAACATCAATTCCTGGACGTTGCACTTTCAAAGCAACTTCTCGACCATCTTTGAGGGTAGCGCGATGTGTTTGAGCAATAGAACCAGCTGCTACTGGTACAGGATTAATTGTTGTAAAGGTTTGCTCTAGAGGCTGTTTGAGTTGTTGACGAATCAGTACTTCTACTTCTGACCAAGAAACTGGTGGGACTTCATCTTGTAGCGTTGATAGTTCTTCGATATAAGATGCACTTAGTAAATCAGGGCGGGTAGAAAGTAGTTGACCCAACTTAACATACACAGGCCCCAAATCTACCAAGATATTTTTCAAAACTGCTGGTGTCGGTAACTGAGGCTCGTCAGCTTTACCGCCTGTGAGCAACCTCCGCATGTAGTCCCAGCCATGACGGAAAAGAACTTCAATGATTTCTCGTTGACGAGGAACAGTTTGAGTAAGAAACATAATTTTAATAAATTGCTATTAAGTAGAAGGAAAAAATTGTCTGACGTTTACTTATACTCACCTTCAAAAATGTAACAAAGAGTGGAAAAGTAATATAGCCGTACATTGATCAAAATAACAAAAAAGTTATAGTGGCTTTCTGCATCAGCAAGTTATAGTTGTTCCAACAGTTAATCATGTCAAAAGCCAAGACTGCTATCTTCCCACTGGAAGATTAACACTCAGATAACAATAGCGCTAGCCTCACTACAGGCTAGCGCTAATATTTTTGTATGAATCAGGGATAAAAATACTTAAATCTGCTCCCTGAAGTTTACTATAAATTGATTACGACTTTGTTAACTAGATAGTACTGCGGCGAGTTAACAAGTTCCACACGAAAACAGCGATAAGTGCGCCAATCACTGCCACTATAATACCTGTAATACTGAGGGTAGGAGCAGTTAGGGCAAAGGTTCCCGTGCTTAATAACATGCCTAAACTACCACCGACAAAAGCACCAATTATTCCTAAGATGAGTGTTCCCAAAATGCCGCCACCTTGATGACCGGGGTAGATAGCTTTAGCAATAGCACCAGCTATTAGACCTAAAACAATCCAAGCAAGAATGTTCATTGTTGTTAATTTGGTAAACGTTTTTCAGTAACACGTATACATTAGCAATTCTGAACTTGGCACCAAATCTGTCAGTGGCATTAATTATTAATAGCCACAAGGCATAGTTAATGTAAAGGAACCAAATTCACTACAAAATTAAAGTTTATTCTTAGTAATAAATATTGGAAGCGGTTCAAATCTTCACTTAATTATGAGTATTTCTATATTTTGTATCTTCCTAATTACTTAAATATATATCATTCCTTTTGATAGATATATAGCAATCCTGTTTGATTTGTGAGAATCGCAATGCCCAGAACCACGACTTTTTGGAGATGTCGGGGATCTTATCTGTCGAATTGGGTAGAAAGTAAGAAAAGCCCCTAGCACCTATAAGACTAGAGGCTAAAAAAATTCTTGCTTGGTAATTGCAGTATATGCATTTTTAATGACCTGTATACCTCTACTTGAAGAATTAAACTACGAACCCCAACCTACTCAATTTAAGGTTTTTGGCTCTAACTAAACCGTATCGCTTTATAAGCCACCGCGATCGCGTTCAAGGTCATAAATAACTTTATCAGCATACCAGTCGGCTGTTTTGTTGGGAAACTTGAACTGTGCTTGAGTAAAAAGCCGCTTGGCTGCTTCTCTATCATCATGCAAGAGAGTCAGAAGTCTCCTTTGCAGTTTGCGACTAGCTTGATCAAAGCTAATGACACCAGCCTTTTGACCCGTAAATGAACCACTATCTGTAGTACTTCCCTGGCGATTTCCTCTTTCTTTTAAAGCTACACCAATTGCTACACCACCGACAGCAGCTGCTACTAACCAGAGTGTAGGTTGGTTATCTTGTTGTGTTACTACCGTAGGATTTGGAGAACTAGAATCTGCAAGCTGTGGGATTGGTTGTTCAACTTGCAGTGCAATCGTGGGTGCTAACTGAACTGCTAAAAGACTAGATACAACCCCAGTCGCCAAAACTTTCAAAGCATCTACAGACTTGTGAACAGAAAAAGTGTGAAACATCTCCTAGAAAGGAAACTCAAAAATTATTATTATTATTCCTATACTGATATTTTGAGCGATCGCGATGACAGCAGTGTGTCAATTGTCTGAAAATAGTGCGATCGCCTATGTATACATAATCGGGTGTAGTTATAAATTCTTGTTAAATGAAAAAAATTTTAATCTTTTCTATTATTGCTTTTGTAGTTTGTAGTAGCGCAATTACAGTTGCTTCCCAATTGCATAGCAACAATATACTGGCTCAAAATACTACCAACACAGAAGAGTTTATTGCTCGGGGTACGGAACCATTTTGGAGTGTGACAGTATCTAAGAAGAATGGAATTGTCTACTCAACACCAGAAAATCGTAAACTCACCTTTCCCTACGTTACACCATTGCAGGCATCAGGGCGTCCAAAAGATTTGCTCAGAGTGTATCGATTGCGGGGTAAAACTAATAATACACTGATCATCAAAAAAGAAGATGCTTGTAGCGATGGCATGTCAGACATACAGTATCCTTACTCAGCGACTCTCATCCTGGGTAATACAGTTTTGGAAGGTTGTGCAGAGAGAAAATGATGTTTCAAATCCATTGAGTATCGAATGCATCTTGGCCTGTACCATAAATTAAGTCGCCATACTCTTGCCAACTAGCTACTTCTTGTGCAGAGAGTAGAGGAGTATGTAGAACAGTCAGATTTGCCTCTAATTGCTGTCTGGTTTTTGGAGCAGTGAGTGCTAGATGTGTCGCAGGATTTTATAGCACATAGCGGTAACAATCTGCTGCTGTCCTGCTAAACCGAGAATACTTGCTTTTTCTCCTACTTGTGTTGTTAGCTTCATTGCTTTCGTGGATAGCTTACAGCTTTGCATAAAAAAACGCAGAGGGACGCAAAGTCAGTGCAGAGGTTCGCAGAGTTTTTACCACCAAGCCAAAATTTATCTGCGTCCATCTGTGTCCATCTGTGTGCATCGGTGTTCGATATAAAATATAACCTTTGTCACAACACAAATTCAATTGACGGTCATTGATCACAATTAGCACTGATATCACTATTGACAAAAGCAGCAAGCACATCAGTATCAATATTAATGTTACCACCGATAATATTACTGCCTGTGGCATTGGTGGTAATGCAGTTGTTATTACCTAATATAAGGTCATGCGATCGCAGTGTGATATTACCCGTACCGCCTTTAGTATCTGCGCTAATTTTGGCTTGGTTCATTAAGGTGTTACCGTCTTTGGTGACGTTGGAGTTGTTTGGTAAAGTGCGATCGCCAGTAATTTGAGCAAGGGCATAATTTGCAGAGAAAATGTGGGTAATAGCGATCGCTACACCCAAAAACTGATTCCAACGACTACTCCTAAAACCAGTCATTTTCTCTCCCTAGCTCCATAGCAGTAGTATCAGTATTGAGTACTATCTAGGATATCAAAGTCAAAGTATTGATTTTATAGGATAGTAAACTATGGAAAAGCCTGCTAATTCGCAATATCCAATTCATCAGTTGCTACAAAAACGCTGGAGTCCTCTGGCATTTTCTCAACAACAAGTTGAAAAAGAAAAGCTTTGCAGTTTACTAGAAGCTGCGCGCTGGGCTGCTTCTTCTTATAATGAACAACCTTGGCATTTTATTGTGGCGACTCAAGAAAATCCCGAAGAATTTAAACATTTGCTGAGTTGTCTAGCGGAAGGAAATCAAGTCTGGGCGAAACATGCACCTGTTTTGATGCTGTCGGTAGCAAAACTTTACTTTGAGAAAAATCACACTGAAAACCGCCATGCATTTCATGATGTCGGTGCAGCAGCTTGTAGTTTAGCAATTGAAGCAACTTCTCTCGGTTTATTCATCCACCAAATGGCAGGATTTGATGTGTCTAAGGCACGGGAGTTGTACAATATCCCTGAAGGCTATGAACCAGTAGCAGCGATCGCAATTGGGTATCCAGGTGAACCGGAAGTGCTGCCTGAAAAGTACCAGCAGCGTGAGTTTGCTCCCCGTCAGCGCAAACCTTTAGAAACTTTTGTGTTCACTGGTAGTTGGGGAAAGACTTCGCCTGTGATTGCGCTTGATGAAGCAAAGTAATGTCTGATGTGAATTGTTGCTATGGCAATAATACCTATCAGAGATTATACTTTGGTATTAGGGGTTGCAATAATTACAATTCACTGGTTCGGCGTATTCACTTCCATCTGGAAATAATTCTTCTTGAGTGAAACCACATTTTTGACATTGATATATGACTGCGCGAGTTAGAGAAGTCGGCATGTAGCATAAAGCACATGGCAACCCCCTAATTCTGCTTGTAATTGCAAAACCTGGCATAGAACATTCTGGACAGCAGCTATTAATTTTTCTTAATAAATCACGCGTGGCTTTTTCAATATTTTTCATGCGTGTAGGGTTATGCATTGCCCGCATATCTGTTTCCAGATGTGCTTTGCCAGTGGGTGAATTTTTCAAAACAAAATTTACAGCTTCTATGAGTTTTTCTTCGGAAGTAATTCCTTTAATTACTTTAGTTTTATCATTTGGTAATTCGTCAAACATGACCACTAAACCATGTTCAGGAAAACCAACTTTTTGAGCAAATTGAAAAGCTTGCTCAACACTCTCCACAACTAAATGATTATGATTAGTGTTTGCAGATAATTCTTCACCAACAATTTCTAAATTATGTATTTGATCCAATAAAAGAACAACTTCGCGATTGCTAGAAATAAACGGAATTTCAGGGTGAGGGCCAAAACTACCTTCACTCGCGATCGCTAAACTTTCACCAGTTAATTCTAAAGCTTTTTTTGCTTTCAATCTCGCAGCTTCAACTTGATTTCCTGGACGTTTCACTTCTCTTGTAAACGTACCAAAAACATCAGTATCAAAATCCTCCGGTACTACCACCTTCATTCGTAATTCTGCTTCCAAAATTGGAGCAATTACTCTTTCTTTTTGATGTTTAGTAGCAAGTACAGCAATTCTGTTGTTAAATAACGCCTGCTTTAACATTGCTTACCTCATGATTATAAAATCAAGGTGCGTCACCTTGCCTCCAGGCACGCCAAATTAACACTCAGTCTCCAACGGAAGATTTCTCTGTGTCCCTTGAAAAAGCTATCATAGATCTCCTGCCTGAATCCTAAAATCTACGCCTGATTTTTAATTCCTTGCCCTTGAAAGCCACGTCCCCATCTCTGTTGTCCTACTTTCGGGGTAGACACAGTTGTTGCACTCTTTGGGGAAGTCGTCTACACATTTGCTGCAACGTTTGTGGCTGCCATTGTTGCCAAGCAAATAATCCTACTGTTGCACCTCCTAGCAACAAAGCCAGTAATCTCAGCAGTAAAACCAAAGGTTTACGCTGACGTTGGGTTGTATTAGAAGTTTCCCTGATTGGTGAAATGTCTAACTCCAGCAATACTTGTGAACTTTCTGCTAACTCAGATTCTTCTAGTTGTGGTTCTTCTGGGACAATTTCTACTTGTTTTTCTTCGACAACTTCTATTTGCAATTTCTTTTGAGTAACTGGAACCAAATAATCTGGAAAAAGGCGATAATGGGCAAGCACTACAGATACATTGTCATAACCATTTTTCTGATTTGCCAGTTTAATCCAAGCATGAACTGCCTCTTCTAAAGTCAGTTCCCCTGTGAATACTGGTACAGAGTAATCTCGCCAAGCTTGTTCTACTAAATTATTGTCACTCAAGCCATCGGAACACAACAATAATATACCGTCTTCTTCCAAAATAAAGCGCTGAACCAAAGGACGAAGTAATTCACCATGTTTTGTTCCTAAAGCTTGGGTGAGGGCAGTAGCATCTGGGCGTTGCAACGCCTGGCGATAGAGACTGCGGGCATGGCATACTTCCCGTGTTGCTACATCATCATCAACTGTGAGTAGCTGGCAGTAGTTACGGGTAATCCAGTAAGCACGACTATCACCCACATTAACTAAATAAAGTTCGTGGGCATTGTCTGATTGCCACCCAGCAGTAGTTTGAATGCGTTGCGGGATTTGGGCAGCCATAACAATGGTTGTAGCCATGCGTTGAGTGCCTGTACGTTTTTGTTCGTCATTGCAATTGCAAATAATGTTGTTGATTACCCGTAAACTCGCTTCTAACTGTTGTTGCAATAAATCTGGCGGTACAATCTCGGCTTGTTCGGTAACTTCTTGTAATAAAGCCCGAATTTGCAGTTTCACTGACTGTACTGCTAATTGACTGGCAACTTCACCGCCTTCATGCCCACCAATACCATCGCAAACGATCGCTACTCGTGGTAATAATGAATCGGCGATCGCATTGTTGTCATGAGGATAGCAAGTATCTTCATTTTGTATCAGTGCTTCTGGTCCTTTATCGGTTGCACCTGCTACTTTGATGCTTAAAGGTAATTCCGCCGCAGACGCCAATAATAAACCATTCAGTTGAGCAGCAATATCTTTTAACTCTGCCTCACCACTACACATTTGTTGGACTATTTTTTGCAAGTCTCTTGCAACTTGGCTTTTGGCAGTAACTACCAAAGGCTGCCAACACTCTCCCAAATGCTTTATACTTGGCTGCCCTGACTGTTGAAGTTGTAACAACCGCACACACCAACCTTGCACCCTTAAATTATTTGGTATTAGCAAACTAGTTGCTACTCCCAGTTCTGACAAAGGCTGCCACAATTGCAGAATTTGCCATAGCCAATAAACTTGTCTAACTGCCGTTGCTTGCTGCCATGCTTTTGTTAATGCTGAGTAAAGGTTTCCTGCTTCATCTATAGGCACATTTTCCAGCAAGAGAATATCATCTGCTGCTTCTGTTTGAGAACGAACAAATCCATAAACCTGAGGTAAGTGTAACCGTTGTTGATGTAACCGCAGGTAAGGAATAATTTCTTTTGGTATTGTGCCAGGTATGTCTGGTAACTTTCCTGGTTGAGTATCCAGCCAAATCCGAGGTGCAATCACCTCATATCTATCAGCTACTTTTTCTCCTTGCAAAATTGTACCTGCTGATGAGCCAATTACCCAAAGATAGCGATGAATCAGGGGAGTTTGACAATTTGCACAAACACGGTTATCCACAGGGTTGGTTGGGTGAGTACAGATAGGATTAGGACAATTAATGATCCGTTGAGTCGAAATCATGCAAGTGTAAATATCTAGGTAAATTGATAGGTGAAGTTCGATTAAATTGAGCTGCCAAAAATTGAAATGTTAGACTAGACTAGATTTACTGGTTTACTTTTAACACTAGTTAATTAAAAGTTGAAAATTTTTACGTAAAAAATTTTAGTACATCACAGTAGAAATAATTAAATAAATATAATGTTTAGGATGGCGCTATGCCAATTTCTACCGCAATGTGGTTGTCGAGTTCTACCCTCATCTGGCTGCTGGTAGGAGCAGGTTTGTGCTTAATAGAACTGTTTTTGCCAACGGCTTTTGTAGCTTTGATGATGGGAATTAGCGCCTTTGTAGTGGCGCTACTATCTCCAGTGATTTTAGGAAAATTATGGCTGCAATTAGTGGTTTGGCTACTGCTTTGTGTGGTGCTAATTGTGCTTTCTCGTCGTTTAGTGACACCAGTGCGAGGCAAGTCCAAACTTCAGGATGCAACCACTGCTGAAACTTTAACAGAAATACCACCTGGAAAAGCAGGAAGAGTATTATACGAAGGCAACTCTTGGCGGGCGCGGTGTTACGATGATCATTTAGCGATCGCACCTAATCAAAGAGTATATGTAGTCAGGCGCGAAGGGACAACTCTAATTGTCATGCCGGAATATTCTTCAATTCAATAGTTAGTGGTTGTTAGTTGTTTGTTGGTGGTTAGTAATCACTGAACATTTAACAGTAGTTAATAAAATTTGATAACTGATAACTGATAACTGATTTATTCATGCCAACTTACTTAAAATTTAGGAGATAAATCATGGAACCTTTGTTTTTTCTTATAAGTTTAGTTTTAGGTGGTTCTGTAGTTGCAGGCTCTGTAAAAGTAGTCAATCAGGGTAATGAAGCTTTGGTTGAACGCTTAGGTAGCTACAATAAAAAGTTAGAACCAGGACTGAACTTTGTTGTTCCTTTCGTGGATAGAATTGTCTTCCGTGAAACTATCCGAGAAAAAGTTTTAGACATTCCCCCACAACAATGCATTACTCGCGATAACGTCAAAATTACCGTTGATGCAGTAGTTTATTGGCGCATCGTCGATATGGAAAAAGCTTATTACAAAGTTGAAAATCTCCAAGCCGCGATGGTGAATTTGGTGATGACACAAATTCGTGCGGAAATGGGCAAACTAGAACTAGATGAAACCTTTACCGCTCGTTCAGAAGTAAATGAACTTTTATTGCGAGATTTGGATATTGCTACCGATCCTTGGGGCGTAAAGGTAACGCGGGTAGAACTAAGAGACATTCTTCCATCCCAAGAAGTGCAGCAGTCGATGGAATTGCAAATGTCGGCGGAAAGACGTAAAAGAGCAGCAATTTTAACTTCTGAAGGTGAACGAGAATCAGCTATTAACAGTGCCAGAGGTAAAGCAGAAGCACAAGTTCTAGAGGCTGAAGCCCGTCAAAAAGCAGTGATTTTGGAAGCAGAAGCTCAACAAAAAGCCCTAATTCTCAAAGCCCAAGCCGAACGCCAGCAACAAGTTCTCAAAGCCCAAGCCATTGCTGAGTCTGCGGAATTGATCGCCCAAAAGATTAAAACCAACCCCACAGCGCCCAAAGCCTTAGAAGTTCTGTTTGCCTTGGGCTATTTAGATATGGGCACAATTATCGGTAAAAGCGATAGTAGCAAAGTCATGTTTATAGATCCGCGCACAATTCCTGCTACCCTAGAGGGCATACGCTCCATTGTTTCAGATGTGCCAACAGATTCTAACCAGATTTTGGACAACCAGACGTCAAACATAAATACAAATGGTCTTGGCTGAAATAATTCCGAACAGGGTACAACTCACCAGATTCCCTAATCCAATATCGGGTAACTATTCCATCGCAGCTTGAGCCATATGGCATTGTTTACACAAACCAAAAAACTCTAAGGTATGGTAAAAGATTTTAAAATTATGGGTGACTTGCAATTGTGTTTCTAGTTCATGGACTGGACACTGATTAATGGGAATCGAAGTGCCACATTGCAGACAGGTGAGATGATGCTTATCTTGCTGCGCTAAGCTATAAAGAGCTTCACCGTTAGCCAATGTCCGCACTTGCACCATACCTTCCAGTTTTAAGGCTTCTAGAGAGCGGTAAACTGTTGCCAAACCCATACTTTGGTCGCGGTTACGCAGTTCCACGTAAATATCTTGGGCAGAAATACCTTGTTTGATGGATTTGAGAAGATTCAGAATCCGCTCTTGGCTGCGGGTACGTATAACTTTCATAGACACTATCTTGAAAATGGGAGCAAGGGTAAAGCTATGTCTTGGCTAACTCATAGCTTAACGCTGATAACTTGTAATCTTTATTGTCGCTGAAGTACAACATAAAGATATAGTATGAGCGTAGCAGCATTCAGCGAAAGTCAGTGCAAAGAAAGTATCGAGCCAAAATTTTTGTCACACTCCGTCCTTCAGTTTTAGATCCTGCTGGTGTAGCAGTGCAATCTGGGCTGAAACAGTTGGGATACAAGAACGTGGAACAAGTGCGGATTGGTAAGTATATAGAAGTCACCCTGATTTCACCAGATGAAAATTCTGCGCGTCAAAATCTGGATCAGATATGTGATCAAATGTTAGCAAATCCAGTAATTGAAAATTATCGCTTTGAGTTGATAGAAGTGGAATCACAGACGGGAGTGATTTAACAGTAATCAGTAATCAGTTATCAGTTATCAGTTATCAAATTATATTAATCCTTGTGGCTGGTATTGTTCACTGTTTCCTCATGACTAATACCTTTTCAGAAAATTTTGATACAAATCTTCCTCAAATCTCCCCATTCTGTTTGTTTCCTACCGCTGCCAAATGTATCAAACTTGTAGTGAAACGGTATAACTATTAACCTCTATCTACCAACTCTTGACTAAAAATGAAATTTGGTATTGTTGTTTTTCCAGGTTCTAATTGCGATCGCGATGTTGCTTACGTTACCAGGGACATCTTAAAGCAACCAACTCGCATGGTTTGGCATCAAGATACGGATATTGCCGATTTAGATGTGATTATTCTCCCTGGTGGATTTAGCTATGGCGATTATCTGCGCTGTGGTGCGATCGCTCGTTTCTCACCCGTGATGCAGCAAGTCATCGAACATGCACAAAAAGGTAAATTTGTCCTCGGTATTTGTAATGGTTTTCAAGTATTAACTGAAGCAGGACTCTTACCAGGAGCCTTGACAAGAAATCGGGATTTGCATTTTATTTGCGATCGTTCTCCCTTGAAAGTCGAACGCAATGATTTAGATTGGACACAAGCTTACTCTAGTGGTGAAATTATCACTTTACCGATTGCCCACGGAGAAGGACGATTTTATGCAGATAGACCGACATTAGCAGAACTAGAAGATAACGGTCAAATAGTGTTCCGTTACCAGGGTGAGAACCCGAACGGCTCGCTGAAAAACATCGCCGGTATTTGCAATGCTATAGGTAATGTCTTAGGGATGATGCCCCACCCAGAAAGGGCAGCAGATCCCGCCCTTGGTGGTACAGATGGGTTGAAGTTGTTTGCTGGTTTGTTAGAAAAAGCAGTCGTAGCAGCAGGAGTTTAGTACATCAGTACAAATTTAAGCCTAACGGATGAAGCGACGGTAAATCCTGCTGCTATTGAGCGTCCGCAAGAACCGGATGAGCAAGAGTAGGATTTGGCAAATTTTCAGTACAGGCGCACAGCTAGTTGTGCGCTATTACACAACAGTTATTCTCAAAAAAATATTCAGATCCAATTATTTTTTACACATAGGCGCAGCCTTTCCTAAGTAAATTGTCTTATCAGCCGGATGAAGGATAATCCAATTTAGCTGTTTTAGACGAGTTGTCAGATTAGATATTGTTACACCTAAATCCTTTTGCATTGCATAAAGGTGAGACCATTTAGTTAAATCACGTTCTGCTACCATTTGTTCCAGAATATAACGAGGCATTAGCAAATAACTAGCAAAACTTTGAGCTTGCCGTTCCATTTTTTGTAATTGACCAGTAACAGCACGACACAAAAAAGGTTGCATATCTATTTCAATACTCTGTTCTATTCGTTCTTCAAACTTACCAGCAGCCTTCTGATCAATATGTAGTTCCCAATGTCCTAATTCATGGGCTACTGTTGATTCTTCAAACCCTTTGGGGAGTTGTAAAATATCCTCATTGATTTCAATCAAATGTTCCAACGGCAGAATCCTTGCTGCTATTTTTCCTTCAGCATCAGGCGGTATCCTATCCCAGACAACATCCAACCCTAGAAACTCGGCCACACGAGTTGCATCTAAAGGCCATTTGGGAATATATTTAGGCGTTTCCTGCATCCGTTTAAGAATGTCATTGGCTCTAGCCTCAATTTCTTCGTCAGGAATATAGCGATACGGCTTAATGATGCTCAACCTTGCTTCTCCTCATTTTCTGGTTGTGTAGCTTCTCGAAAGATTCTTTTCGCAAAATCAGGATTTTCCTGCATCCGACGAAACAGAGCAGGCATTATCTTGTAATGTCGTTTGATAAAATCCTCGTCACGCTGGGGAATACGCCCAACCAAAAAGATTAACTCCTCCTCGTCCAAATCTAGGTTCTGTGCTAAAGACCGAATAACATCTTCTTTGGGAGGATAGTCTGCACGATCATTCTCCAACTTAGAAAGATAAGTGAAATCTAGCCCTATTAGTTTTGCTAGCTCACGCTGACTTAATCCCTTATCTTTACGGGCTTGACGAATAAGCTGACCAAAACTCTGACTCACTTTTTTTCCTGCTTAACTAAACATCATAATAGCGTGTTGACTAAAAAATCAATACGCGCTAGTCTGGTGTTGAATAAAAAATCAACATTTCTAAGTTTAAAGGACATAAATGATGGTGTGGCGACCGTATATAAGTTTTAACATTTGGTCACAGTTTGCTTCGTCTGTGGGAAAAGAATATTGGCACTGTGATATGAAAAGAGGTTTTTCTAGAGCGCGGAAAAAAGAACCATTAGTCAAAGCATTGTTAGAGCAAGATACTATTCCTCAGCATATTGGTTTGTTGGCACAGAAAGGAATTTCCGAATTTCACCAAGACCAACTATTACACCAATCAGATGGTGTGGATATAGTAGTAAAAAAACTAAGACTGTATCAAAAGCCCCTTGAAGTTCAACAGCGAGTTATTAAAATTTTAGAAAATTACTATCAGTCGCCAATCCTCCTTGGCAAGAATATTCTTCAACTTAATCGAGGAGATGAAGGAATTCCAAAGCCAATTTTAATTCAACAAGGTAATTATTTTTTTAATTTATTTGCGGCTATCGACTGTATTTTGATTGAATCAGATGGCAGACTACATATTTTAGATTTTAAAACTGGTACATCTGATTTTGATAGGAGACAAGCTTTTGTTTATTTGTTGGCAGCTGCTTATCTCTACCCTGAACAAAAAGCTGTTGCTTCATTTTATAACTTAGAAACGGGTAAGCACTCCGAGTCAATTACTGCCACAAATGGTCAATTAAAGGCAATTCAAGATAAGTTAGCACAAATAGCCCAAGAACATCAAAAAGAATTACAGCGCTACAAGAAAAATCCATCTGAATTTGCCAATATATTTCCAGCTAATCCTGGTATTCCTTGCCGTAATTGTCAATTTACATCAATCTGTCAATTTTCTCAGTTTGAGCTTCCTGCATGAGTGTTGCTATTGTATCTCCTCAAATGTACAAATCGTTGAGTGAAGTTTTTCCATTAACAGCTTCACAATTAAATTTTATGTGTTTTCGACTAACACCTGAAATAGAAAAGAAAGATGGTAACAGATTAAGTTATCATTTTAGTCTAAAGTTACCCGAAACTGTTGTTATATGGCATCAGCCTTATTTTTGGGTTTTGGCATCTTCTAATAGACAAATACCAAATAAGGATGAATTGCAAGAAACTCTAATCAGGATTCAAAATGAAGTAGATGACTTTAAGGAACGCTTATTTGGTTTTCAATCAGTACGTCATCCTCAATTAACGCCATTTATTATTTCTCTTTTTGCTGTTCAGGTATTAAAAAAAACTAAATTTGACTATCCAATTGCTTTCTCAAATAATGGGGTTATAGTCAGAAGAGAACCAGATTTTTGGACAGAAAGTATCGAATTACAAGATAGTTTACATCCTGCTCTGACTTTAACAGTCAGCAGTAGTATTGTATTTCGTGACAATCTGGCTGAATTTTACGAAAAACATCATCAGAGGGAAAAACCAGAACAGTTTTTAATTGGCTTGAAAGTTCAAGAAATTGAACGAGGTAATAACGCAATAATTGTAGGTCTTGTTGGAACTATCGGAGAACATAGAGATCAACTATTGGAAAAAGCCACTGGTTCAACTAGTAAACAAGCACTGCGAGAAGCACCAGACAATCAGCCTGTAGTTGCAATACAGTTTGGTAAGGATACAAAGCAGTTTTACTATGCTATGGCAGCTTTGCGTCCTTGTGTGACATCTGAGACAGCTAATCAATTTGAAGTGGAATATGGGAAATTACTTAAGGCTACTAAAATTAGCCATCAAGAAAGGACTAATCTCTTAGCTTCGTACAAAAAAACAGCACAAGAGAGTTTGGCAGCTTATGGTATACGATTGGAGCTTAGTGTCAACAGTCGAGATTACCCAAGCTTCTTCTGGCAACCTCCTGTAAAAATAGAGGATACAAAATTACTATTTGGTAATGGTATTACTGGCAAGAGAACTGAAGTTCTCAAAGGATTATCAATAGGTGGTGTTTATCGTCGTCACGGAAAATTTCAAGATAAATCAAAAGTGATTCAGATTGCTGCACTGAAATTGTGTGATGTGACAGTATCTTTATTTCTGAAACAATTAACTCAACGTCTGGCAAAATACGGTTTTAGAAGTGAGATTATTACAAAAAAACCTTTATCAATCAAAAACTTGGCTACAGCAGAAGCAAGAGCAGCTGTTGAGAAAGCAGTTAATGAATTAGTTGAGATACCTCATGACATTGTTTTGGCGTTTTTACCTGAAAGCGATCGCCATACTGATGATACAGATGAAGGTAGCTTCTACCATCAAATTTACTCTTTGTTACTTCGTCGTCAGATTGCCAGCCAAATCATCTATGAGGACACTTTAAGTAATTCTGGAAACTATCAGTATATTTTAAATCAAGTAATTCCAGGAATTCTTGCAAAGCTAGGTAATTTACCTTTCATTTTGGCTGAATCCTTAGATATAGCTGATCATTTTATTGGCTTGGATATTTCTAGAATTTCTAAAAAAACACAAGTAGGGACAAGGAATGCCTGTGCTAGTGTGCGTTTATATGGTAGACAAGGAGAGTTTATTCGTTATCGACTCGAAGATGATCTAATTGATGGTGAGGCAATACCACCTAAACTATTGGAGCGCTTACTACCTGCTACCGAATTAGCAAATAAAACCATCTTAATTTACCGTGATGGTTCCTTTGTTGGCAAAGAAGCTGACTATTTGGTAGAGAGAGCTAAAGCAATAGATGCCAAATTCATCTTGGTCGAATGTAAAAAATCTGGCGTCCCCCGATTGTATAACCTAGAGCAAAAGACTGTGATCGCACCATCACAAGGATTAGCACTTCGTTTGTCATCTCGTGAAGCAATTTTGGTAACTACTAAAGTTCCTGATAAAGTTGGCTTGGCTCGTCCTATACGTTTGACCATCCACGAAAAAGGGCATCAAGTATCAATTGAAAGTGTTTTAGACACAACTCTCAAACTAACGCTCTTGCATCATGGAGCCTTGAAAGAACCTCGCTTACCTATGCCACTCTATGGATCTGACCGTATGGCTTATCTGCGGTTACAAGGTATTCGTCCTAGCGTGATGGAAGGCGATCGCCAATTTTGGTTATAGTTCCAAATCTTTAATGCTAAATTGTATCTGGATCGATATTTAACTCTCGCAATTTAGCAGCTAATCTTTCTGCTCTACTTAGTGCTAGTTCTTTCTGTTGACGTTCAGACTCAGCCTCTTCTTCAGGTGTTGGAACTAACTGTCCTTCAGGGGTAAAAAAACGCAATAAACCCTGATGAATACCTAGATATAAACCTAGCTGCTGACTCCATAAATGCCCTTGATTACTTGCTTCTAGGGGTTGATAATTGCCGTCTACTAAATGAAAACCAGCGAATTCTAATGTGTATGGATCGAACCAAAAATAATCGGGTGTGCGGAAGGTATCTTGGTAAAGTTTTTTCTTAAATTCTTTATCAATATTAGCTGTTGATTCAGAGAGAATTTCCAGAATTACATTTGGATATTTGCCGTCTTCTTCCCAAACTACCCAACTTTTACGAGTTTTGCGTTCAGTGTCTAGCACAACAAAAAAATCTGGCCCCCAGAAGTCTTCTGATTTACTTTTATTAAGGCTGTAGTAAATAGTCAGATTGCCAGCAGCATAGAAATCAGTTCTGTCTCGCCACAACCATTTTAGACATTTAAGTAAGAGCATGATTTGCTCTAGATGCAGTTCACTTTCCAAAGGAGGCTCATCGCTGTATAAATCACTTGGGGGAAGGATAACATCTTCTGGGATGCCTTGAGGAGAGTCTAATTCTTTGGCGAGGGACATAGTTTGGGCATCAGGTATTTATGGATTTATTTTATCGTTGTCACGGTGGAGCGATCGCATTTGCTGCTCTAGTAGGTTGGAAAGCCACCCATAACTAAAGTTTTCATTGATATAGTATAATCTTCTGCCCTCTGCCTTTTTTTGTAAGAGTTTTGACATCAAAACAGTATTGTAAAATAGAAAGAGTAGGATTCGGAGGACCAGTTCACTGGTCAAAGACGCTTATCGAGACTATTTTCGGTAATCTTCAGGGTTTAAAGTCCAGCCAGCTCAAGCAACTGCAGCGGCTGTATCACCAACGCATTCCGAGCGATCGCATCACTACGCCGGAGTTTGCTCAGCGTTTGGCAGCTATTAGTACAGAAATCAATCAACCTGTATGTACCTATCTCAATCGTCGCGGACAAGTAATCCGTGTCGGGGTAGGTACTCCGCGTCAAACGCAAATTCCACCGTTGGAATTGCCCCGTTACGGTGCGGAACGACTTAGCGGTATCCGTTGTATCGCCACGCACCTCAAATCAGAACCGCCTAATGAAGCGGCACTGACATCGATGGCATTACAACGGCTTGATGCATTAGTAGTAATAAATATTACAGGAACAGGATTTCAAAAACGGGGTGGTGGGGCTACAGGCTACGTCAAAGAAGCATATTTAGCGCACCTGACATCACAAGAGTCCCGCGCTTTGATTACCAGTCCCTCTTTGAAGGTAGCAAATGGCAATGTCCCATCCCCAAGTTGGAACGTATCGTCACCAATGAGTCTGGATGCACTGGCAAAACAGGATTTAATTGATTTAGTAGAAGGACTGGAAGAGGAGTTCCGGCGGGAATTTGTCGCCCAAGAGGTAGATACTGACCACGATCGCGTGGTGATAGTTGGAGTGATGACCGATGATCTGTCATCCCAACAATTCCATGACATCGTGGCAGAATTAGGACGATTAGTGGATACTGCTGGTGGGGAGGTATTGCAGACTTTATGGCAAAAGCGATCGCGCATTCATCCCCAAACAGTAGTTGGTGAAGGTAAAGTACAAGAAATAGCCCTCACAGCCCAAACTTTGGGAGCTAATCTTGTAGTCTTTGATCGCGACCTTTCACCTTCCCAAGTCCGCAACCTAGAGACTCAAATTGGTGTCCGAGTCGTTGACCGCACAGAAGTAATTTTGGATATCTTTGCTCAACGCGCCCAATCTCGTGCTGGTAAATTACAAGTAGAACTGGCACAGTTGGAATATATGCTGCCACGGCTAAGTGGCAGAGGACAAGCCATGTCTCGACTCGGTGGTGGTATCGGTACTCGCGGTCCTGGTGAAACTAAATTGGAAACCGAACGACGTGCGATTAGTCGGCGTATTTCTCGTTTACAGCAAGAAGTTAACCAGTTACAGGCCCATCGAGAACGGTTGCGACAACGGCGACAAAATCGAGAAATTCCTTCTGTAGCTTTGGTTGGTTATACAAACGCAGGTAAGTCTACCTTACTTAATGCCTTAACAAATGCCGAAGTTTACACCGCCGACCAATTATTTGCTACCCTTGACCCTACCACACGCCGCTTAGTTGTTCCCCATGCAGCAACTAATGAACCCCAAGAAATTCTCATTACAGATACCGTAGGTTTCATCCACGAATTACCAGCATCGTTAATGGATGCTTTTCGTGCCACTTTAGAAGAAGTTACAGAAGCTGATGCCTTAATACATTTAGTAGATTTGTCGCATCCAGCTTGGTTAAGTCACATTCGTTCAGTCAGGGAAATCCTGGCTCAAATGCCAGTCACCCCTGGCCCAGCACTGGTTGTTTTTAACAAAATTGACCAAGTTAGTAGTGAGGCCTTAGCTCAAGCAAGGGAAGAATTTCCTTTAGCAGTATTTATTTCTGCAAGCAAGCGCTTGGGATTAGAAACTCTACGTCAGCGTCTTGGTCAATTGGTGCAATACGCTACTTCATCTCGGTAAATACATAACTTTATCCCATGTTCAAAATTCCCACTGCTTTAAAAGCAAAGTTCAGGAGCGATATCATTTCACGTTGCTTATGTAAATAAGCTAGATGTAGAGCAGTATTATTTGCGTCTCTACACAACTTAATTTGTATCAACCATTTTGTGAACCGAAATTAGGCTAGGTCGAATATAAATATCTACTTTAAAAAAGTCCGCTGATGTGGACTTTTTTTATGAGTGTGAGTACTGAATTTTGCACTATTAAACAGACTTGATATCAACTGATAATTTTTAATCTCGAATTTTTCTTGATATTTATTTGCTTTGTATCTTTATTAATTAAGTACTTTCACGGTAAGTAAATAATTGAAATATAATTTTTTTATATTTGCAGCCATATCTATCAAATTTAAACAACTTTCAAATATATGAATTTGTCAACAAAATGTGGAAACAACGGAAGCCAAAAGAACTAATAAACAAGATAATTGATTACGCTATAAAAATTGGGTGCATATGAACAAATGGATTATTAATTGAAAAACTTGTAAGGAATATATACGATGTACAAGCTTTGGGGAAAAATAGTTTTTGGAATATCTACAGCATCACTAGTGGGACTTTATTGTTTGAGCTTTATGCCTTCAGCTTTAGCAGGTAATGGCAACAGCAAAGGCAACAGTCAAAACAATACTACCACTAGTTCTAATAATGGAGGTGGTAACAACAACGGTAACGGTAACAGCAACCAAAACAGCAATACCTCAACTACTACTAGTTCCACTACCACTATTTCTAATAGTGGTTCTACTCAGTCTCCTAGTAGTACTTCCACTGCTTCCTCTGACTTTAGTTCTATAGTTTTTAACCTAGATTGCGTTATTTCTGGAACAGTGGGTAATAATAGCTATTCTGGCAGCAACTGTACTAACGCTGGTGTATCTTTTGGAACGTTAACTATTAAGCAAAACCCTTTTGATTCTACTAAAGTCGATGTAGTGATCGATTTAGCAGGAGATAACGTCCACAAGATTTTGGATGTTAGTTTAAATTACGACGATAGCAAGTTTCAGAATAATGCTTTTGAGGTGTCGTCATCCTCACCTTATGATGTAAAAAGTTCTAATGTTGCTGAAAACAGTATCAAGGCTGGCCCCTATAGTGGGTTAGACTTGAAGACTAGCCCAAAAGCAACTGGCCCAAGCAATGATGGCTTTACAGCTACTATCTCGCTAGATGCTTTTGATCTCAATCCGGAAGACTTCAATTTTCAAGATCAGCTCAATAAAATATTTGCGGCAGTTCATATAGGTAATTATGGGAATGACCCTGGAGTTTCCGGTGGTAATTCTATTTGGGTAGGGGCAAGTTCTTATTACAAAGCTCCACCACCTCCACCAGCAAAAGTACCTGAACCTGGTGTGACAGGCGCTTTAGGTTTATTTGCTGTAACTACTTTGGGACTGATGAAGAAAAACAAACAGTTTCGTCACCAAAATTAAATTACACTGTTTAATTTTGATGTTTTTAAATAACGTGAGTTGGATAGATTTCATGAGACCAACATCCCGCTATCAAAAAAACTTGGGAGGCAGGACTAAAACGCAATTTCACAGTGATCAGTGATTGAAGCAGTTTACTTACAGACGAGTTGATTGCTTATTCTGAGAATATTTATCGAACTCATATTCAATATAGGCTTAGATATGCATTAGCATTTTAAGCCTATTTTATTTTGTATAATTACACCTACTAGATAGTAATATTTCTTGGCTCAGTTTGATTTATCTACTCTTACATTTGGATAAGTACTATATTTTATAATCCTTATTAATTTCATAAAGCTCATGTTGTGGATTACAGAAAAATGATATTTGCAAGTTCTCTCTGCTAAGAGGCTAAAATGTAAGATGCTAAAGGCTAGCTTAACTCATTCTCTCTATATTTATCTAGCGGTAAATACTGAAAAGATTTTTTGTGGCTCATAAATTTATATCGGTGCAATTGCTGAGGTTAACTGTACTGCAACTCGAATATTATCAGTTTGTTACGCTACTAGATGCAATTCAATATAAGTTTTACGGGCTAAGTGTTTGGATGAGCTTGTTACTATTGTTTTAGTAATAAACTCACCAGCAAATGCCCTTATATAAATTATAAACTATAATGTAAGTTAAATATTTATAGCTATATTTTTAGTTAAATAGTCTTTTGAATTAAGAATATTCGTAGGTATTTGTCGATTAAGTTTTACTAAATTGAGAAATAAAATACCCAGATAAAAAACATTAATTTATTTCATGTATTAAGTTTCTACGATTCACAAAGTCTAAAATTCAAAATATTAGCCTTGCATCTGCTCTGAATTGACAAAAACATGATGAAGCACCCAGAGCCAGCAATAACATTCTAAAATTTAAGAATTATTAAATAAAGTTGAGGACTTATGGCTGCAAAAGTAGAAATTTACACTTGGAGTACTTGCCCATTTTGCATCCGTGCTAAAAGCTTACTGAAGAGGAAGGGGGTCGACTTCACAGAGTACAACATTGATGGAGATGAGGCTGCACGGGATAAAATGGCTCAAAGAGCTAATGGAAGACGCTCTTTACCACAAATTTTCATCGATAATGTTCACATTGGTGGTTGTGATGACATATACGCTTTAGATGCCCGAGGACAGCTAGATAATTTATTAGCTTCCGGCAATAGCGTATAGATGTAAGAGTTCGATGGTGTTTTGCTGGGGGCGATCGCAAAACTTGTTTAACCATCAGGGGATAGTCTAAATTAAGTGACTGTGGAATTTGCTGGCAATTGAGGCAGAAAGTGTGAAACTGGCTTTTATTATTGATCCCATCCAGACTCTTGACCCTTGTCACGACACAAGCGTCGCATTAATGGAAGCAGCCCATGTCATGGGACATGAAGTCTGGATAACTCAAGCGAATTTACTAAGTGTAGTAGCAGGAAAAGCTTGGGCCATTTTAGAACGAGTGGAACTCATGCCTATTGAATTAGTGGAAGGACGCTGGCTAGCAGCAAGTCCTTGGTACAAAATAGGCGAACGCATTTATGTTTCTTTAGAAACAATGGATGCCGTGTTTATGCGGACAGATCCACCTGTAACAGTTTCCTACCTCTATGCCACCTATATTCTGGACTACATTGACCAAAACAAAACCTTGGTAATCAATAGTCCCAGTGGCATCCGAGGGGCAAACGAAAAAATGTATGCCCTCCAATTTACTAAGGTAATACCAGAAACCATTGTCACTGCTGATAAACAAACTATCCGAGACTTTGTGGAAGCAAAAGGCACAGCAGTTCTCAAACCACTAGGTAATAAAGCTGGTGAGGGAATTTTAATTTTGCAACCGAGCGATCGCAACCTCAATTCCATCATCGAACTCAGTACTATTCAAGGTCGACTACCCGTTATGGTACAAAATTTTATCCCAGAGGCAAAAGAAGGAGACAAACGGATTATCCTACTAGATGGCAAACCAATTGGAGCAGTGAATCGCCTTTCTGCTAGTGGTGAATTTCGTAATAACATGGCGACTGGGGGTACAGTTGCCAAAACCGAAATTACCCCAAAAGAATACGAAATCTGCTCCGAAGTTGCCAAAATATTACGTAAAGATGGCTTAGTTTTTGTCGGTATCGATGTAATTGGTGGCTATCTGACCGAAGTCAACGTCACTAGTCCTACTGGAATACGTGAAATTGACCGATTAGACGACACTCGTCTTGGTCATTTGGTTATTCGCTGGGTCGAACAGACAAAAAATTTATAAATTATTAATATGAATTATGAAATTTTTTAACGTTCATAATTCATCCTTCCTCTGTAATTTCCCTTGCACCCTGGTAAACCGAAACAATAATTACAAATAATATAGGGATTTACAGTAGTATTAGGTACTAAAATTCAGACTGCCAGTTAAAAATAGTTGTGTGCTGAAAGACTACAAAAGTTAAACAAGTCTACCATCAACAATAATTATCCCAACTCAAGACGATATTAAGAGACATTGATCGACAACCAAAACAAGTGCGATCGCTTTTGTTTTTGACAAACACACTGGGTATTTTAAACAAGCTGACTCCAGCCGAAGCTAATTTCACTCTTTCGGATGGGTAGATGAATTGAGTGACTAATTGGCTGTAACAAAAATGGTAACTGAATTGCTGATTCCAATTCCTAGTATTAACTAAGGGAATTAGAAATAATACCAAATAGGGATAAATAGTGTTATTTGAGATTATTGGCATAGCCTTTTGGCAAAGACTCTCAATCCAAAATCCAAAATCTAAAATCCAAAATTGGTATGAGCAGCCAGAAAGCCAATCGCTGATCATCTTAATTACGTGGTGGTGTCCGCTTTCGCAGAAAATCAGGAATATCCAACACCGAACCTTTTTCTTTTGGTTCTGGAGTTTGTGTTGGTGGATTAGGCGCAGGAGGTTGCTGCATTGGTCTTCTTTGTGGTGGGGGTTGTACTACTCGTCCTTGGGTAACGTTAGGTTGTTGTGCAGCTGGGGCTTCACCAGTAAATCCAGTCGCAATCACGGTAAGTCTCACTTCACCTTGGAGTCTGTCATCAATCACCGCGCCAAAAATAATATTGGCGTTGGGATCAACCACTTCATAGATTGTTTCAGCAGCAGCATTCACTTCGTGCAGAGTGAGATCGCTACCACCAGTGATGTTAAAGACAACACCCCTAGCACCCTCAATTGAACATTCGAGCAATGGTGAAGAAATCGCTGCGATCGCAGCTTCTCTGGCTCTAGATTTTCCAGAACCAATACCGATCCCCATGAGCGCTGATCCTGCATCGGCCATAACTGCTCGCACATCTGCAAAGTCAACGTTGATCAAACCAGGAATGGTAATAATATCGGAAATGCCTTGTACCCCTTGCCGCAGCACATCATCTGCATAGCGAAAAGCTTCTTGCATCGGTGTTTGTTCGGGGATAACTTCTAGTAGCTTGTTGTTAGGAATGATAATTAGTGTATCTACCCTACTTTTTAGCCCCTCGATCCCTTGTTCTGCTTGGCTGATGCGGCGGCGTCCCTCAAAGATAAAGGGACGTGTAACGACACCAACAGTAAGAGCGCCCATTTCTTTCGCTACTTCTGCCACAATCGGAGCCGCACCTGTACCAGTTCCACCACCCATGCCAGCGGTAATAAATACTAAATCAGCACCATCTAGAGCCGTCGCAATCTCGTCCCGTGATTCCTCGGCAGCTTTTTGACCAATAGCAGGATTACCACCTGCTCCCAGCCCCCGTGTCAGTTTCTGCCCTATTTGTAGTCGGCTGGGAGCTGCTGCCAAAGTTAAAGCTTGAGCATCAGTGTTGATAGACCAAAACTCTACCCCACTTACATCTGATGCAATCATGCGGTTAACAGCATTACTACCACCGCCACCGACACCAATCACTTTAATGTTGGCGACTCGACCAGGAACAATGTCACCTATTCGCGCATCTTCACGCTCAATTTTCTTGCTGTCATTATTTTGCCCAAAGCTCAGCCCTGAATGATTAAACGGATTGGTGGAATTAACAGCCAGTGAGAAAGCAGACTGTCCTGAAGATTGAGAGTTTTTATAGGTAAGTCCTTGGTTATTATCAAGTGTCATTGGATTCACAAAGGTAGATAAACGACTTTTTAAGGTGCTATTCACCTAAGAGTCAACTATAGTGTGACGCTGCCATCAACAATATGACATTGTTCTTTCTTGTTCTCCATACTTCCAACCCTTTCAGGATGAGAGTTAGGAAACTTTGTTATGGGATAAGCCATCAAGGCACCTGTTTGCACAACTAATTCTAGAGAAGTATACCTACTATTTACCTGAAATTGACCTGTGTAACTTCCACCAGACATTAATATATTCACTGCTTTTTTACCGATTTGACTCGGTATACCTTTGGTAACCCCAATAACTTCTGCCTTTTGCTGCTATTGCTTTATATTGGTCATCAATTTTACAGCTGTGATCAGAATTTTTTTCTTCAGTTACTGAAAATACTAAATCAATTTGGTATAAAATATTCAACATAAACAAAGGAAAACAATCCCGAAAGCTAGAAATAAATAGATGTAGGTTAACAAACTGCATGGATTTAAAGTTTTTAATTATACAATGGTTTAGGTTTAGCGATATTATATACGTAAAATACTGGGCTAATTGTGTTACCTGGCAACACGGGTCATAGCGCGTCTGTTCTAGGTTAGTGATATGTTTAATAGGATTCACCATTGGGGATAATTGCAACTTAAGACACAAAATTTGTCTTAATAATTTATTTATCAATGCTCAAAACAGAAACAACAGAAAGTAATGTTTGTTGTGGTTGACTGAGATTTTGAAACATTTGATTGATTTACTGTTTTACTTAACCTTAATTAAAGCACCCACTCGACAGGAAATTGTCTAAGGGTGGTTAAAAGTAATACTTTACCCACATAAGTTAGCAGGTAGTAAAAAGAACTTCACTATAGCAAGTATTATGCTAAAATGAAGGGTGGATAGGTAAAAAAATACTTTTAGGCAAGACGCCATAGGTAAAGAACCTAAACCTTCCAACCATCATGTAGATGTTAGGCAAATAACCATGAAAGTTCTGACTGTCTAAAGAGAGGTTTTGCAACTAATCCTCCAATTCAATTAGAAGTTAATGCCGATTTTTACATAGACGTCTCGGAAAACCCAACTTAAATAGTAAATATATTTTTTTGAACACAAAACTTCTTTGTTGGCTAGGATGAATTTGATATCAAACACGCTGATTTTTTTTGGTCTGTTTGGAAATTGGTTTGCTGTTTTTTTTGTTCATTTGTACTAGTAAATGTTCTGGATTTTTCAGATCAATGTACTCTATGTCATTGGGATTGAGTTGTGAGGGTAGATTGCGGATCTGGGCAAGCACCTTAATTTGTTCTGGTAGCTGGGAACTTGGTGTACCGAGATGTACTAAACCTAGTTCTGTTTTTAAAATTAAATTTGTTGGATCTTGCCAATCTATTTCCGTTACTTTTAAGGAAGTTTGACTTATCGCTTCATAAAAATCACTCCAGTAGGGACGGTATTGTTCTGGTGATCCGATCACTTTTAAAGTAGGTAGTTTAACTTTAGAGTTGAGGGAAGTAAAATTCTCTAAAGGTATCCATACGCCATTAGCATCTATTAATCCCATGATTACTTTTGTATTGCCATTTTTGCTTTTATCTTGTTCTCGGCGTACTTGAGCGATCGCTACTGGTGTTCTTTCCTGAAGTTGGACTACCAATCCAGGAGGAAACAAACGACGACTGACGGTGGCTTGGGCAATACTTGGCTGCTGCTGTAAAGAACGAGCAATCTTATAAGGTTCAATCCGCCACAAAGATTGAGGATAAGACAGCATCAGTAGAGACTGAACCTCCTCGTCTGACAGTAATTGATTTCCTGAAATCACCACATCTTTAGGAGTTTTGAGAACCCAAATAGGTTGAATTGCTATCCACAGCAAACCACCAGCCAAACTAGTCACAGCAATAGTTCGCCAAATTGCTTGAATCAATTTGATCTGGCGCTTTTTGCGTAACTTCTTACGGCGTCCTGCAAGGATTGTGCGGGAAATCGATACTATACCAGCCATTCAAACCTCTGTCACACTCTTAATCCAAGTCGTGATTGCACATCTGTAACATTCAATAATTTTAGTCAAAGCTGACTTTCCAACACTGTACAGCAACAAAAATAAGATTTTAGTAGTTAGCTATTGTACATTCATAAAATTTGGAATTTGGAATTATCTGCAAATCTGGACATTGAACTTATGTAGCCTTGTCTTACAGATAATACTCATCATTTCAGCAATAAGACTAAAAATAATTATTGACATTTTGCTAATTATATGTAATAAGCAAAATTCAGAACAAAGTGCGAAACCGAAATTATACTCTGATTTTGCATCTGCCAGAGAATTATCTACTATCAAGACTGCTATTAAAACAATCCTTCCTGGATAAACACGCTTTATGTTCATTTGTGTCTGGGAAAAGGTAAAAGATGAAGGCGCACTCGCCAATAGGGTGGTAGAGTGAAATGTCTCTCTCCATCTCTTCACTATCAAGCTTTCCCCTTTAACCAAAAAGTATTGGCTAATAAAGTATTTGCTAGTATAATATTTTACTTAAAAATAACATTTGTTTGAATTATTGCGGAAAATAAAAATAGACATATATACTGTAATCTAGTTGACAAAACATAGTCAAAATAATAACTACCTCATGAAATGACTGAATTAATATACTTCTGTGACTATTTTTGAATACCTGTTGTCGCTGCTACAACTGAGGGCAAATTTACTGTATCGTTTATTTCACGCTAAAACTGGTGCATAGACTTACATTAGTTCAGCCGTAAGCAAAATTAGAGATTGTCAAAATCTCAACAACAGGTGTAAAAAAGACAGAATGAAATCAACCATCAGGGATGATAAAATTCCTACCATGCTACGGACTTACTCATGGCAAAACATGCAACAAAGAAGTCTAGTGCATACCTTTATAGGAAGGTAGGAATTATTTGTATCTTAATATACAAATAAGACTGCATCTACATGAAAACAGCACTCAATTTACAACGTTTTTATCAAGCCTGTAATCCTAGTAAAACCCTGGTAATGGGTGATGCGGCGGATCGGCAATACTACATAGACTTTTCTGATGTACGTGGTTGCAAAATTGTAGAGGAGCTACAACGCACAATAGTTCGTATTTCTCCAGACGACCCGACTTGTCAGTTGTTTACAGGTCACATTGGTTGTGGTAAATCAACGGAATTACAACGCTTAAAGACAGAACTAGAACTGGCAGGATTTCATGTCGTTTATTTTGAGTCTAGTCAAGATTTAGACATGGCGGATATTGATGTCAGCGATATTTTGCTGAGTATAGCCCGTCAAGTCAGCACTAGTTTAGAAGCGATTAATATCAAAGAGAAATCAGGTTACTTTAGCAATCTGTTTAGAGAAATTGGAGATTTTTTACAGACTCCGATAGAGTTATCAGCAGAAGCGGAATTGTCTTTAGGTATCGCGAAAATTAGCGCAAAAACAAAAGATAGCCCGCAATTACGCAATCAGCTGCGGCAGTACTTGGAACCACGCACCAATAGTATTTTGCAAGCAATCAACGAAGAATTGCTAGACAAAGCTGTTCAACAGTTAAAGCAGCGTGGTCAAAAAGGATTGGTGGTGATTGTCGATAACCTGGATCGAGTCGATATGCGCCCTTTAGCTTCGGGGCGATCGCTACCAGAGTATCTTTTCATTGACCGAGGCGAACAGTTACGCCGCCTCAAATGCCACGTAGTCTACACTATCCCCCTGGCATTAATTTTTTCTAATGAGTACGAAACACTCAAAAATCGTCTTGGGGGTGGTATCGCTCCGAAAGTCTTGCCAATGGTACTTGTGCGCCAAAGAGATGGTAGTGACTACGAACCAGGAATATCTCTATTACGGCAACTAGTACTGACAAGAGCTTTTCCTGAAGTTCCCTGGAATATAAGGCTAAATTTAATCACAGAGTTATTCGATCACCCCCAAACTTTAGATCGTCTATGTCGCATCAGTGGTGGTCATATTCGTAACTTACTAGGGCTGTTGTACAGTTGTCTGCAACGACAAGATCCACCCTTTTCTCAGAGTTGTTTAGAAGCAGTCATCAAAGACTATCGTGATGACCTGCTATTAGCAATTGATGAACACGTCTGGGAATTGCTATTAGAAGTAGTTAATCAACAGAGTGTCAAAGGCGAGTCTGATTACCAGATATTGCTACGAAGTATGTTTGTGTTTGAATACCGTGATACTACAGGACGTTGGTTTGGTATTAGTCCAGCGTTAGCAGAAACAGAAAAAATTCTTGCTTGGCAGCAAAGCCAGTTTATTCACAACTCATAACTACACTTAGGGTGGGTGTAAAGGGATGAAGGTATGAGGGTGTAAGAGAAAAATTGTTCAGCAAAACTCAAAAATTCAATCATCCTCCTATACCCCCACACCCCTATACCCCTATTTCTTGACCCTAATTTGCAATATGACAGAGTGGAAATTCACAGCTGCTGAGAACGCCAGCGAAAATCAGCGTTCTTTGCAAAGGTTGATCCGGGCGATCGCACTCTCCAAAGGTCAATTTGCTCTTATTTTAGTGCGATGCAATTACAGGCAACTAAGCGAACAAATGCTAGAGAATCTCCGTTCTCTAACTCAGGATATTTACTTACGAGAAATTTTTCTTTCAACCTCAGTTACTGCTCTGCACGCCACTATTGCTTCAGAATTATTTTTAGATAATCCTGCTGTCATTACAGATTGTTTACCATCTGCTGTGATGGTTTTCGGTTTAGAGACAGTCAGCGCTTTGGAAAATTTATTAATTGGTATCAACCAAGCACGAGATATCTATGCTGATAGTTTTCCGTTTCCTTTAATATTGTGGCTGAAAGACGAAGTAGCAACATTGCTGTCAAAATTAGCACCTGATTTTAGGAGTTGGGCAGCAACTACGATCAAATTTGAAATGGCAAAAGAAGATTTAATTGCTCTAATTAAGCAGCAAACAGAATCTTTATTTGCCAATATATTAGCAGCAGGAGCAGAACAGTTTTTATCTAATGCCGCCCTTGATTTAGATCCTAAATCTCAGCAACGCCACGAAATAGAGTCAGCACGTCATGACTTGCAAACACGCTATGGTGTCAATTTAGAACCAGAGTTAGAAGCAAGTCTCGAATTTGTTTTGGGACGCGATCGCTATGCCAATGATCAAATTGAAGAAGCCTTAGATTATTTTCAACATAGTTTAGAGCTTTGGCAGCTTTCTTTAGATAGGGAGATGGGAAAAACTGGGGGTAGGGGTATCTCCTTATCACCCCATCACCCCATTGCCCCCCAACCCCACAAAGTGGGGACCCCTAGCCCCCCATCACCCCATCTTCTTCGTCAGGCTGTAGTACTCTTTCATCAAGGACTGTGCTATCGCCGGATGGCGGAATTACGTCCTGCACTCAACAGAAGGTATTGGCAAGACGCACTCTTTTGGTTTAGACAATGTCTGGAAGTCTTGGAAAAAGCAGAAAGACAAGATTTAGTAGCCAAATTCATTTTGTCAGCTTGCGAAATGTTACAACGTTTACAAGCTTGGAAGGATTTGAAAGAATTAGCTCTCAAGTCTCTAGAATTGCATCGAGTTTATGGTGATCAAGCCCAAGTCGCTCAAGACTACGGCTTTTTAGCTGCTGTGGCTGCTTCTGAATCGAATTGGACAGCGGCCCATGAATTAGCCAATTCTGCGCTTTCTATTGCCGAGGAAGCGCCAGAAGTTTCGCGTCAACAGGAAAGTTCCTATCTGCTTTTATTAGGACGCACCCAACGACAAATGGGTGAGTGGGAAGAAGCAGTCAATAACCTAGAGTGGGCGAAGGTTGTTTGTGAACCACAGTATGAACCATCGCTGTACTTGGAGATTGTAGATGAGTTGCGATCGCTATACTTTTTTGAACGCCATGACTATTTAGAAGCATTTAATCTCAAACAAGAAAAAATTAAAATTGAGCATCAGTACGGCTTTCGTGCTTTTATTGGTGCTAGTCAACTACAGCCACAACGTTACAGACTTAATTCCGCTTTCCAATCACAAACAAGCACGAACTTTCCCGAGGAAATTGCCCAAGAAATTGCTGCTTCCGGGAGACAGCAAGATATCAATCGTTTGATTGAAAGAATTACCCGCGCAGACTGTAAACTCACGGTTATTCATGGCCCTAGTGGTGTTGGTAAAAGCTCAATTCTCAAAGCTGGATTAGTACCAGCTTTAAAACAAACAACTATCGGAGAACGCAATCCTTTACCGATTGTTTTATCTGTGTATACAGATTGGCAAGCAACTTTAGGGCATAGTTTAAACCAGGCGATCGCCCAAACAGAAATTACTATTAGTAGTGAATTTTCACATAAAATTATTATTGAGCAATTGCAGTCTTTAACTGACCAAAATTATACTATTATTCTAATTTTAGATCAATTTGAAGAATTTTTCTTTGTCAATAAAAATAAATTTGCAAGAATAAAATTTTATCAGTTTTTTAGTGAATGTTTAGATATTGCATTTGTCAAAATAATTTTATCGTTAAGAGAAGATTATTTACATTATTTATTAGAATTAGAGCGTCTGTGTAATCAGAATAATGAGTTTGGTTGTAAGTTAGACGTAATCAATAAAAATATTCTTGATAAAGATATTCGGTATTACTTAGGAAAATTTTCTAGAAAAGATGCAATCGGTGTCATTCAAAGTTTAAATCAACGTTCTTATTATGGATTAAGTCATGAGCTAATAAACCAAATAGTACATGATTTAGCAGGAGAATTTGATGAAGTACATCCGATTGAATTACAAATAGTCTGCGCGCAACTGCAAACAGAAAATATCACTACAATTGAAGAATATAAGCGTTGTGGTGGCTCTAAGAAATTAGTACAACGTTGGCTAGAAGAAGTCATCAAAGATTGTGGTCGGGAGAACGAACAATTAAGCTGGCAATTATTGTTTGAGTTAACTGATGAAAAAGGTACACGACCGATTAAAACAAAAGTTGAATTAGTAGCTACATTGGTTAAAGAAAAAGGTGGGGAGGTTGGGAAATTGGCAGGTGGGCAAAGAACTTCTCCCCGTCACCCCATTAGCCCAGATCGAAATTCGCACCATACCATAACCAATATAGAAATGATTTTAGATATATTGGTCGGTAGTGGATTAGTATTGCAGGTCAAAGAAGAATCAGGCGATCGCTATCAGTTGGTTCACGATTATTTAGTGGAGCCAATTCGTCAAAAAAATAAATATGGAATGGTAGCTGAACTTGCCAAAGTCAGATTTGAAAAAACCAGAGCAGAAGTAGCCCAGAAACTCAGTCAAGAACAGCTGAATTTAGTTTTACAAAAACGACTACGAGAGGCACGTATAGCAGGTTTAGTCTTGGCCATGATGGCAGCAACAATTGCCGGGTTATGGTGGCAAGCTGACTTACAAAAAAGAGCAGCTATTCGCGAAACTAGGCGGGCAGAACGTAGCGAGACTAACTTGAAAATTAGTGCCATCACTGCTTCCTCAGAAGCTTTATTTGCTTCTAATAAAGAATTTGATGCTCTTTTGGAAAGTTTACGAGCATGGCGGAGGCTCAAGCAAGCAAATGGAGTAGAACCAGATACCCGAATGCGGGTAGTAACAGCTTTACAGCAGGCAGTATATGGAGTCACCGAGGTCAATCGGCTAGAAGGACATAATGATATTGTTTGGGGGATTGCATTCAGTCCTGATGGTAAATTGCTGGCATCAGGTAGCCGCGATCGCACTGTAAAATTATGGCGTCCTAATGGTACATTACTCCAAACATTAGATGCTCACAGTGATGCGATCACGGGTATAAGCTTTAGTCCTGACAGTAAAACTTTAGCCTCAACCAGCCGTGACAAAACAGTCAAAATTTGGCATCTTAATCCAACAACAGGAAAACTTGATCCACAAGCAGATAAAATCCTACAAGGACACAGAGATTGGATTTTTAGTGTTGCTTTTAGCCCAGATGGAAAATTATTAGCTACAAGCAGTAAGGATAGAACTGTTAAGCTATGGCATCGGGATGGAAAATTAATCAAAACACTGCGAGGACATCAAGGTTGGGTTAACTGGGTAAGCTTCAGTCCTAATGGTCAGTTTCTTGCCTCAGCCAGTGACGACAAAACAGTCAAAATCTGGCGACGAGACGGTAAATTAGTGAAAACTTTGTTAGCAAATCAAGAAGGAGTAATAGCCCTAGCTTTCAGCCCTAACGCTCAAGTACTAGCAACAGCAGGTCGAGACAAAACAGTCAAACTTTGGCGTTTGGGCAAAAGTGGTAAAAATGGCTATGATTTTCATCTTTATAAAACTTTGCAACAACACAATACAATTGTTTGGAATCTCAACTTTAGTTCTGATAGCCAACAGCTAGCTTGTGCCGGTGATGACAACAGTGTATACCTTTGGAAAATCAATGAAAAAGGTGAGTTTGAGAATCGACCTTACAAAACCTTTAAAGGACACAGTGATGCTGTGGTGAGTGTAGTTTTCAGCCCGGATCAAAAGCTCCTAGCATCTGCCAGTTATGACAAAACAGTGAGATTGTGGAGTCTAAATGCGCCAACATTGCCAGTCCTTCAAGGTCATAAAGACCGAGTTTTGAGTGTCGCTTGGAGTCATAGTGGCGAACTGTTAGCTTCTGGTAGTAAGGATCACACTGTCAAACTCTGGCAACGTGACCGCAATAGCGGTAGAACTCGCTTGTATAAAACTCTAGCTGCACACGCTGATAGAGTTCCTAGCGTCAGTTTTGACCCCAAAAATCAAATGCTAGCCTCTGGAAGCTATGATAAAACCGTGAAATTATGGAGTCTAGATGGTCATCTACTCAAAACCCTACATGGACATAGTGATAGTGTCATGAGTGTTAGCTTCAGTCCAGATGGGGAGTTGTTAGCATCGGGTAGTAAAGACCAGACAGTGAAACTTTGGAACCGTGAAGGTCGCTTGGTTAAAACCCTAGTAGGACATCACGGTTGGGTCAATAGCGTCAGTTTTAGTCCAGATAGTCAGATTCTCGCTTCAGCTAGTGATGATCAAACAGTGAAGCTTTGGGGAAAAGATGGTAATTTGTTGAAAACCTTCTCACCTCATGACAGTTGGGTTTTAGGTGTAAGTTTTAGTCCTACTGATCATTTACTGGCTTCTGCTAGCTGGGATAACACTGTCAGGCTATGGCGTTCTGACGGTAGATTATTGAAAACCTTGTTAAAGGGTTATAGCGATAGTGTTAACTCTGTGACTTTTAGTCCCAATGGTGAAATTCTTGCTGCTGCTGGTTGGGACAGCACAGTGAAACTCTGGAGTCATGATGGCAAATTGATTAAAACTCTCAATGGACATCATGCTCCAGTATTAAGTGTTAGTTTTAGTCCTGATAGTCAAACATTGGCATCTGCTGGTGATGACAACACCATTATTCTGTGGAATTTGGACATGAATAACTTACTATCGCGTGGTTGTAACTGGGTAAATAATTATCTTCGATACAATCGCAACGTAGATCAGCATGATCGCTCCCTCTGTTATGGGGTCAAGAGTTAGTTGTTAATAGTTGGTTGTTGGTTGTTAATGGGTGGTAGTTAGTGGTTAGTAGTTAGTAGTTAGTAGTTACTGGCTCACTACTCTATCTCTCCCTACCGCCCCTAATCCCCACCAGGGGCCGGTGAGTTCCCCATTGCCCCCTAACCCCACAAAGTGGGGACCCCTAGCCCCCCATCTCCCCGCCCCCACTCCCCACCTCCTCACACCCCTCCACTCCCCCACTCCTCTTCAGGAGCAATCTCTGGTGGTAAATTTGCTAAAAATTCTTGCAGTCTCATCCGTTCTATGTAAGGCCAGCCACCCTCTGACTCAATATCTTTAAGTAGTGAATAAAGGGCTTGACGGTTATTTGGTAAATTTTCCTGAAAAGCCCCATCTCGAATCTCTCGGTGTAATTGTTCTAACTGTCTTAATAAAGCCAAAAGAGCGATCGTATCTCCTTGACAAAAGGCTACTGCTTCATGTACTACCCTGACAATGTCTTGGAGCTTGTAAGAAAATTTCTCTGACTCAAAAATTTTGCCTTGGTTCATGCCAACTTCTGTAAATGAGACCAACTCAAATTTACCGAAGATTTTCTACTTTCATTGTTCGCTAAAAGACCTGTTTACGGAAAACAAAGGAAATTAGCCTTGAGATAGCATATTTATTCCACATTTGTATCTGGGAAAAGGTAACAAGTGAAGGGGTAAAGGATGTTTCTTCCATCTCTTGCTCTTTTTCCTTTCCCTTTTAACCAAAAAGTATTGCATAGTAAATGTGAGATCGCTTTGATTTTGAGTTAAAAAAAATCGTATGATCTGGCTGATCTCCCCATAAAAATATGGGCTGTATGTAGTGGCGGCACACATATCACAAAACGACAAAAGCGACACTGCGAAAGTAAAAATACTGGCACACTCACGGACACTGGGTGATGACCCAAAAAGTTGTAGCAACAATACTTACAGTAGCTATCAACTTGGCAAAGCCGTCCGGAAGTTGGATACAGTATCTTCTTTCAAGTAATCTGCTCAAGTTACTGTGTATCGAGGCGTACTCATCCATAAACACGCCCTAGCTTTAAAAAATGCCGCCAACAATAAAACTGCTAGCTTTTGCTTGCCTTTAAGATGCCTTCCTCGTTGAATGCATCTTGACTAGTCTGGTGTTTTAACTTCAGACTCTAAAAGCAGAACTTTGAGTAAGTCGCAGTTTTACAACTTAAGATATCAATTTTTGACATTGAGGTTGACCATGAGGTTTCGCGCTGTAATTGTTGCACTCTTGGCTTTGTGCTTGGGGTTACTAACTGCTTGTAGTGAGGGTCCTACTGCTGGTAGTACAGACTTACTCACCTACGATCAAATTAAAGGTACTGGTCTGGCTAACAAATGTCCCCAACTCACAGAAACAAGTCGTGGTTCTATTCCCATTGATGCTAGCCAATCCTACGTCATAAAAGAACTTTGCTTAGAACCAACTAATTTCTTTGTAAGAGAAGAACCTGCTAATAAGCGCCAAAAAGCAGAATTTGTTGCTGGCAAATTAGTCACTCGTAAGACATATTCACTAGATCAAATCGAGGGCGACCTGAAAATCAATCCAGATGGTAGCCTTACCTTTGTGGAAAAAGATGGCTTTGACTTCCAACCTACCACCGTGCAATTGCCTGGAGGTGAGCGAGTGCCTTTCTTGTTTACCATCAAAGGTTTGGTTGCTCAGTCACAACCTGGTATGACCAGCATCAATACCTCAACAGATTTTGAAGGTACTTTTAGAGTTCCTTCCTATCGTGGTGCTACCTTCTTAGATCCCAAAGGTCGCGGTGTTGCCAGTGGTTATGATAATGCTGTGGCTCTCCCTGCTCAATCTGATGATGAAGAACTTCTGCGCGCTAACGTCAAGCGTGCTGATGTAATGAATGGTAAAATTTCCCTCTCCGTAGCCAAGGTAGATAGTTCTACTGGTGAAATTGCGGGTACATTTGAGAGCGAGCAACCCTCTGACACTGATTTAGGTGCTGGTGAACCGAAAGAAGTCAAAGTTCGTGGTATCTTCTACGCTCGATTAGAAAAAGCTCGTGGTTAAACAATTGTAAGTATAAAACTTGACTACGACTTAAGATAGCTATTGTTATCGTCTTCTGTAGCGATCGCACTAGCTAACCTCTCATCACCCTTGTAGACACTCGTCGCAAGGGTGATTCTTTTTGATAGTCCTTCCATCCCTTTCACCGATAAGTTCTGGATACACATCTCAGAGTTATGAGAGCGCACGGTTATCTGGTCTAACCGCGTATTGCATTCATAGGAAAATCACTTTAAGTATTTTTTCTGATACAAATTTTCTTTATCTAATTGCTATGTCTTGAATTTCGGTTTTTATCTATACGCCAAAATTATCCTAATTTACTTAAGTTAAGTACAATCTCGGTTTTAAATAAAGTAAAAAATTTTATATGTTTTGTATGTGTTTTCAAAAACTGTAATTCATACCAAAGTTTACTAATCAATTACTCTCAATTACTCTTTTCGCTGATCTAAATCTAGGCTGAATTGTCATACTCCTGATAGTAGACACTTCCTCCATCACGACTCTTGTTGTCTCCTATGGGAGTTACTTTCTATGTCCATATCTTGAAGATATGTGATATGTACATTGGAGCTTGGTTTAACTGCGAATAGTTGACTGTTTGTTTGCCAAGAGAAACAAAACGGTGCTATGCCAACTACACTCACCCATGAACTGAAGCATGAAATTTTACAGCTGCTACGAGAATATCAGCAATCTCACTCGGCAAATGTTCGCAATCAATTGGTAAAACTCAATTTTGGGCTGGTGAGAAAAGAAGCTCACTATTGGATAAATCAGTGTCATGAAAGTTATGAAGACTTACTCCAGGTGGGCTGTCTGGGTTTAATTCGAGCAATTGAAAGATTTGAAATTTCTAAAGGTCATGCCTTCAGTTCTTTTGCTATTCCCTACATTCGGGGTGAAATTCAACATTACCTCAGAGATAAAGGTGTGACCGTAAGAATTCCCCGACGCTACTTAGCGCTGCAACAGCAGGCTATAGGAGTTTCGCGTTCTTTGCGGGAAAAATACAATCGTCAACCAACCGATGCAGAATTAGCCGCAGCACTGGAAATTTCCATCCAGGAATGGCAAGAAATTAAATTGGCATGGATGAATCGCGCCCCTTTAAGCTTGGATGTACCAGTTCAGGATGGAGAAGAGGGGGCTACTTCCTTGGGAGAGTTGGTTGTTGATCATCGCTATCGTAGTTTTCAACTGGCACAAGAAGATCAAATTCGCTTACAACAAGCGCTGTTCCAACTCGAAAAACGTACCCGTGAAGTCTTAGAATTTGTGTTTTTACACGATTTAACACAAAAACAAGTAGCAGAACAGCTAGGTATCAGTGTTGTCACTGTTTCTCGCAGAGTCAAAAAAGGACTGGATTTGTTGAAACAGTCAATGAGTGTAGCAGAAGATTAAATGTGAAAAGTTAAGTTATAACGGTATCATATTTCACACTTGCTTTAATATGTGAGCGAGTTACTTTTGATACATAAATTTGACGTGATAGAGAGGGGCTGATGGGTATAAATTTAAAAATATTAATTGCAGCCATTTCAGTTTTGGCGATCGCTGCCTGTGCCTCTGAAGGTGAACAACAATCTAGTAATCCAACACCACCGCCTAATACGCCAGCGCAAACACAAAAAGCGCCAGCACAAGCATTTAATAATCCTGTAGTGCCTGGTAAATCGACTTTAGCCACTTCTACAACTGCTAGCTTGATTCAACCCACCAATGCCAAAGAACGGATAGATATTGTGTCAAAAGGACGTAATGATCCGTTTGCTCAAATCATTGGACAATCGTCGCCAGGAGTGCCGAATACTACTGTGGGAATGCGACCTGTTCCCAGATTGTTACCTTTGCCAATTAACAACACCAGAGATACATTAATAACGACAAGAACACCGCAAAAAAGTAGTTTAGTGTTAGGTGCCAAATTAAGTAAATCAAAAAACAATATCAACAAAGGAATTTCAAACAAAAATCTTCCGAAATTAACTCCTGTCTTACCTAAAGTCATGCCCCAAGTTGTTCCCGAACAACGTTTGGCATCTGTATTACCACCACAACCACAACCAGATTTAGCCAAGGCAGTTTTTGTTAGTGGTGTAGTTATGGTTGGTAATCAACCTCAAGCTATCATTAAAGTACCAAATGAGCCAACCAGCCGTTACGTACAGGCAGGACAACGGCTAGCAAACGGAGTTTTAATCAAACGAATTGAAATGAACGAAGGTTCAGAACCGATCATAATTCTGGAACAATATGGTATTGAAGTTACCAGAATGGTTGGTGAAGCACCTGCTAGCAGTCCACCAACAGCGACAACAACTAATACAGGTAATCCTGTTTCAGTAGTATTACCAGCCCCAAACCCAGTTAATATTGGATCTTCGTAAATAAAGATGAAGACAAAAGAAAAAGTAGAATTTCCTGGTTTACCTCTGGCAGTTTATCGCGAGGTAGCGGCGCATCTACGGCAAGTAGAAGGAGTGGAAGTAGAATTAATTCCTCAATCTTCCCCACACTTTAATTACAATCTAAGCCAAATTGCTGGCTTGTGGATTTCAGTGTCTCCTGACTCTGGTTCTATGAGTCGACAAAGAGTGGAACAAATTTTAGCTTATTATCGCAGTCGTTATACTGTTTGACAATTTACATCTGATGTGAATTGAAGAAGCAACAAAGATTTTTGGACAGTTATCCAGTTTGATTTTAGTTAACTAACACAGATGCACACAGATAGATTATCCGTGTTCATCTGTGTTCATCTGTGTTCGACTTAAAATTACTCGCTTGTGTGCATCTGTGGTCGTAGTTTTTATTACAACGGACGATAGACGCGATAGTTAATATTAGGGAATATATTATCCATTAACTCAACTTTTTCTAGCCAACCGCTATCGATTTTGCCGATATTTATATCTTCGTAGAGTTTATTAAACCGCATGAGGTGCGATCGCGTCCTTCTCACAGCATAAGGAACCATCGTGCCTGTCCGCATAATAAACGCCCAATCAGAAGATTGTGCTAAAAGCAACTCTCTTGCGGCCTGGTTAAGTGCTTTCCACTCCAGTTCATCTGCTGCTTCTCTTTTAGACAGTTCAATCATACGTTCGGCAGCTTTATGTAAATGTGGGTAAATCCACGCATTAGTTTCGTTCAACCAATACTCGTGGAAACCCTTAAAACCCCAACTTGATTGAGATGGACGGCAAACTTGCTGATGCGGATGGGCGCGTAAATAATCCGCTAAGTGAGTCATTTGATATGTTTGTTGGTCGTACCATGACTTGCGAAACAAATAATCAATAAACCAAGGCCCTTCATACCACCAATGTCCAAATAATTCCGCGTCATAGGGCGAAACTACAATTGGCGGACGCTGCATAATACCATAGAGATGCCCTACTTGCTGCTCACGGTTATACATAAAATTACCTGCGTGTTCGGCAGCTTTTTCCCTTGCCCAATAGGGATCGTAGAGGGCTTTATCTGCTAGACCTAAACCACGACCAGTTATTTTATGATACTTAATGCCCGTATTTTTTCGCTGACCGTTGGGCATAATATAGGGCTTGATATATTCGTATTCAGCTTCCCAACCCAAATCTTTGTAGAACTCTCGGTATTCTGGCGCACCAGGATAACCTACTTCAGAAGACCATACCTGTTGAGAGGATTCATGGTCACGTCCAAAGGCAGCCACACCAGTTTCTGTAAAAATAGGGGCATAGGTGCCAAAGCGGGGGCGGGGACGGGCGTAAAGTATACCATGTCCATCAATCAGAAAATAGCGCAAACCAACATCTGCCAACATCCGCTCTAAGCCTTCATAGTAGGCACACTCAGGCAGCCAAATTCCTCTCGGCGGACATCCAAAATTTTCCTCATAGTGTTCACAGGCTACCTTCAACTGCGCCCACACAGCTTGGGGATACATTTTCATCAGTGGTAAGTAACCGTGGGTAGCACCACATGTGATGATTTCGAGATTGTTTGTATCTTGGTACTGCTTAAAAGCTGTTACTAAGTCACCTTGATATTGCTCCCAGATTTTTCTGGTGGCGTTAAATTCATTGGCATAATGTTCGGCTAAATACTTGATATGACCGTTGTGAGCGTTATGCTCAATTTCAAGTTCTACAAGTTCTTCCAACTTTGCTAAGTGTTCGTCGTAGCGTTCTTGTAGTAAGGCATCACGCAGCATTGACACCAGAGGTGGTGTCATACTCATAGTAATTTTAAAGTCTATACCGTCTCGCTTTAAGCCTTCAAAAACTCTTAGTAAGGGGATATAAGTTTCTGTAATGGCTTCATAAAGCCATTCTTCCTCCAGCACATAGTCACTTTCTGGGTGCCGGACAAAGGGTAGATGGGCATGGAGTACTAGCGCAACGTAGCCGATAGCCATAATGATTTCAGGTATATATTGAAGGTTGGGGATTTGGCAGAAGTTAACAATATTTTAAGACTTTCTGGGGATCGTAACAGGCTTTAGTCAATTCTTTATGATGGCTGATACTCCACACTCAAACAAGATAGCTATGGTCAAGTTGATGGTTAAACTTCTTAGTCAGAGGGAAATATTACAAGTGAAAAGGCAAATTACTTTGTGGTTATTTCTCCACTTCCCCACTTCTCATACTCCTCACACTCCACCCTTATGGGAAGCTGCGCTGAGCGCGTCTACACACTCCTCATACTTCTCCTCGTCTGGCTTGTCCTGCTTGTCCTCGCTCCCCAATCGCTATTCTTCACTCTCTCGATACAACTCTTGCAACTCTTGTAACTGTGTCCGTCGAGATTTCTGGCGATATTTTTTACTTTCTAACTTCGGTTCGTATTGATGCTTACCTTTACCTTTTGTTTTGACCTTAATAGTGGATTCTGGATCAGCTTGCTGATTGAGTTGAGATTGACGGGCGATCGCTTCTTCTAAAAAGTCTAAATAATGCTGATAACGCTCCCAATCTCCCCTTACTGCACAATCAGGTTCGTCTCGATGCAGACAATTACTAAACCGACACCTAGCAACAGCTAATCTCTGCCTGGCTTCTGGGAAATAAGCTGCTAATTGTTCTGGTGTACAATCCAGATCAGGTTGATTAAAACCGGGCGTATCCGCTAACAAACCACCATTAGGCAAATCAAACAACTCTACGTGGCGAGTAGTGTGACGACCACGGGCAAGTTTACCAGAAATTTCACCTACTCGCAGATTAATGTTAGGAATCAAAGCATTGATTAAACTAGACTTCCCTACACCCGAAGGACCAGCGAGAACAGTGATATTGTCTTTGAGTAGATTTGCTAAATCGTCAATATTTATACTTTTATATACACTGATAAATATCGGCTCATAACCCCAATTGGTCAGATGTTGATTTATTTGCGCCTGCTGTTGGGTTGTAATTAAGTCGCTTTTATTTAGACATAAAACTACATCTAAACCTGTAGACTCGGCTTTTATGAGAAAGCGGCTGAGTTGATAGGGCTCTAGAGGCGGATCGGCAACGGCAAACACCAAAAGAATTTGATTGACATTAGCGATCGCCGGACGATCCAACTGATTTTTTCGGGGTAAAACATCAGCGATCGCACCTCTTTGACCAGTCCAATCTGGTTCTTCTACTACGACGCGATCGCCTACCATTACCTGTTGACCAATTTTTTTTAAGCGCGTTCTACGGGTACACAACAGGAGTGAGGAATGGGAGGAATTTAATCTTGTATTCTCCCCATCTCCCAAACTCGCCATCTCCCCATCGGAATCTAGCCGTACTCGATAATAATTAGCCTGCACGGCTAAAACCGTACCCAACAGCCTACAAGAATCTTGTAATGCTTCCTCTGTCATGAGGTGCTAAGGGGACGGCGTACTAACAAAGAAAAATAGCCAGCGCAGTCTGTGATTTGTTCTACCTGATAACCAGCCATTGTCAGACTATCAGGAACTTGCTCAATTGGCTCGCCAGCGTCTAGCCAGACTTCTAATAAAGCTCCGGGTTGCATTTGTTCTAAACGAAGCTTTGTACGCACAAAATTAATCGGGCAAGGGGTGCCGCGCAAGTCAAGTTGAGCATCAGGAGTTGAAACAGAAGATAGACTCATCGTGGATGAAATATATTGCCCAGAAAACCTTCTATACCACCTTTACCAGTTCGGTCTCCTCTAATTTTAGCTAGCTTTTCTAACAATTCTCTTTCCTCTGGCGTAATCTTAGTGGGAATATCTATCAATACTGTAATCATGTGGTCGCCTCGACTCACCGGGTTTCCTAGACGTGGCACACCACGATTTTCTAACTTCATTACTGTATTTGGTTGGGTTCCAGGTGGAATGGTAAGTTCTACAGGCCCATCTACTGTATTCACTTCTATGCGAGAACCCAAAATGGCTTGGAGATAGCTAATTTTTATTTCTGAAATAATATTAATGCCATCCCGTTGGAATTCCTGGTCTTCATTAACAAACAAGTAGACGTACAAATCTCCAGGCGGGCCTCCACGTTGACCTGCATCTCCTTCTTGAGATATCCGTAAGCGTGTACCATTATCTACCCCAGCAGGAATGGTAATTTTGAGTTTCTTAGTAACTTGATTTGCGCCCTTACCGTCACAAGCATCGCACTTGTCTTCTATGACCGTACCTGTGCCATTACAGGTGGGACAAGTCGAGACTTGAGTAAAACTACCAAATGGCGTTCTCGTCACACGGCGTACTTGACCCGAACCGCTGCAAGTTGAACAAGTGCGAGGACGAGTACCAGGCTTTGCACCAGAACCGCTACAAACCTCGCAAGTCTCTAAATGCGAAATGCGAATTTCCTTTTCACCACCAAATACTGCTTCTCGAAAGTCTAACTTCAGGTCTAGCCGTAGGTCATCACCCCTAACTGGGCCACTGCGTCGTCTTTGTGCTTGAGTGCCCATACCACCAGCAAAGCCACTGAAGATGCTTTCAAATATATCGGCAAAACCACCCATATCAACATCTTGGTAGCCTACACCGGCTCCACCTGAAACTCCAGCTTCACCGAAGCGATCATAACGAGCGCGAGTTTCGGGTTCTGAAAGTATCTCATAGGCACGGTTAATTTCCTTAAAGCGCTCTTCGGCTCCCGGTTCCTTGTTCACATCTGGGTGATACTTCCGGGCTAAGCGGCGATAGGCATGTTTGATTTCTTCTTTATCGGCGTCACGAGAGACACCCAGAATTTCGTAGTAGTCGCGGGCCATATAGCAAAGGTGAAAGTTAAAAGGTAGAAAGCAGCTATGCAGGGATAATTTCGTAGACGCACAAGAATCAAAGCGTCAACTCGATTGAGTTGCAACTTGCCTTAAAGCTCGTGGGACGGCTTACGCCCCCAATAAGTTCGGGCAGACAGGAGGGGTTCTCCACCAATTTGCGATCAAAATCGCGAATTTGTGTAGGCCCCACAGAAGGCAGAAGGCAAAGATTAAATTTTATTAATATATTGATTTTACCTTTTACCTTTTATATAAATCACCAGCAAGTTTACAGCAACAGGTGCTTTCTTCGTGAAGCAGCGCATTGCGGAGCCAGTACTAACTTGGAGGTTTCCAAGGCTGAACGCTCATAGGGGTTAAGAGCGTTGTCACACTTGCTAGTCCGTTGTCGCGACTGCCGTCAAAGACGATAAAAGCTTTGATCTGAGGCTGTCTCTTTTACAATTGTGCTACGTATAAGAGAAAAACTCTGCCCATTAGTTAGAGGGGCTAGCCGCACTTATAGGTGTGGAAAACCCCCCATGAGTCTAAAATTATGTATTTTTGAATTTTGGTTAGTGGTTGTAGAGACGTGCCATGGCACGTCTCTACATTGGTTAGTGGTTAGTGGATAGTAGTAAAGATTAACAACAACTAACAACTAACATTTTTAATCTATCGTCTCATAATCAGCATGTAGAGTATTTTCCTCTTCAAAATCAAAATTAAATTGTGGTGTGAGAGTGCCATGCAATGATCCAGATTGTTCTGGTGTAGGCGAACTATCTTCTGCATAGGAGGGAATATCATCCCCTTGACTATCGTTAACACGGTTGTAGACTTCAGCACCAATGTTAAATAGAGTTTGCTGGAAGTCTTCTAAGCGCTGTTTGAATTCTGCAACAGAAATGCTGGATTCAGAAATAGCTGCTTTGAGGTGGGCAAGTTTTTCATCTGCCAAACCTTTCATCTGTTCGCCGATCAAGTTGCCATTATCTTTGAGTGTTGATTCGTAACTGTACAACAAATTATCCGCTTGGTTTTTCAATGCTGCTAGTTCTATACGTCTTCTGTCTTCTTCGGCGAACATTTCAGCTTCTTGCCGCATTCGTTCAACTTCGTTGCTGCTTAAGCCACCTGTGTTGGTAATGCGAATACTCTGCTCTCTGCCTGTACCTTTGTCTTGAGCAGAGACTTTCATAATACCGTTAACATCGATCTCAAAACTGACTTCGATTTGCGGTACACCACGAGGCGCTGGTGGAATTCCTGTGAGTAAAAATTTACCCAAGCTTTTATTATCTTTTGCCATGGCCCGTTCACCTTGGAGGACATGAATTTCCACCGAGGTTTGCCCATCAACAGCTGTGGAAAAAACTTGGGATTTACTTGTAGGAATTGTAGTGTTGCGTTCAATGATTTTGGTGAAAACTTCTCCTAGAGTTTCAATTCCTAGTGACAGAGGTGTAACATCCAATAACAGGAGATTGTCAACTTCGCCACCCAGTACCCCAGCCTGGATAGCAGCTCCTAATGCTACTGCTTCATCTGGGTTAATAGAACGGTCAGGTGTTTTGCCGTTAAAAAATTTAATTAAGGCATTTTGGACAGCGGGGATACGAGTAGAACCGCCTACCAAAATAATCCGATCAATGTCTTGTGGTTTCAGTTCTGCGTCTTTGAGTGCCTGAACCATTGGTTCTATGGTGGCTTCTATTAAATGACCCGTCAATTCTTCAAATTTGGCACGGGTGAGTTCCATTTCTAGATGTTTTGGCCCTGTTTCATTGGCAGTAATAAATGGCAAGTTAATTGAAGTACTCACCATAGTTGAAAGTTCTATTTTTGCCTTTTCTGCTGCTTCTCGTAAGCGTTGCAGAGCCATTTTGTCTTGGGAAAGATCGATTTTTTCTTGCTGGAGAAATATGTCTATCATCCAACGGACGATACAGTTATCAAAATCGTCTCCACCCAAGTGGTTGTTACCACTAGTTGCTTTAACTTCAAATACACCATCCCCTAATTGCAGGATGGATACATCGAAAGTACCACCCCCTAAATCAAACACTAGAATTAGCTGTTCTTGGTCTTGCTTATCTAAACCAAAAGCTAAAGCGGCTGCGGTTGGCTCGTTAATGATCCGCAATACTTCAAGCCCAGCGATGGTTCCAGAGTCTTTGGTTGCTTGTCTTTGAGCATCTGTAAAATAAGCAGGTACGGTAATTACTGCTTTTGTCACCTGCTCACCCAGAAAGTTTTCCGCATCCTGTTTGAGTTTTTGCAGGATCATTGCGGAAATTTCTTGTGGGGTATAGTTTCGTCCACGAATTTGAACATCAACAGTATCATCTCGACCTTTGACACAGTTATAAGGTACGCGATCGCGTTCTGCATCTGTGTCATCCCAGCGACGACCGATGAATCGTTTGATGCTGTAGATTGTGTTTTCGGCATTGGTGACAGCTTGGCGCTTTGCCAGTGGACCAACCAAGCGCTCACCGCTCTTGCCAAAACCTACGATACTAGGAGTGGTTCGTCCGCCTTCTGAATTGGCAATAACAATTGGTTGACCACCTTCCAAAACTGCGACGCAACTGTTGGTAGTGCCTAAGTCGATCCCAATAACTTTTCCCATGTGTATCGGTATTTTTACTGAGTACTTTATTTCTCGAAGTATAGGCGGCAGCTTTCGGAGGACAGTTTTCCAGTGGTGTTTATCCACTGGGAACCGTCCCTCCGTTGGCGTTTCCACTAGGGAAAGCGGCAAAACTTCGGGCGTTATATTTCGCGGACTACCTTTTGTACGTTTTTATATGCGATGCTCGCCTAGTTAGTCAGTGGTCAATGGTTATTGTTGGTAGTTGGTGGTTGGTTGTTGATAGTTAGATGTTTCAAACAACAAACAACAAGCAACTATTTAACCATTTGCTGGAGGAGACTGGTTTTCCTCTGAAGATGGGGTATCTTCTTTAGGAGCAGCCACTTTAACCATTGCATGGCGTAGCACGCGATCGCCCAAGTAATATCCGCGTACTAACTCTTCTAACACTGTTCCTTCAGGATATTCATCCGTAGGTTCCCGCATTACTGCTTCGTGAAGGTTGGGATCGAATGGTTGACCTTCGGGACGCATTGGTGATACACCTAAGCGCTTCAGGCTATCTACTAGTAATTTGTAAACTCCTTGATAACTTTTATGGATTCCCATTTCCCCATCGTTTTGGGGTTTGATTTGCGATCGTGCCCGCTCGAAATTATCAACTACTGGTAGCAATTCAGTAATAGCATTCCGCTTTGCCTGCGCCTCTAGATCCTCTTTTTCTTTAATTGTGCGTTTGCGGTAATTCTCAAAATCTGCCGCAATTCGCATATATTGACTGCTACGTTCTTCTAACTGAGCTTTGAGAGACTCAATTTGTTGACTCATCTGTGCTAAAGCAGCTGTATCAACTGTCTGAGTAGCAGCAACCCCATTTTCTGGAGTGGGTATCACTGTGTTTTCAGGTGCGCTAGTAGCGTCTGCCACTTGCTCTGTCACCTCGCTGCCAGGTTCGTTGGCATTCATTGGAACTGGGGAGTCACTGTTCATTGCTTGTTTGACCTCTGTTGGTTCACCCAATTGCTGACTCGTGTTGTTTATTTGTTTATCTTCGTCCATCATTATGTACTCATCCCAGATACTTGATACGACAATTTATCGCTATATTTGCAGCCATACATTAGACTTTTTGTAGAAATTGAGAAAAGAGTAAAGTTTGTTGTAGGAAAAAGATCAAAGAAACTGGAAAAAAGAATTGCTCAATCAAATTCCTTTAACCTTTACCTCTTACTCTTTACCCTTGTCTCACAAGAGTGCAAGAAGTCTATGGCTAGCTGGCAACAATAGGCGTGTTTTGTTGCCGACATTTTCCTGGAAGTGATGTCACCGTCATCTATTTTGACAAATGCTGGACATCTTAGTGCAGACGCTAACGCGAGATAAAAGCTAATAACTCTGGTTATCTTAAATTTTGGCGATCACCACTTTTTCTAGTCTCCTGTTCTCAAAAGGCAGGAGGCTCTTAGTATGTGTATTCAGACCCCAACCAATCGTAGACGCCGCTTCGAGGTGGGGTTTTAAACCCCGTTGGCGACTGCCAGAGGCTTCACTAAAAGATATGTTTTATACCTTCTACAATCAAGCTTCTTCCTGCCGTATCAGCCGGATAAACACTTTTGCAACCAATGAGCAGAATACAAAGGACTAATTATTTAGTATAAATTTTTACAATCCTCTGCCCTCTGTCTTTCTTCAGTGAGTATGTAAATTCTTGTTCACAGCTTGGGAATACTCTATTCAGAGGTTCCCGGTATTTATAGCTGATATATGACTAACTCGTCACCACAACGGCGTAGTACAGCTCTGTCTACCAGAGCAGAATTTTCACCCTTCGGTAACAAACTTGTACAATCTGGCTTTGTCAACAGCGAACAAATGAGACAGGCGCTGATTGAAAGCCGCAAGTCTGGTATCCCTTTAACAGAAGTACTGGAATCAGTATCGGGGCGAAAATTATCACCAGAGTTACTCAGGCAGTACAAAAAACAGCAGTTATTTGAACTTAAAATACTTTACGGCGTAGAATCCCTCGATCCGGAAATTAGTTCAGTAGGCAGCACCACAGTAGCCCACCTGATTGATACCCTCATTCCAGTAGATGTTTGTCGTCGTCACCGCTTAGTACCACTGTCGAAAAACGAGGATCAAAACCCGCCCTCTGTTCTAGTGGCGATGGTTGATCCAGATAATCTAGAAGCTTCGGATGACTTAAACCGGATTTTGCGCCCCCAAGGCTTAGCCTTGCAGCGTATGGTAATTACCCAAGAAGATTATCAACTGTTAATCAATGTATATCTGGATGATTTAGCCGTTCGGCAAAAGCATTTAGAACAAGAAAAATATACAGACATCAATCAAGATTTAGAAAATCTAGAAAATCTTAACCTAGATGACGCCCCAGAAGAATCGGAGGCTGACTTGGGGGCGGCGATGAAGGGTGCTGAAGATGCACCTGTGATTAATCTGGTTAACAGAATCCTTGCTAAAGCACTACATGAGAAAGTATCTGATATTCACATAGAACCGCAAGAAGAAAACCTCCGCATTCGCTTTCGTAAAGATGGGGTTTTGCGCGAGGCTTTCGACCCTTTGCCAAAAAAAATCATTCCTGCTGTGACAGCGCGGTTTAAAATCATCGCCAATTTAGATATTGCTGAACGACGCCTACCTCAAGACGGACGGATTAGGCGGTTGTTCGAGGGGCGTAAAGTTGACTTCCGTGTAAATACTTTGCCGAGTCGCTACGGGGAAAAGGTAGTACTGCGGATTTTGGATAACTCTGCCACGCAACTGGGTTTGGATAAGTTAATTACCGATCCAGAAACGTTGCATATTGTTCAAGAAATGGTTAGCCGTCCTTTTGGCTTAATTTTAGTAACCGGGCCAACAGGTTCTGGTAAGACAACTTCGCTGTATTCAGCACTAGCAGAAAGAAACGACCCGGGAATTAATATCAGTACTGTAGAAGATCCAATTGAGTATAGCTTGCCGGGAATTACTCAAGTACAGGTGATTCGGGAAAAAGGGTTAGATTTTGCGACTGCATTAAGGGCATTTTTGCGACAAGATCCAGATGTGCTACTGGTGGGTGAGACACGGGATAAGGAAACGGCAAAAACAGCGATTGAAGCAGCATTAACTGGTCACTTAGTATTGACTACTTTACATACTAATGATGCCCCTGGTGCGATCGCTCGTTTAGGAGAAATGGGTATTGAACCTTTCATGATTTCCAGTTCATTGATTGGTGTCTTGGCCCAGCGTTTGGTACGGCGTGTGTGTCCTGACTGTCGCATTCCCTACACACCCACTGTAGAAGAACTCGCTCGTTATGGTTTGTCGGCTTCCCAAGAAGTAGGAATAACCTTTTATAAAGCTAATACTCTGACCGCAGAGCAAATTCAAGCAGCCAAAACTCAAGGTCATATTTGTCCCACCTGTAATGGCGTAGGCTACAAAGGACGTTGTGGTGTCTATGAGGTAATGCGAATTAGTGAAAATCTGCAAACCCTCATTAACGAAGAAGCACCGACAGAACGCATTAAAGAAGTAGCAGTAGAAGAGGGTATGAAAACCCTACTGGCGTACAGCTTGGACTTAGTACGCCAAGGTTTAACCACCCTAGAAGAGGTAGAGCGAGTCACCTTTACTGACACAGGCTTAGAAGCAGAACTAAAAGCCAAACGCAAGACTAGTCTGACCTGTCGGACTTGTAATGCTGGGTTGCGCCCAGAATGGTTGGATTGTCCGTATTGTATGACGCCTCGTTTTCAAGATTAGTCGATAGTCATTGGTCATTTGAAAACAACTAACCACTAACCACTAACAATCAACAAATAACAATCAACAAATAGCAAAGGAAAAAACCATGGAAATGATGATTGAAGATTTAATGGAGCAAATGATTGAAATGGGTGGTTCGGATATGCATTTATCCGCTGGTTTGCCCCCTTATTTTCGCATCAGTGGCAAACTGACGCCCATTGGCGAAGAGCCTTTGTCTGGGGATCAGTGTCAAAGGTTGATTTTTAGTATGCTCAATAACTCCCAACGCAAAACATTAGAGCAAAACTGGGAATTAGATTGCTCTTATGGTGTCAAGGGATTAGCACGTTTCCGCGTCAATGTTTATAAAGAACGCGGTTCTTATGCAGCTTGTTTGCGGGCATTAAGTTCTAAAATACCTAATTTTGATAAATTAGGTTTGCCCGATGTAGTCAGAGAAATGTCGGAAAAGCCCAGAGGATTAATTCTAGTGACAGGTCCTACTGGTTCTGGGAAAACAACTACTCTAGCGGCAATGATTGATTTAATTAACCGCACACGGGCAGAACATATTTTGACAGTAGAAGATCCGATAGAGTTTGTTTATGAACCAATTAAAAGTCTGATTCATCAAAGGCAATTGGGTGAAGATACAAAGAGTTTTGCTAATGCTTTGAAAGCTGCTCTTAGAGAAGATCCAGATATTATTCTGGTAGGAGAAATGCGGGACTTAGAAACTATTTCCTTAGCTATTTCTGCTGCTGAAACTGGTCACTTAGTATTTGGTACTTTACATACTAGTTCGGCAGCACAAACTGTTGACCGAATTATTGACGTTTTTCCCCATGAAAAACAAACTCAGGTAAGGGTACAGTTATCTAACTCGTTAGTTGCGGTATTTAGCCAAACTTTAGTTCCGAAAAAGAATCCTAAACCTGGTGAATTTGGTCGGGTAATGGCACAGGAAATAATGATAGTTACTCCGGCTATTTCTAACTTAATTCGTGAAGGCAAAACAGCACAAATTTACTCATCTATTCAGACAGGTGGTAAATTAGGTATGCAAACTCTGGAGAAGGTTTTAGCTGATTTATATAAAGCGGGAACTATTTCTTTTGAAGCAGCAATGTCTAAAACTTCTAAGCCAGATGAAGTGCAACGTCTTATTGGCCCTGCTGCACCACCTGCTGCTGGAAAAGTCGGTACTGCTGGAACTGTAAAAGCACATTAAAAATTTTGTTATTAGTTGATAGTTCATTATTGCTTGAATGTTTCAGTATTTCTCAAACAACTAACAACTAATAACCAACAACTAAATTATTAACTTTCATACGGATAGAGGAAGTTCATGCCTACATTCGTTGCCCGTGTTCGCGATGCACAAGGCAAATCCAAAAAAGAAAAAATTGTTGCTGAGAACTTAGTAGAAGCACGTACTACTCTTAGACAGCAAGGATTTGTTGTCCAAGACTTGAAAAAATCTCAAGGTTTTGCAGACTTTGATCTGAAAAAGTTTCAAACATCATTAGTCAAAGTTTCTGTTAAAGACAAAGCTGTTTTTTCTCGTCAATTTGCTGCTTTGGTGAATGCAGGAGTAGCCATAGTTAGAAGTTTAGGAGTACTGTCTGAGCAATGTACTAATCCTAAACTTAAACAATCCCTCTTGGATATTAGTAGTGAAGTCCAAAATGGGGTAAACCTTTCAGAAGCAATGCGTAAGCATCCTGATTGTTTTGATGGTTTATATGTCAGTATGATTCAGGCTGGCGAGGTTGGTGGTGTTCTAGATGAAGTCCTAAATCGCTTAGCTAAGTTACTAGAAGATGTTGCCCGTTTACAAAACCAAATTAAATCAGCACTTGCTTACCCAGTTGCTGTTAGTATTATCGCGATCGCTATTTTTGTGGGGATGACGGTTTTTCTGATTCCTATCTTTGCCAAAATTTTTGAGGAACTAGGAACAGAATTACCACCCTTGACTCAATTCATGATGTTTTGTAGTGAAGTTCTGCGAAGTTGGCGAATTTTTGTGTTTATTGGATTTTTGATAGCAGTAGCATTTGCTTACAAGCAGTACTATAAAACTCGTGTTGGTAAGGAAACTATTGATCGTCTTTCCCTGAAAATGCCGTTATTTGGTGACTTAATCCAAAAGTCATCTGTTGCCCGTTTTAGTCGTACTTTTGGGGCTTTGACTCGTTCAGGTGTGCCAATTCTCACTTCTTTAGAAATTGTCCGAGATACTTCAGGTAATCAAGTAGTTTCTAATGCTATTGATGCAGCACGTGCAGAAATTCAACAAGGAGGTATGATTAGCATTGCCTTACAAAAAGAGCAAGTTTTTCCTCCTATGGCAATTCAAATGATCAGTATTGGTGAGGAAACTGGTGAATTAGATGGCATGTTGATGAAAATAGCTGATTTCTATGAAGATGAAGTAGAACAAGCAGTGAAAGCACTGACTAGTGTTTTAGAACCAATTATGATTGTAGTTTTGGGTGGAATGGTTGGTACTATTTTGATGTCGATGTATTTACCTTTGTTCAAGGTGTTTGAAAAGCTGGGCTAATAGAAAATAAAGGATAAAGGATGAAAGATTAACATGATTTTTTCATCCTTAATTCCAAACTAAAAATAATAATTTATCATTCTTTATATTGATCATGATCCTCAAAAAATCACATTATGAAACTAGTTTAGCCGAGTACAGTAATAATATTGGTGCGATCGCTTTACTCAAGCAACATCGTCCATACTTGGAAATGATTCCTAGCCTGCGTCGTCCAGACGAAAGCATCATTACCATTCCTTTGCCAATTGTGCGTTTGCGTAGGGAAGCAACAACTGCGGGTAAGACTATTTCTCTACCCTGCGATATAGCTGTTTTAATGTGTGATCCTGAATGGAAAATCAAAACAGGTAGCGAAATTATTGTTTTTATTCATCGTCCCCATGAGGACTTTTCAGATTTTTTGGGACGCTGGCGACAAACACAAGTTTGTTTGGATCAAGATTATGAATGGTTAATGTCCCCCCGCTACCAACATATTTTAAGTGAGGGGACAAATACTATATATCCTCTGTTTGTGGTTTTTCCAGAGACACTTGAGCGGATCAAGCGGGGTATATTAGGTGCTGATTTACCGTTTGTGGTGCAAACACCGGAATTAATTTTGGATGAGGAAGAAGAGGAATTGGGGATCGGGGATTAGGTCGTGTCCCTAAGGGTTTAAACCGTTAGCAGTCAGAGAAATTGTTGCAATGGATATGCTAAATGGTAACAACAAAATAAAACATTTAAAGGTTTGTAGTGAGCGGCTCTAGCCGCTCAAATTCTAAACACTAAAGTGCTTACTACAAACCTATTTCACAAATTGCGGCATAATCTCGGCAGCAGTGAATATCCCGTGGATACCGCGTTGATATAGGTTTATTCCTGCTTTGAGATAACCAAAGGCTGGGCCACAAACGTTTGCGGCCATGCTAGTCTCATCTCCTAATGTGAAGGTATGGGTGGAAATTTTACCTTCAAAGGTGCGTCCTGTTACCTTGACGTTGGTGCTGAGGGGCTTTTTGGGATTTCTGGTATCAACTACACCACCCACAGTAACGCGATCGCGCGAACAAATCCCTGCTAACTCTAACATCACGTCGTCGGCGTGTTCCATATTTTCTAATGTCAACACACCATTAGTTTTATCCAAAAGTGCTTCTACTTCTGCATCTGTCATCGCTCTGGCTGTTTCTACGTTATAACCAGGCATATGGGCAATATCTTCGCGGATAGTGGCGCGGTAAGCTTCCCAGTTTGCAATACCTACTCCAAAGGTAATTTCTACTCGATGAATTTCAGCGTAGCTTTGGGCTGCGATCGCTGCTGCTGCTGTTAATAGTCCTGGTGTCGCCCCGCATCCTGTCATGTAGGTAATACCTGCGGCTTGTAGTTCTTCTTTCAGGGCTATTAGCTGTTCTACTGCACTTGTGCGTTTAATGGCATCTACTAATACCCCACGCCAACCAGAATTAATAAATTGCTTGACGACAGTTGGAATAAAATCATTGGGTAAGTTTGGTAAAGCTAAGAAATATCCATCTACAGGCTGATTGCTTTCTAATAATTCCTGAATACTACGATTGCTTAATGTGCCAAACGGTTCTAAATAACCTACTGAACCCTGAGACTGATATGTGGCAATGCAGTCTTGGGCATTTAAACCCTCGGTAGCGTAAGCATAACCTTTATTGTCTGCTGCCGCTACTAAAATCATTTCTCGTTTGGGGGCAAGGACTTTAGCAGCAGCCTGCCCTAGTCCACCAAAACCCAGTACTCCAATACGTATTGCTTTAGAAAAATTGGTAGAACCCATTACTTGGTTTGTATTCATAAGTTAATTAGCTGAGTTAAGTGAAGTACCCCTAGTTTCGCTGCGCTACACAAGGGGCTTCCTGTCCTGAACCAGTATCCCGGTTCATGCCTAGTCTTTCAACTAGCTGATCAGGCGTAGATTTCCCTTCTTCCAAGGGTATTTTTGATTCAGAGAACAGTATTAGGTTAAGGGCAGCGTTAATATCTCTGTCCCAAAAACTCTTGCATTCTGGACATTGCCATTCACGAATAGCAAGTGTTAAATCTTGTTTGATGTAGCCACATTTAGAACATCTTTTAGAACTGGGAAAAAACCTATCTACGTAATGAATTTCACAACCGTAGATATCTCCTTTGTACTCCAACATTGTGAGGAAATTTCCCCAAGCTATATCACTAATGTGTTTTGCTAACTTACGGTTTTTGATCATTCCTTTAATCATAAGACTTTCGGCTGAGATTCTTTGGTTTTCAGAAGTCAGCTTCAGACTTATTTTGTGCTGGTAATCTTGCCGTTGATTAGCTACTTTTTCGTGAATCTTAGCTACTGTTAATCTAGCTTGATTGCGATTATTAGAAGCTTTTTGTTTTCTACTTAATCTCCTTTGCCTTATTTTGAGTCGGCGTAAAGATGCGCGAAAGTATTTAGGGTTTTCAAACTTCTCACCAGATGAAGTAATCGCGAATTCTTTTAATCCTAAGTCAAGACCTATCTTGTTACCGTTCAAAGGCGCAATCAGAATATCTTGCTCAGTAACTATTGATGCGTAATATTTTCCAGATGGCGTTTTAGATATTGTTACATTTTTAGGTGTTCCTAATATCTGCCGATGAATCACCATCTTAATAGGCGTCATCTTAGGAAGTCTCAGAAATCCAGCATTATCTATCAAAAAGTGCTGTGGTACTCTAAATGATTGTCGATTACTTTTCTTTTTAAAGTTTGGGAATTCTCCTAATTTTTTGAAAAATCCAACAAATGCTGACTCTAAATCTTTAAGGGTTTGCTGTAGCGATTGGGAATTAACCTCTTTGAGCCATTCAAATTCAGACTTCAAATTAGTTAATAACTTTGCCCACTCCTTATAACGCAGAGATTTTTTAGACTCTGCATAGACATCTGTTGTCAGCCTTAAAAAGTGGTTGTAAACAAACCTTGAACAACCAAAACATTTTGCCAAAAATGCTGATTGCTCTTTGTTCGGATACAGTCGAAATTTATAAGCTTTATTTCCCATTGCGCTTACTATACAGTACTTATCCAATTTTGGTCAATTGGTTAAGTGCTAAAAATCCGGGCTTTGCTATCCCGAACCAAGCTCCACTCCGTTTCGCACGGAGTCTTCCCGCAAAGAATGAGAAATTTTATCTTGATTTATGATGCTGGGTTATTCGGTTGTGTCAGTAGGCATATAGATTAGGAGACATTTCATTGATCATTTGAATCCTCAATCTGGAGGACTTCGTAGTTAATGCGATCGCACGCTGTCATTTAACCTAGACAAAACTAATCATAATGATAAATATTTTCAATAAAAACCATAGCTTTTTAGCTGATTTTGCTGGCTCTACTACGTCTAGCACTGCTTTTCTAGGCTTTATACAATTTTATTACTAGTTAAATTTTGAGCTTGACTTCTCGATCAGGTTAAGAGAAACTTACATGTAATAGATGTGTTGACTAATAAGACTAATAATTTTTGTAAATTTTCTGAGATATATATTTTGAGAGATGGAACATTAGTTAACAAATGGCTAATTTTGTAGCTAAGGAAAAATGCTGTTCCCTGAAGCTACATTTTTAGCCACTTGCTAGAGCAGTACAATCCAAGCGTACTATTTGTGGTTGGCCAAAAGCATGGAGACATTAGAATTCATCATTTATCCAGATGGTCGGGTACAGGAAAAAGTCACTGGTATCGTGGGTAATTCCTGTGCCGAAGTGACAGCGGCTATAGAAGCACAGTTGGGACTAGTGCTTAGTCAAGAGCCAACCTCAGAATTCTTCGCCGCCAAGGTGCAGCAATCTGGAGTGGTGAACACCCAAACCGCTTATAGCGATTGGTAAATTTGCAAACCGAACATTTAGTTTAGTCGATTCATAACCGCCATGTCACACTTTAGCCAAATTAAAACCCAAATTCGTAATCTTGAATCTTTGCAAGATGCTCTCTCTGACTTGGGTATAGACTGGAAAAAAGGCCCGCGTGAAGTGCGTGGCTATCGTGGTCAGACTCACAGTGCCGAGATTACTATCGAGCAAGATAATGGCTATGATATTGGTTTCAAATGGAATGGTAAAGAATACGAATTGGTAGCTGACTTACAGTATTGGCAACAAGACTTGTCTGTAGAGGGATTCTTACGCCAGGTAACACAGCGCTATGCTTATCATACAGTAGTAAAAGAGACAGCACGTGCAGGCTTTCAAGTTGCTGAACAACAAAAAAATGAAGATGGTTCCATTCGCCTGGTAGTACAACGCTGGAGTGCGTAAATGTCTGATTTTTTGCCGTCGCTGGAAGAGAAGGAAAATAACCGCTCCGGACTAGAACCAGAATTAGGCGGCTTTTTGCGGGATGCCCCAGAACGTTCCGGTCTAGAGCCGGAATTAGGGGGTATGCTACGCCAAAAAGGTGTGTATGTTGATGAAATCACCTGTATTGGCTGTAAACACTGCGCCTTTGTTGCCCGTAATACTTTTTATATAGAACCTGATTATGGGCGATCGCGCGCTATACGTCAAGATGGGGATCCAGAGGAAGTAATTCAAGAGGCAATAGACACTTGCCCTGTTGACTGTATCCACTGGACTGATTATACCGAACTAAAACGTTTAGAAGAGGAACGTAAATATCAGGTCATACCTGTGGTGGGTTATCCTGTGGAAGGTGCAGTTGCAGCTGCTGAGCGACGACGCAAAAAGCTAAAATCAAAACAAAAAAAATCTCGCTATTAAAAACAACTGGTTCCAAAATATTAAGAGGAGGTAGGGCTGGATTTACCAGCCTTTTTGTTTTTTTAGTTAAATTTTTGGTTTTTTGGCTTGGTTGCTTCATAGTCTTTTTATAAAGATTCAGTATAAAAATCATGAAATTATTGTTAAATCACCTTAGAACTAGTGTGATTTAGATTTTCTTGCTTTAAGATTTTTAATTAATGCTTCACGAAAAAATATTTAGTTGTAAGATTGTGAGTATGTGCGAATGGTAGCGCAACTCTGAAACAAAATCTCAGAGGATACCCTTATGTTCAAGCTAGGTTCAACTAAATCTATCTTCCTGGCTCACATCCAGCAAGCACTGCTAGGGGGTAATCTTTTCATTGAATATGATCTTGTGCTTCAGAGTGTCCCTGCTGTGAGAATTCCTGGCGGTTTGACTCCACCCTGAGTATATGGTTTGAATGCCTCTCTCTGTAGCCGTAAAAAGTAGTAATGAAACTATTCTCTTCAATATTGCTGGAGAGAGATTCTACACAGCACAAGAGACATCTATTCTATATATCTACCTAAATTAACCATCTAAAGTTTTAGTTAATGCTTAATTTAGCTCCGTGGAGTGTAAATACTTTATCAATGCAATAACTCAATCAGTGTAATCAAGAGCTTATCAAAAATTAGGGATAAAGTCTTATTTTTCACCATCCCTGGAAAAATTTACCCAGTAAAAGTGGCTGGAAAAATATTGAAAGTCGCCTAGTGTGGTGGCGCTTATTTGCCAGAAGGAAGCATAAGACAACAGTTTAGTTGACCTCACAAAGATAAAGTCATAAAACTTTGCACCAGCAAAAATGTAGTAAGACAAACTTTATCTCTGCAATCAGTACTGAAACTTAATTGGTAATGACTTAACTTTGTTGCTGCTCTTCAGCGTAATACAACAAAAAACTATTTTCAGTTGTAGGACTAGATTTAATTATGACCTCAATGCCAAAATTCCCCTCAGTTGCCGTATGTATTCCCACTTATAACCAAGCCCAATACTTGATTCAATCTGTAAGTAGTGCTTGTTGTCAAACTTATCCAAATGTGGAAGTATGGGTTTCAGACGATGGCAGTACTGACGAAACCCCTCAGGTGATGGAACAGTTATGTCAGCAGTTTCCCCAAGTACGTTACTATCGGCAACCCAAGAACTTAGGTATTGCTGGCAACAATACTTGGTTGATGAGTCAGCCAAAAACTGACTTTATCGTACGTTTGGACTCAGATGATGCTTTAATGCCAAATTATGTGGAGAAACTAGTCTCACTGTTACAAAAATATCCAGAAGCTGGTTATGCTCATACCGCTATTCAAGAAATTGATGAGCATGGGAAGAATCGTTCAATAGGACGAGTTGTCAGAAAAAAAGAGTTTCAAAACTCTGATGAAGCACTAATGGCAGCGGTTTCTGGCTATAGAGTGGCAGCAAACATTATCATGTTTAGAACTAAGGCACTCCAAGAATTAAGATATTACGAAAATCGGCCTGAATATGTTGAGGATTATGATTTATCTGTGAGAATCGCAGATGTTGGCTACGGGAATGTTTATGCAGATGAAGTGCTAGCAAAATATCGCGTTTGGACTGATGTGCAGAAAACACGTTCCAAGCGTAAGCATTTGCAATTGAGAGGATATATTCGGATTTTTGAAGAGAGTTTTTTACCAGCTTTTCAACGGCGGGGCTGGGATGTAAAAGTGCTAGATAAACAGAGACGGAAGATGGCAATCATACATTCAGCCTATTGTTTTCTACCTATTTTTAATCAAGAAGAACGAGCAGAACTTGTAGCTTTATTAAAACAATTGGGTGATTCGCCTCTATTACGGCTGCGAATTGTAGCACTATCTTTGGGTTTTGCTCCTTTCTTTGAGTGGCAACTCCACACAGAACTTAAGTTAAAAGGCTTTGTTAAAGACTGGTTAAGCAAACTGAAAAGTATATCATTAGTCAAAGCTGTAGGATAAGTTTTTCAGGTGTGAAGGTATAGTTAATTAGATTTTTAGCTATACCACACCTAAACTAATATTTTAAACGCAAAAAGGCGCAAAGGCTGCGCAAAGGTACGCAGAGTTTTTTCCAATAAATTGGCTCTAAATTAATTAGAGGCTGAGAAAATAATTAAATATATCGCTCATTTAGTTAAAGTATCATGTTGAGCAAGCAGCCTTTCTACTTTCGCTTCATCTATCCTGGCTGTCAGCTTTTTGGATTCATGTAAATCCCTCATGGTTTTCGCCAAAGAAAAACTAGAACCTATTGAAAAAGTCATACCCATACCCATAAAACCTTTCACCCAGTTATCTACGGGTAAGTTAATAATACCGACGGTAGTCATAGAAATGGCAAGCAAAAAAGCAGCCCATGTTTGAAAAATCCAAGCTGCACTTTCTTTTTGCTGTGGTCCTAGTGTTTGCATGTACCTAACCTTTGAAAGGACTAACTAATTGTCATTGTAATGAGCGGTATTGTGATGGGAATATTTTAAAAAGACAGTTTGATAACTGGACTTAAATAGTGTTATTGCTAAAGGTTAAAGGGCAAAGAAAAAGGACATGATCTTCATCCTTTAATCTTTACCCTTTAACTTTTCAGCTTCATTTTTTTGTCACAGTTTGGTAACTGGCACAGAAGGAATATTGATCAGTTATCAGTTATCAGTTACCAGTTATAAGGGATTCATCACTCAGGAACGGTTGTCTGCTATATCGGCGTTAACTGATAAGTGTTTACCGTTCACTGATTTAATCCCTCTCTTCAAAAGTTTTTACCTTGCCATCAGGACTGTAAACAGCTCTAATAGTCACAGTTTGCCCATTACGATTGGGAGAAATAAAAGGATCACCAACTAAAGGCATTCCTGTGCGATCAATATATATTCTTGAAGCTTTTCCTAAAGGAAAAATACGTTCAATAGTGCCATCAACACCCACAACCAAACTATATTCTAGTGTTTGGTTGAAGCCAGAAGGTGGCTGCCAGCGCCTTGTTAAAACTTTTCCAGCTTCGGACACTTGAGCAGTTGCGTCAAATAAAGGATTGCTGTTTCTAGTCGCGACTTGGTTAGAATTATTATCCTTTCGTAATCTCTCAATTAATTGGGAAGTATCTTCTGCATCAACTGAGTTATTAGTTGGTAATTGATTTTTTTGGTTGAGAGTGCTACTGCGGTTATTGGGTGCGGTAGCAACAGTCGGTGGAATAGCAGGCAGAGTAGAAGGTAGGCTAGATTCTGTAGTGGATGAATTTGGTGAATTTAATGAAATATTGCCATTTTGGGCAACAACTCCACTATTAGAACGAGAGGCGGTGCTGTTCTGTTGTGAAGGATTGGGTTGAATACGAATTTGTTGCCCAGGATTTGTTAATGTCCGTGGTACGGTTGTGGTGGAAAGTTTGGCTTCTGGTGGAACTGTGGGGAATACGTTGTTCCCGGAAGATGATTGGGAAGGTGGGGGGAATGTCGATGTAGAGGCAGAAGGGGGAACTGCTTGAGAAGGTGCGCTAGGTAATATGGGCGCTGTAGGAAATCCTTGGGCTTGGGGAGAGATTGGGGTAGGTGAAGCTAAGGTGGAACCAGGTATTGACAAACTATTAGAACCGAAGGGTAGGGGAGGTAGTTGATCTGTGGGGGTGATTGCAGGTGTGGGCGAAGCTAAAGGTGATGGTTCTAAGGCAAGTTTATCTTCAGTAGCAGTAGGTTTTTGCTTACTCTGAGTCACAAATTTATCGTAAGTAAAGGGTACTAAACCAATAGCTAATACTAGTACTGCTACCGCAGGCACCCAACCAGGAATAGCAAAACGCGATCGCCCTTGATAGAGATTAGGTAGGGCAAGTATATCGTCAGAGTATTGATCTAAGGCTGTTGCCAAATCAAATAACTGTAGCAAATTCAGTTGAACAACAGGCTGAGATGCTTGGTATCCTAAAGAACCGAGAAACAAATTATGAGTTAAATGGCTGTTTGGTTTGATGTGTATTTCTGTTTCTGGTATTGGATTATTAAAAGAATTTAATGTTTCGGTAGAAGCTGGATTTTGTAATGGTTCTTGTGATTCTGGTTCATCTGGTGCATTAGTTGAGTCCTCTGGTTTTGAGAAGTTTGCCCAAAAACTTTCAGGGGACATTTGAAGGAATTCCTGCACGTAGTTTGTGACTGCTGCACACAAAGCTTCTAGTTGATCGCGATCGCCCCGAATAACGATCTTCTGTTCTTCGCTGAGTCGTGGATCGTCAAAGCTTAACTCAAAGCGTAGATCCTTGAGAACAGATCTTCCCTTTCCCACCCAACGAGATAGAGATGAGCTTTGTGCCAATACTTCTAGCGTGCAAGTGGGTGGTGTGTAACGACGGATGACAGAATTTGTTACAGGCATGGCAGGAACTGCAAGCAGGACATTTTCAAAATTTCGTTGAACGGTCTATAAGTGCTAGCCAGAGGCGGCGATGTCCACCAGGACCACTATAAAAAAGAAGATCTATCAGCAGTTTTAAAGCCAGGTGGGTAAGTTCATCCGTGGAGATCGTCGAGTCTTCCTCCATCCGTTCTTGGTAAGTGTTGCAGAAAGCATCGATATAATCTCCTAATAAAGCAGCCTGATGAGGTTCGCGGTTATTTTCCGCCATCTGTTCTAACAAGCCAACAGCACGACGAATCAATTCTTGATGCTGTTTGGCAAGATAACAAATAATGAGAACAAGCGCTCGCGCTTCTTCAACATCGAGCTTTTTTCGCCCTCCTTGACCTTTGCGTAGCGGATTAGACTGGCGCAGCCGCCACAGCGCTACACGGTCTGGCACTCTGGACTCTAAATTTAGATTAATTGCCGCTGAAAGCATTGCCTCGGAGCCAATGCCAGTCAATGTTTCTAATGCCAACAGCACCAAATCTAATTGGGTTTTAATATTTTCCCATTGAGTTGTGTTTGGGGCTGGAAGCTTTATTAAATCCTCCCACTGAGGAGTAGGAGTGGGTGAATTAGCGGCAGAGTGCATAACTTTTAGCATAGGTGATCGGGCTAGTAGGGGCTGTTGCTGTTACCCATTTTGAAACCAGACTTTTACGAGCAAATATTAGTTTCCTAAAGCTATGAATAAAAAGTAGCCTACAGCAAGCTGTTGGGCGTTTTTGAGAATTGAGATGGTTGGGTAAACAGCAGTGGTCTTTGTCTTACTCTATGACGAAAAGCGATTTGGGATAAAGTACAAGCGCTTTTAATGACGTTTTGTCTGCTGATTGCACCAACCTTGTGTTTAACTATTTTCTGATTAAACTGATGCTTTATACAAAATAAATAAATCTTCCTTTAGATAGATATTTACTCCTGATTCCTGATTAATTGTCTATCTGACTACTTTAACTTAACAACCAAAGAATACATAATTGTCCATATTTCAACAAGCAGTATCTAAGAAAAAATTATTGTTTTGTTTACGTAGTAATTAAGAATTTTTGATCAGGAAAGGCAGAGGATAAATTCTCATACCGAGTTGCATTCATAGATATTACCTCACCCCGCCTTTGGCACCCCTCTCCTTACCAAGGAGAGGGGAACTCGGCGAAAAATCTGATAAGGAATTTTGATTGCAGCTGATACACCAGATGGTTGAATTGCATCCAACATATGAAAGTATGCTTTTGCATCAGCAAATACAACTTCTACTATTAAATCTCGAAAAATTTCAACTAAATTCAGTTCATTGGCGACTTCTACAATGTAAGGCTGAATCCAAATAAACTGTTTGATTGCTTCATGAAAATCTAACTCAAAGAAATCGGTAGCGCTATTATTCGTTGACATGTAGCCTCAATGCAGAAATACTGATGATAGTATAAAAATAAAAATGAGACGCAATGAATAGCGTCTCTAGATGATTACTGCGGCAAATTTATACAAAAATTTTATTAAGCAATTCAGTCCACATATGCCACAGTCACACCAGTACCACCATCAGATTGTTCTGCTGCTTCGTAACGACTAACTCTGGGGTGTTGCCGCAAAAAGGCATGAACACCTTGGCGCAGTTTACCAGTACCGTGTCCGTGAATAATCCAGATTGGCCCTGTTGCTTCGGAAATTGCTTTATCTAAAACAAGTTCGGCATCTGCAACTCTACGCCCACGTATATCTACTGTATTTTTAGATGTGCGAATTGCTGGGGCTGGTTGGGTTGGAGTAACTGGTGTTGCTGCTGGGGCTGGTTTTGCTTTCGCTACTGGTTCAGCTTTTTTTCCATCCAGAGATTCCACATCTTCCAGTTTGACTGTCATTTTCATAATCCCAAACCGGACGGTCAATTCACCATCCTCATCGGGTGCAGTCAAAACTTCTGCTGTTTGCCCTAATTTGGGAATTCGGATGCGATCGCCTTCTTTGGGAATGTATCCTTGTTTCGGTTTTGGTGGTGGTTGGGGTATAAATTTTTCGGCAATTTGATGCAAAGCATTTGTGGCTTGTTGGGCATCTTGGGCAGTGGGTGTACCTTGCTGCAAGCGGCGAATGACTTGAGCAATTTCGCTTCTAGCTTGAGCGATCGCTTGCTGTACCGCTATTTCTTGGGAAGCACGCAAAGTTTGTTCTCTTTCCTGTAAATTTGCGGCTTTTGCGGAGACTTCTTTGTATAAACGCTCAGCTTGCTGCAACAAATCTTGTGCTTGTGCAGCTTTGGTTTCTTGGCGGCGGCGTTGCGCTTCCAACCCAGCAATTACCTGGTTAAGTTCGTCTGTTGATCCTCCCAGATTAGTTTTTGCCTGTTCAATAACTTCTGCTTTTAACCCCAAGCGTCGGGCAATTGCCAAAGCGTTAGAACGTCCAGGAATCCCCCACAGTAGACGGTAAGTAGGCGAAAGGGTGGCTTCATCAAATTCTACCGAGGCGTTTTCAAACCGTTCATCTTGATATTTCAACGCTTTGAGTTCACCAAAGTGAGTAGTTGCCATAGTTAACTGGGCATGATCTGCCAGATACCGTAATAAGGCGATCGCTAAGGCACTACCTTCAGCGGGATCTGTGCCTGCGCCGACTTCATCGAGGAGTACTAGGGCAAAACTTTGATGGGGTGGTGGGGTGCAATCTTTCTTCCCATCTCCCAATCTCCCCATTGCTCCTAATCCCCACTCCCTGTCGGTTGTGGGGGCCCCGAGTTCCCCATCAAGTGGCTTATCTATCGCCTCCAAAATCCGAATAATACGGCGGATATGCCCAGAAAATGTAGACAAATTTTGTTGTAGTGATTGTTCATCACCTATATCTGCCAATACCTGGTCAAACCAAGGTAATTCTACTGGTTCACGGGCAGGAACAAATAAACCGACTTTTGCCATTAGGGCTGCTAAACCTAAGGTTTTTAAAGTTACTGTTTTACCACCTGTGTTTGGACCAGTAATAGTTACTACTTTAATTTCTGGTTGAATCAGTAAATCTACAGGAACTACTGCTTGTCCTTGTTCGTGTTGTTGCTGCCATACTAACAACGGATGCCGTAATTGCCGTAGGGTAATGTACTCGTTTGTTTGGCGATTGATAAAACGGGGTGGATTGGCTTGTAGCCAGAAACTATAACGTGCTTTGGCAGTTGCTAAATCTAGAGTAGTAGTAATGGCAAGTAATTTTTCCAAATCAGGTTTTACTTCTGCCACTTGTTCAGTTAAGGCGCGACGAATAGCCTCTTCTTCTGCTTGTTCTGTTCTAACTAACTGCCGCAGTTGATTACCCAAGGGAACAATAGAATTTGGTTCTATATAGAGCGTTGCACCGCTAGCAGAAGTATCATGAACTATGCCGGGAATTGCATCTTTTTGCGGCGCTTTCACAGGAATTACATAGCGATCGCCTCGTTGGGTAATAATTTGTTCCTGAACTGCATTGGATTTTACTTGGATAATATTATGTAATTTTTGTGTAATTTGGTTACGTAATTTCCGCAATTCTGTACGAATGTCAGCAAGTTTTTGGCTAGCGCGATCGCTTACTTGTCCTCGTTCGTCAATACAACGATGAATTTCCTGTTCTAGTTCTGGATAAGTTCTTAACTCAGCCACTAGTTCTGTGAGAATGGGCAAATCTGGCTGATTATCGATGATCCGACGTAAATTTCTGCTTCCCGCCAGAGTGGTAGCAATAGCCAGGAGTTCTTCACCTGCCAGAACTCCTTGTAGTTCTGCCCTTTCTAGAGAATCACCAATATCTTGAATTCCTTCAAACGAAAGTCCTGTAGTGAGGCGACTTTCGAGTTCATACACTTCTTTAGTTTGCGTCAACAAATACTCACTCTCAACTTGAGAGCCAGGCGGAGTCAAATCGCGCGCTGCGATCGCCCCCAGTTTAGTAGCCGCAAAGGTCGATAGATGCTGGCAGAGGCGATGCCATTCGAGTAGTTCTAGGGTTTCAGATTGAATCAAGGCTTTGATATGTACTGTTTTAATAATTGATTAATATCTGATTTAAATAATCTGAAATTTATCGTAGCAATACAAAACCCTCCACGGCTCACTCTGGCAGGGTGAAATTTCCGTATAGCATCGAAAAAAAAGGGGTGTAGGAAGATTTTGTGGCTGTAGGGTAAAAATTTCCGGGTATTTTGGAGTATTTTTAAAGATATGAATTTAAGAAAAATTCTTATTTTTTCTTACACCCTTACACCCTTAAACCCTTTTGCTAAATCGACTAACTCAACCGTATTGAATTTAAAGATGCCAAAACAACCAGGCATGGGTGAAAATAACTAAGTAATAATTGACACCTGAATCACCAAAATTTTGAGAACCTAGCTAACACCAACATCAAGTACTAAAGATGCAACAACTGACTCATTCAGCCTTGTTGTTTATCTTGATTCTTGTTGGCGTTTTTTGTTACTTGGGTAGTTCGTTTGCAAAAAACCGCTGCAAATATCTCCACAATTTGATACCCTAGCTTAAACAGATTTGGGAACATTAACAGCGTGGAAACTCAAATTGGGCGGGGAAAAACAGCTCGTAGGGCTTACGGTATAGATGAAATAGCTTTAGTACCTGGCAACAGGACGCTAGATCCGAGTTTGGCAGACACAAAATGGCGTATTGGTAATATTGAGCGAGAAATCCCAATTATTGCCAGCGCGATGGATGGTGTAGTGGACGTTCGCATGGCTGTGCTTCTATCAAACTTAGGAGCATTGGGTGTATTGAATTTAGAAGGAATTCAAACTCGCTATGCTGATCCAGAGCCAATTTTAGACAAAATAGCCTCGGTGGGCAAAGAAGAATTTGTCCCCTTGATGCAAGCACTTTATGCCGAATCCATTAAACCAGAATTAATTGAACAAAGAATTAGAGAAATTAAACAACAAGGCGGTATTGCCGCAGTGAGTGCAACTCCAGCAGGGGCAAGTAAATATGGTGCAGTAGTGGCAAAAGCAGGGGCAGATTTATTTTTTGTGCAAGCAACAGTTGTTTCCACAGCACACCTGTCGACAGAATCTATAGTATCCCTTGACTTGGCTCAATTTTGCCAAGAAATGCCTATTCCTGTGGTTTTGGGTAATTGCGTCACTTATGAAGTTACCCTAGACTTGATGAAGGCAGGAGCTGCTGCAGTTCTCGTTGGTATTGGTCCTGGTGCTGCTTGTACTTCCCGTGGTGTGTTGGGAGTGGGTGTACCACAGGCGACAGCGATCGCAGATTGTGCAGCTGCCCGTGATGAGTATTATCAACAAACAGGTAAATACATACCAGTAATTGCTGATGGTGGTTTAATTACTGGTGGTGACATCTGTAAGTGCATTGCTTGTGGTGCAGATGGAGTCATGATTGGTTCTCCTTTTGCCAGGGCTAGTGAAGCACCAGGACGTGGTTATCACTGGGGTATGGCAACTCCTAGCCCTGTATTGCCCCGAGGAACGCGCATTCGCGTAGGTACGACTGGCACTTTAGAACAAATTCTCGTCGGTCCAGCACAGCTAGATGATGGTACTCATAATCTCTTAGGAGCCTTAAAAACTAGTATGGGTACATTAGGAGCAAAAAATCTCAAAGAAATGCAGCAAGTCGAAGTTGTGATCGCTCCTTCCCTGTTAACTGAGGGTAAAGTATATCAAAAAGCTCAACAATTAGGTATGGGCAAATAAGACAGGTTAGTTGTTAGTAGGGGGAATGTGGAAATGTGGGGAGATGGGGAGATGGGGAGTGTGTAGACGCGCTCAGCGCGGCTTCCCGTAAGGGTAGAGTGTGAGGAGCGTGGGGAGTGTGAGGAGTGTGAGGAGTAAATAACAACTAAACACTAACCACGAACCACCAACAACCAACCACTAACAACTACAAAAAAATTTTTCCAGACTCTAAAAGATTTACTGGAAAAATCACATATGTCGCCTACAATAGGAATAGCGGAGACGCATGTTTCCGTTCACTCCTCACACCACACTCCGCCCGGACTGCTGTTCCGGGCGGTTCCTTATGCAGAAGGACAGGTTAAGGCCGCAAATAGTAGAGGCAATTGACGTTTCTCTAGAAGTTTAACCCCTAAAAATCCCATCAAGCCGTAGAAGTGTTAAATACAAATGTATATGTCTGACTCCAAGCAGTGCTTTTTGCTATGGTAGAATTTCAGCACGATCAAAAATATATAGGCAAAGGTTTGTAGCCATGTCAGCAGCCGCACAAGTTACCGACTCTACTTTTAAGCAGGAAGTATTAGACAGCGAAGTTCCTGTTTTGGTTGACTTTTGGGCACCCTGGTGCGGTCCTTGCCGGATGGTAGCCCCAGTTGTAGATGAAATAGCAGCTCAGTATGAAGGTCAACTCAAGGTAGTTAAAGTTAACACCGATGAGAATCCTAATGTTGCTAGTCAGTACGGAATCCGCAGCATTCCTACATTGATGATTTTTAAGGGTGGGCAAAAAGTTGATATGGTAGTGGGAGCTGTGCCTAAATCTACATTAGCTAATACTTTGGAAAAATATCTTTAAAGTCTAAGCTACTGCAAATACGTTTGGAGTGTTTTTCACTCCAAAAATTTTCGGTATTTGCTAGCCAAATAAAGGGATACTACAGCTAGTGTCCTATGTCTAATATTTTTCCAACTATTGTAGTTTGCACTGTGTTTTACTACCCAACACAGAATAGCAATAAAGTCTACTCTAAAAAAGTCATCTGTGATTCATTTCTAACTCTTTGTTTGCCAACTCCCAGTGGGAAAAACTAATGCAAAAGGTAAAAATTCAAGGCTGTAAAGCTTTGATCACCAGCTTTTAACATGTTTTCCCGGTTGTAGCCATTTTTGGTAAACCGCCCTATATTCTGTTATTTCAAAGTAATTTTTTAGTTGGCAAAGAAAGTAGTAGCACCTTGGTTTTTATAACTGGAGGTGCTTTTTTGTCTTAGACAATTCAGAAGAAGATGGGGAACGTGGAGTCTCCTATGAGGATTAGGGGCGGTGGGGTGATAGGGAGAAATTCTCTCTCCATCTCCCAATTACAGATGTCCTACCGACAACTTTAATTTTGTTTAACCACTTACTTAAGTGTTCTCAAGATAAATTGGCAATGGCAGACAGTTGAAAATTTGTAGTGGTTGAGAAATTCCACATTGAAATCAAATTCAGGTAAAATATAGTGCCGCTTTGGCTACAGTTCTCATGACCTCATCTGCGTCGTCGTTTGACACATTAGAGTCTCTCCAAACCGATATCGTCGAATTATTTGAGCGTTTACCAACGTTGAAGCATCGACAATATATTCAGCAGGCGCTAGCTACCATAGTACGTCTGGCTGAGAGTGATGTTGATCGCCTTGATTGGAAAATCATGTCCGCTGCTTTAATAGACATGGAACGTGGTTTCCAGCTTTTTCATAACTACCGACATGTCCGGAAAGTAACCATATTTGGTTCGGCTCGCATATCACCAGAAAGGCCAGAATATCACATGGCAGCTAACTTCGCTCGCTATGTCACTCAATTGGGATTTATGGTCATGACCGGTGGTGGTGGTGGGATTATGCAAGCTGGTCACGAAGGTGCTGGACGAGAAAATTCTTTTGGTCTAAATATTCAACTACCCTTTGAACAGCAAGCAAACCCAATTATTGAGGGTGATCCGAAGCTGATTCATTTTAAGTATTTCTTTACTCGCAAGTTATTTCTTTTAAAAGAAAGTGATGCTATCGCCTTATTCCCTGGTGGGTTTGGTACTCAAGATGAAGCTTTCGAGTGTATGACTTTAAGCCAAACAGGTAAGTTTGGCCCAGTACCCGTAGTCTTAATTGACCGTCCTGGTGGAGACTACTGGCGTTCTTGGAGTGAATATATTGATAAACAATTAGTGAAAAATGGTTTGGTAAGTCCCGAAGACCCAAATCTTTACACAGTGACAGATGATCTGGTGGTAGCTTGTAATGCTATTACCCGTTTTTACCAGGTTTATCATTCTAGTCGCTATGTAGGCGATCGCCTAGTAATTCGTCTGAGAACAGATATATCAGATGCGGAAGTAGAGCAATTAAACGCTAATTTTAGTGACATTCTGGTGACAGGACGGATTGAAAAAAGTCAAGCTTTACCCCAAGAAAGACAAGATGAAACTTTAGAACTACCACGCTTAGTTCTTTACTTCAATCAACGAGATTTAGGGCGTCTTTATCAAATGATTGCAGCCATCAACAGTATGGGTGCGCCTTCACCAGAAGATAGAGCCCACCCAGAATTGAAGTGATACCGTTTCACTGTAAGTCTGATATATCTGATGACTGGGAGTGTGAGGAGTAGAGAAATAACTACTAACTACTAACTACTAACTACTAACCAATGTAGAGACGTGCCATGGCACGTCTCTACAACTACATTTATGATCAAGAGTATCGCGTTGTTGGTAAGGTCTTCCTAAAGCGATAGGTTTCAATAGATTAAATTGATTGGCAGTTGTTGAAGAAAAGGTAAAGGAGAAAGCAAAAAACTTTAACCTTTCCGCTTTACCTGAAATAGTGCAAAAACGACTTTTCCAAAAAGTCTATTTTGTTTTTACACGGTAGCGTGTATAAATGTCAATGTATCATTTACAATTTGTAGTTTTACTCTCCACTTTTGTATTTGAATCCAGCTTTTTCAGCTACCATGCTTAAAAGTTTTGATGTGGCGCGAGTTGGTTCATATACACTTGTTTCCCACTCGCTGACGGTTTGCTGGCGAACGCCCAACTCTTCGGCAAATTCTTTTTGGGAAAGTCCCATTTGCAGGCGTAGTGCTTTGATGGTTTCGCTGTTCCAGTTCATAGTATTAGTTGCAGTTTGAACTTTGTAGCTACCAGTCGGTTTGCGAAAAGTGACAGTTTCTGATTCTAGGTTAAGTTCTACTAAGTACCCTGCCTTCATCCAAGCTGAGGCTTGGGGTGAACCTGTGCTGCGGTTTCCCCACCATCGGCGTTCTTTTCTGGCTGAGTTGGGTAGGGTGCTATTAATCAATTTTTCAATTTCTGTGAAAGAAAGGGTGATTTCAGGGCAATCAGTTCTTTGGAGATATTCTAAAAGTGGTTGATACTTACTTCCTCCTTTCACGTTTACTCTATCTCCCAATTGGTATTTACTTACAATTTCTCAAAACTATCAAAAATATTAGGGTAGGTGTTATGCCTACCCTTGCAAATACAAAGATGAGTTTGCTGTCCTGTAAAAAGGATGGTTGAATTTACGAATAACTCAACACCCAATTTACAAGGGTGCGAACACCAAAGCCAGTCGCGCCAGGTCCGTTATAGCCGTTTTCTTTATCTGTCCAAACGGGCCCAGCTACATCCAAGTGCGCCCAAGCCGTAGTGTCTTTAACGAATTGTTTTAAGAATAAGGCAGCAGTGATGGAACCACCAGGACGAGGACCTGTATTTTTCATGTCCGCAATCCCAGACTTCATTCCCTCAAAATACTTTTCTTCCATTGGAAGTCGCCAAATTTTTTCGCCTGCACTGTCCGCTGCTGTTTCTAACTCTTTAGCTAAAGCATCATCAGGAGTAAACAAACCAGCAATATCATCACCTAAGGCAATCACACAAGCACCAGTGAGAGTCGCTAAATCAACGATCGCATCAACGCCAAGTTTATCAGCAAATACCAAAGCATCGGCTAGAGTCAAGCGTCCTTCCGCATCGGTGTTATTCACTTCTATTGTTTTACCGTTAGATGCTTTGAGAATATCACCAGGGTGCATGGCATGGCCGCTAATCATATTCTCGGTAACGGCGGAGATGAAGTGAACTTCTACATCTGGTTTGAGTTGACCAATCACCTTGGCTGCACCAAAAGTCGCTGCTGCACCACCCATATCTATTTTCATGTTTTCGATGCCGCTACCTGGACCTTTGATGTTGAGTCCACCAGAATCAAAGGTTAAGCCTTTACCAATAATTGCTAGCTTGCGTTTGGGTGTACCTTCTGGTTTGTAGGTGAGGTGAATAAATTTTGGTGGCAAATCAGATGCTTTTGCTACTCCCAAAAACGCACCCATGCCCAATTTCTCACAGTCTTCCCGTTCCAGGATTTCTATGTGCATTCCTGCTTCGGAAGCGATCGCCATTGCGGTTTCTGCCATTGTAATTGGTGTTACTTCGTTAGCAGGAGCCGCTACCAGTTGCCTTGCCAAAATAACCCCAGAACAAATTTGATTAGCACGAGCGATCGCCGCCTCTTGTCCATTCAGTCCCAGTAATTCTACGATTTCTACTTGTGGCCCTTTATCCTCAGGTTCTGACTTAAAGCGATTATCTTGGTATAGTGCTAATTGCACACCTTCAGCCAAGGCTTGGGCAGTTTGGGCAGGATCGTTGTTCCAAACTGGTAAACTAATAGCCAGAGTTTTACATTTTTGCTTTTTGGCTTGGCGAGCGATCGCAGCTGCTGCACGGCGCAAAGTATCCAATTTCAATGCATCTGCTTTTCCTAAGCCCACCAGGATAATTTTACGAACTGGGCTACCACTACCTAATCTTGTGAAAGCAGTGCTACCGACTTTTCCCTTAAATTCCTCTTCAGCAATTAGTTCTTTTATATACCCTGCAAATTTCTCATTTAAAGTCGCCAATTCGCCGGTTAGCTCTGTATTATCTTCAAATAATCCTACAGCCAGACCATCTCCAGTCCACTCTAAAATCGGGGTACTACTAGGTATAATTTCCATTTTTTTGATTGTGTGTAACAGTTCTTGTACCAGTATTGCGTAAAATTCGTGTTTTATGAGTTGTTAACGGTTGTTGCTATACAGATGAGCAGGGACATTACCTAACAATAATCGACATTGAGGACTACCACTAACTTTCGCTACTAAGGGAAGGGAGCAATATGAGCCAGAAGCTAACACCAGCAAGAGTACCAACACCAGGAAAAATTTTAAGTCGAGAATTAGAAGCCCGTGGCTGGACACAGAAAGATTTAGCAGAAATCATGGGTCGTCCAGTTCAAACCATCAACGAAATCATCCGGGGAAGCAAGCAAATTACACCTGAAACAGCTATTGAATTGTCCCAAGCCTTGGGAACTTCTGCTGAGTTTTGGACAAACCTCGAAGCAAAGTATCGGCTGCATCTAGTGGGAAAAGAAAAAAAGGAGCAAGATATAGCTCGTAAAAGTCGATTATATAGACAAAAAGCTGCTAACTGGTTGATAGAACCTCAAGCCTTTAAGGCTTTTATTTGTGGGATAAAAAAATACTTCTCCCGTCAAGCAATTGAAGAATTTGCTTATACTTATCGCACACATCCAGGAATCATTCTTGGTCGTTTGCAGCATGACAAGTTAGTTGACCATAAAAATTTGAGATCGTTACTCGTCAAAGTTAGCCCTCATTTAGAAAACTGGATTGATAACTAAGCTAACTTAATGATGCTTAAGTTTAAGCAAGGCAATCTATTAGAAGAAAAAGCCTTAGTTAAGACCATTTCAAGTTAATCACGATACATTTAAATCCTGTAGAGACGTGCCATGGCACGTCTGGTACAACACAAAGTATGTTTCACGTATAAAGGAATTGATATAACACATGCTAATTGTGTTGATATCATTCATACATGTGCCACTTTAAGGTGCGTTTTTCCTGTGGTTGGTAGTTGGTGGTCAATAGCTCATATTGACTATTGACTATTGACTATTGACCATTGACTGAATTTTATTCAAATCAATATTAAATTTAGTGGCGATCGCATCAATAACTTTTTGTTCTCCTGGTTTAATCTCACCATCGAGTTTGGCAATTCTGTAACCTTGAACTAACAGTGGTATGGCAAAATCACGGTTAAGTTGATTGAGAAGTTGCTCTAAAGGCTGGGGTGATTTGATATTTTTGCCTATTGCTTCCAAAGAAGCAGGACTGAGATTTACAGCTTCTAACTCTGGTAAAATTTCTTCCCAAGTCTTGTCTGGATGTCTGGCTAGGATCATGTGAACTAAAATTTGATCCATGACTGCTTGTTGAGCGATCGCAGTTTCCAAATAGCGATCGCTTTGTTGCTTGAGTTCTGCTAAGGTTTCTTCAGAAGTCAGGGACTTGGATTCATCTAGCTTCGCTTCATAAAATCGACAAGCTGCATATCCCAAAGAATAAATCATTGTCGCATTCGAGCTAGCACCAATCACCGCACCCGCAAAAGGTACATTTCGCAACAAGCCTAAACCTGCTGTTCTCAACAGACGACCACCACCTAAAGCTAAACCAAAAATTGCCAACACCTCACCTCTACGGCTGGGATCTTTTAAATCTAACCCATAGGCGGCGGCAATCTCATAAATCATTTCTGATTGCAATTGGGTTGTAGCTGCTAAATCAATTGCCAACAGTGCTACTGCAAAACCCGGTAAAATACTTGTTGCCAAACCAATTCCACCGGCTTTCATTGCTTTATCCACCATGATCCGGTGGGCAATTTGGGTAGGTGATTCATCAGGATGTTCCTGCTGAAGCTTTTTCACTAATGCTGCGGATTTGTCTAAATCAACATTCTCACTAGCACCAACTAGCCAATTGAGATTTAACGCACCAGCTACTCTGCGGATCAGCCAGTTCTCACCCAGACGTTCTGTTACTTGTCCTGCTGTATGAGTTGCTTGCTCAAATAGTTGGTGTACTTGCTTGGCTGCTACTTCCCCGACACCAGCTGCTGTTTCTGCAACTGCTTTACCAGCTTCAATCGCTGTACTACCAGCGGCTGTTCCTACCCCGACTGCGGTTCCGGCTACGCAGCCTAATGTTTCGGCAAAGGATTCTAACAAAGATGGTTTATCTTCTTTTATATCGGAAGTGGGTATATTATTTGTTTTTTGATCTTCTCTATCTTTTTTAGATTTATCTGCCATTGCTTGGCACCTTCAGTAACATCCTTCTATTTCGGTTTTAACGGAGGTGCGATCGCCTTGACCTCTTTCTGGGAGGATAAATCAGATTCCCCATGGGGTGAAATTGACAATCATAACTAGTTAACTTTAATTCGTGCCGGACTACCTCACTTAATAAATTGTTATCAAAAATAAAACACCTCAATTGCTTTGATAGAAGTACTCTAGAGAATTTTGTAACTAATAATACATTTTTGCGGAAAAATTATTGCTATCTATAAACGTTGGGTATAAAAAGCCTGTCCTTAAAAATAACTATTAGCAATTGGGTAAAAATATATAGCTTCTAGGGTTCCGGTTTAATTCAGGGAAGTTAAACGACTGGTCCAAGAGAAGCAACCAGTTTCACAAAAACTGGCACACGGCGGGAAAAAAGCCCGGGAGGTACATAGCAGAAATTGGACTGTTATGACTTACTCGGGCTATAGTTTTTCCTTAGTTATTGTTTAGATGTCATATTTTGAGACATGACAGATCAATCTTGTAGTGATGCCAATTCTCATTTCCAACGACCAGAAACACAAGCGAATCGGGCGCTGCAAAAAGAAGCGAATTTGCCTTTGACAGGGTGGCAGCAGGAAGTTTCTCGAGGATTAGAATTTGGTTTAGAAGCAGCAGAAAGTATCAGCGATCGCTCCATTCCTACTTTTTCTCGCGGTGAACTTCCCCACTTTGCCGGAATCAATACTTTTTTGAAAGCGCCTTATTTGGAAGATGTGCGGAAAGTCGGTGAATACGACGTTGCGATCGTGGGTGTACCGCACGATTCTGGTACTACTTATCGACCCGGAACTCGATTTGGCCCGCAAGGAATCCGTCGCATTTCCGCATTATACACCCCTTATAACTTTGAACTAGGTGTTGATTTACGCGAGCAAATAACCTTGTGTGATGTGGGTGATATTTTTACCATTCCTGCCAATAACGAAAAGTCTTTTGACCAAATTTCTAAAGGTATTGCCCACATCTTTAGTTCTGGTGCATTTCCCATTATTATGGGAGGCGATCACTCAATTGGATTTCCAACAGTGCGAGGTATTTGCCGTCACTTGGGTGACAAAAAAGTCGGAATTATTCACTTTGACCGTCATGTCGATACCCAGGAAACAGACCTTGATGAACGGATGCATACCTGTCCCTGGTTCCATGCAACAAATATTAAAAATGCTCCCGCAAAAAACCTCGTGCAATTGGGAATTGGTGGTTGGCAAGTACCGCGACAAGGTGTAAAAGTTTGCCGAGAAAGAGCTACCAACATCCTCACAGTTACGGACATCACAGAGATGGGTTTGGATGCAGCAGTCAACTTTGCCTTAGAACGGGCTTTAGATGGTACTGACTGCGTTTACATTAGCTTTGATATTGATTGCATTGATGCTGGTTTTGTCCCTGGAACAGGCTGGCCTGAACCTGGTGGATTATTACCGCGTGAAGCGCTTTCCATGTTAGGTAAAATTGTCCAAAAAGCACCTATTTGTGGTCTGGAAGTTGTAGAAGTTTCGCCTCCTTACGATATCAGTGACATTACATCATTAATGGCGACACGGGTGATTTGTGACACAATGGCCCATTTAGTTATATCTGGTCAATTACCACGCAAAGAAAAACCCGCGTATATTCACCCCGAAGCCCAATCAGAGTTAGTGGAAGATTGGAGGTAATATCATTGGCATTTGTGTGTGGTGTGGGGATTGCATAAAAAAGTGGCGATTTGAGGCGATTTGAAACGCAGAGGAACGCAAAGGTGAGCGCAAAGGGGCGCAAAGTCTGAATAGTAAATATTTCGCTATGAAATGAAATCCGTTTGTTTATTTATTGTATCCGCGAAACCTCACTCCCTTTCCCTCTCCTTGGTAAGGAGAGGGGTGGCGCAGCCGGGGTGAGGTATAGATGCAGTAATTGATGAATCAGATTTGATGATATTGGATCAATATTGACCTTGGGTTTTAGCCTGGGGCGAAGGAGAGAAAATTTGCACGAAACTGATATGACAAAAGCGCTCATTTTAACTGTAAAAGATTGGTGGGAATCCCAGCCTGAGCGCCCTCAGATTTCTCAAATTCACCTAATTGTTGGTAAGTTTACTTGTGTTGAACCAGCAAGCTTACAATTTGCTTTTGAGGTGCAAACGCACAATACTTTTTTAGAAGGGGTAAAACTGGTGATTCAAGAAACACCATTAATTGCTTTTTGTCACCGTTGCCAACAAGAATATTCACCGCAAATTGGCTGGCAATATGCTTGTCCTGAATGTAATTCTCCTATGGAGGATATTCGCTCAGGTAGAGAGTTAAAAATTGACAAAATTGAGTACGCTTATGCATCAAACATTTGACGCAGCCTTAGGAATTAACTTGCTTCATGCTAATCAGCAAGGGGCTGATCACAACCGATCGCATTTTGATAAATGGGGAATTATTTGTTTCAACATTATGAGTAGTCCGGGTGCTGGTAAAACAGCACTACTAGAGCGTACCCTTGCTACTTTGAGCAATGAGTTAAAAATTGCGGTAATTGAAGGGGATATGACCACCGATTTAGATGCAGAACGTCTGCGAAAATACGGTGTGCCTGTGATTGCAATTAATACAGGTCGTTCTTGTCATTTGGATGCCAAAATGGTGGCAGGTGGAATTCATCGACTAGAACATGAATATAATCCTGATGATTTTGATTTGGTGTTGGTAGAAAATGTTGGTAATTTAGTCTGTCCTGCTGAATTTGAAGTTGGAGAACACGCCAAAGTTGCTTTATTGAGCGTGACTGAAGGTGAAGATAAGCCTCTGAAATATCCAATTATGTTTCAAGAAGCAGATTGTCTGCTGATTACCAAAATAGATTTGGCTCCTTACTTGGATATTGATATTAGTTGCATTGCAGCTAATGTTCGTCAGATGAATCCCGATGTCACAATTATTCCTGTTTCTGCAAAAACAGGTGAAGGCTTGGAAGTTTGGTTTGATTGGGTGCGTCAGTTTAGATCCTTAAACTACCCTTTAAGCTCACAGTGAAAGTTAGGTATAAGAGCCACTAGTTTGGTATGATACGGATATTTACGCAAAGTCATCGTCAAATGAACTAACAGGAACTTTACTATGTCTTGAAGGTCATTAATTGACTAACCCTGACATTGGCAGATTGTAGAAATGTGCAATTTGATGCATCTACGGTACAGATTTATTTTGCACTATTTGTAAGGTGCAATTACAAAACTAACGAAAAATGATTAAGGATAAAGGACTAATATCAAGTTCAGCCAATTACTTACTAATTTCTGCATTACCTCACCCCAACCCTCTCCTTAGCAAGGAGAGGGTTGGGGTGAGGTTCTTCGTTTTTTTACAAGTGTTCATCCGGACATAATATTAATTTGTCGCAAAAATTCAAGCCTTACTTTAGTTAAACTCAGGGATTAATTGCACGCGTAAATCTACTGCAAAGACCAAATAAATTGTCTAATTCGATACTATAATCGACGGGTCTTATGAGTAAGCGTAACGTTCCCATTTTTCTTTTTTTGGCTCTTGGGCTAGGAGTTTCTTGTTTGACTTTTGGTACGATTTGGTTAATCGACCAATTATCATCTCCTACCTTTTCAAGTGTAAAAAATACATCCGCAGCTAAATTGATGGATGAAAAATTAACACTTCTGGGAGATACTTTTAGTGGTTACAGCACTTTTCGCAATCAGACTTTTTTGGAAGCGCTAAAAAAAGCTGGTTTAAACCTGCGTTATGAAGATGAATTTGACCAAGCTAAACGCAGTGAACGTTTTAACCAGGGACAATCTGATTTTTTGGTAACGACACTGGATCAGTTTCTCAAACAACAGCCTCAAGGAAAAATTGTGGGGCTAATTGACACTACGGTGGGAGCAGACGCGGTTATTCTCAACACTAAGAAATACCCCAATCTCAAATCAATGCTGGCTCTGAGGCAATTAGTAGAGGAAGCACGCAACAAGGGAGAACAGTTCACAATTGTCTTTGCCGGGGATACTCCTAGCGAGTATTTGGCACAGGTGTTGACTACAAAATTTGAGGAGTTTAAGCTGTCAGATTTCCAAATCAAAAAAGTGGCAGATGCTTCCGAAGCCTGGAAGCTATTGCAAGACTCCAATCAAAATGTGGCAGTTGCTGTGCTTTGGGAACCTTATGTCAGCCAAGCCAGACAGAGGGGTTACACGGTGGTGCTATCAAGTAAGGATTTACCGGGGACAATTGTGGATGTGATTGTTGCTTCTAACCGCCTGATGGAGTCGCAACCAGAGAGCATATCACAATTACTCACTTTTTATTATCGGTTTATTGATACTAATGTCCGCAATGCTGAACAGTTGCAAGCACAAATTGCTGTTGATGGCAAGTTATCTAGCGCTGATGCTAACGCAGTTTTGCAAGGTATTGACTTTTTTACCTCCGTGGAAGCTGATAACTGGATGAAAGATGGCACCTTAGAGAAACGCATCAACTCTACTGCTGCGGTGCTGGCGCTAGTAGGCAAAATGAATCAAGTTCCCCAGAATCCCAAAGAACTCTTTACCTCCGAATTCATAGCGGAGGCGGCGAAAAACACCCACAATTTAATTCAACAGGTACGTATTGACAACCCGGAACTAGCAGACAGATTTGCTGGTAAAGGAAAAGCGATCGCGCCCATTGCGAATTTGAATAGTAACCAGATAGCCACCGCCCCTAATATTGGCAATTTACAACTGCAAGGAGAGGTGAAATTTACAACTGACTCTGCTTTGCTTACAAATCAAGGTAAGGAAACGCTAGATAAGCTGAGTCGGGATATTGCAGAATTCAACGAACAAACAATAGCTATACGAGTGATTGGTCATACTTCTAAGTTTGGCGAAGCCGATTTTAACCAAACTCTGAGTCAAAAACGGGCGCAGACAGTGGCGAATTATCTGCGCGATCGCGGTCTCAAGCACAAGATTGTAGCTGTGGGTAAAGGTTCTAGCCAGCCACTAGCTGGAGTTCATCCCGAGGATAAACGTAATCAACGGACGGAAATTCGTCTAGTTCGTGTTAACTAGTATTAGTTGTGAGAGGAGTTTCATGAAGTTACGTATTTTGCCATCTTTATTAGCTTTATTTTTCATCAGTTTACTTGTTGCTGTCAGTTGTACTCCTTCTCCACAAACTTCTACATCAGGAAATTCGGCTGCAACTCCTACAAATACCAAACCAATTCAATTCGGTTTTAGTGCTTGGCCTGGTTGGTTTCCTTGGCAAATTGCTCAAGAACAAAAGTTATTTGAAGCAAATCAAGTTAATGTCGATTTGAAGTGGTTTGATGGCTATTTAGATTCCATTAATGCTTTGAGAGCAGGTCAATTAGATGCCAATACGCAAACTTTAAATGACACGATTAGTTCAGTAGCAGCTGGTTCAGATCAGGTGATTGTTTTGGTAAATGACAATTCAACTGGCAACGATAAAATTATTGTCCGAGAAGGAATTAATACTATTGCTGACCTCAAAGGCAAAAAAGTTGCAGCTGAAGAAGGAACTGTTGACCATTTTTTATTATTACTAGGTCTAAAAAAAGCAGGTTTAACACAAGCTGATATTCAGTTTCAACCACTAGAAACAGGTGCAGCCGCCGCAGCTTTTGTTGCTGGTCAAGTTGATGCAGTGGGAGTTTTTGCACCCTTCACCACAAAGGCTTTATCACGTCCTGGTAGTAAAGAATTATTTAGTTCTAAAGACTTTCCAGGAGCAATTCCTGACCATTTAGTTGTCAGTCGCCAACTCATTAATCAGAGACCACAAGATGTCCAAGCATTAGTAAATACTTGGTTTGCAACCTTAGATTTTATGAGAGCAAATCAAGCAAAAGCTTACGAAATTATGGCAAAACGTGCAGGGGTGTCTGTTGCCGAATATCAAGCATACGATGCAGGGACTAAAATCTTTACTCTAGAAGAAAATGTCCAAGCATTTAATCCCGGTAACAACATGACATCTCTAAGATATGCTGCTGAGGAAATTAGTAAATTTCTGGTTGAGAGCGGTTTGATTAAACAAGCACCTAATCTTAACCAAATCTTTGACGATCGCTTTATCAAAGCCTACGCAGCCAAGCAAAAATCATGAACCAACACGCTGAAAATTTGCCAGAAATAAATTGCGGACGTCCTCAGAAAATGTTACCAAAATCATACTTTTGGCGCATTGCTGAGGATATTCCTCATAACTTGGCTTGGACTTTAATGTTCTTGTCAATTTCCGTACCTATACTTCTGTGGTGGATTATTTCTAATACAGGATTAATTCCACCTTTATTTCTTCCTTCTCCTGGTCAAGTTTGGGAGGCATTTCAAAGGCTTTTGGCAAGTGGAGATTTGCAAAAAGATATTGCCTTTAGTTTATTTCGAGTCCTGGGTGGATTTTCCCTAGCAGCAATTATTTCCATTCCCTTAGGCACATTAATGGGTACTTTTGCCAGCATTCGGGCGTTGCTAGAACCAGTGATTGGTATCGTGCGCTATATGCCAGCCCCGGCATTTATTCCCTTACTAATTTTATATTTTGGCTTGGGAGAAACGCCGAAAATCATGCTGATTTTTATCGGCACACTGTTTTTTAATACCTTAATGGTGATGGATGCAGTGAAGTTTGTTCCCAAGGAATTATTAGAAACCACTTATACTTTAGGTGGTCAAAGAAAACAAGTTTTACTACAAGTTATTTTTCCATTTATTCTACCTAATATTATCGATGCTTGTCGTGTCAACATGGCTGCATCTTGGAATTTAGTAATTGTCTCGGAATTGGTAGCAGCAACTGAAGGTTTAGGACGCCGAATTAGTGTTGCCCAAAGGTATTTGAAAACAGATGAAATTTTTGCTGGATTAATTGTAATTGGTTTAATTGGTTTAGGAATTGACGTTTTGTTTCGATTGTTATTGCGTGTTTCTTGTAAATGGGCAATAACAAATGACAAATAACAAATAACAAATTATGCAAATTATGCATTTAGAAATTAATCAACTCCACAAACAATTCAAAACGAAGCGCGGTTTGCTAACTGCACTTCAAGATATTAATTTGCACGTTCAAGAGAGAGAATTTGTCTGTGCAGTAGGTGCTAGTGGTTCTGGTAAATCAACCCTATTACGCCTAATTGCAGGGTTGGATACTCCAACCGCAGGGGAGATACTGGTTGATGGGGTGCGGGTTACAGGGCCAGGATCTGATCGTGGTATGGTTTTTCAAAGCTATACTCTTTATCCGTGGATGAGTGTTGCCGAAAATGTAGAATTTGGTTTGAAACTACAAGGTGTACCCAAGACCCAGAGAAAACAACAGGCGGCTTATTATCTTGAGGTGGTAGGTTTATCTACGTTTGCGAAGGCGCTACCTAAAGAACTTTCTGGTGGGATGAAACAACGGGTTGCGATCGCTCGTGCTTTAGCATCGAAACCAAAAATTTTACTTATGGATGAACCCTTTGGCGCTTTGGATGTACAGACAAAAGAAGCAATGCAGCAATTTTTACTAGAAATTTGGCGCAGTACCAGCACGACAATTTTTATGATCACTCATGATGTAGAAGAAGCTATTTTCTTATCACAGCGTATCTACGTACTAAGTGCGCGACCAGGTACAATTAGGCGCGAATTGCAAATCCAACTACCTAGCAAATCGAATCCTCAAATCAAGCGCCATAGCACATTTCAGAAATACAAAGATGATGTGATGAAACTTCTGTATGAGGATGGGATGCAAACAAATCGTATTTGTGAAGTTCAGTCATCGGTAATGGGTAATAGGTAATGGGAAAAACCAATCACCAATTGCTGATACAGCACCGCAAACATGCTTTACAATCATTCCAACCTTGAGGAACTACTATTAAAATCAAACAATAAAAAACTGGTGCGTATCACATGGCTACAAAAAAGCAATTCAATAGCTTTGAAGAAATGCTATCTGGCTCTGATGTACCCGTATTGGTAGATTTTTATGCTGACTGGTGCGGGCCTTGTCAGATGATGACTCCGATTTTAGAGCAGGTTAACGCCCAACTCCAAGGTCAAATCAGAATCGTCAAAATAGACACCGAAAAATACCAACAATTAGCTACTCAGTATAAGATAGAGGCTCTACCAACTTTATTACTATTTAAGCAAGGTCAGCCAGTGGATCGAATTGAGGGTGTGTTGCAAGCACCACAATTAGTACAGCGTCTGAGAAGTTTGATTTAATTGAACTTCATCGGGGAGTGGTTGAGCAAATTGGGATTCCACTTCCCACCTTAAATTATGCACAGTCTATGAACCCTTCGCGTCTTAGTGTCTTGGTGGTTTAAGCCTTGATTACATACTTTTGTGTTAAGCTCGCTGGATTTAGGATCTGTTTCATTGTTTGCGTCCCCGGAAAGGGGAATATTTAACCACAAAGACACAAAGACACAAAGTAGAATCAAGAAAAACCAGGCAATGAAAGTAGATTTTTACCCGCCTTCAAAAAATTTGTAGTAAGCACGCTTTGTGCTTACTACCTAATTTAAATTGCAACTATCAACAAGCTGCTGGGAATTCTCCCAACATCTTGACTTCTGGTTCTAGTAAAATTGACCATCGATCCTGTACTTGATATTGCACATGACGGATGAGATTGAAAATATCCCACGCACTAGCACCACCGCAATTAACGATAAAGTTAGCATGGCGTTGTGCTACTTGTGCGTTACCAATCTGAAAGCCTTTTAAACCAGTTTGTTCAATTAACCAACCTGCGGCGTAGGGTTTAGGGTTACGGAAGACGCTACCGCAACTGGGTTTGTCGTAAGGTTGCGTTGTCAGTCGGTGCTGTTTGTGTTGCTTGGTAGTTGCAATCACAAGGGCGGGGTCCGCGCCTGGTTGCATTCGGAAGGTGGCTTGGGTAACAATGCGATCGCTTCCTTGTAAGATAGAAGTACGATAGCTATAACCCAATTGTTCGCTAGTCAGGGTTTCGATAGTACCGTCAGGTGAAAGTACTTGAGCGCTGACTAGGATATCTGCAATACAGCTATTATGCGCTCCTGCATTCATCACCACAGCCCCACCAACGGTTCCAGGGATACCTACAGCCCATTCTAAGCCCTGCCATCCCCGCTCTGCCGCAGCCATTGCCAAACCGGGTATTGGTTCCCCAGCTGCTACTGTTAATAGACCAGTTTCTGGGTCAAAATGAGTTTGGCGCAGATGGCGGGTAGCGATAACTAAGCCTGGAATACCGCGATCGCTTACTAGCAAGTTAGAACCTGCTCCCAGTACTGTTACTCGTAAACCTTCCTCTTTGGCATACATTAAACTCGCGTGCATTGCTTCTATGTTGCGAGGCGCAACATACCATTCTGCTGGTCCTCCAACTCTGTAGGAAGTATATGCTGACAGAGGAACTTGTGATTTAATTGCGCAGTCTGTACCAAGTAAGGGAATTTCCTTAATTTCGGAATTAGTTGTTTGTCGTTTATTTACATTCACACCAGAATTTGTGCAGACATCTACCGCTGCCTGGGAAATTGCCATATTTACCAGAATCTGTTTTAATTTGATGTTTATCCACCGTACAAATACGGTAATTATTTGATGCAATAAATAAGTAAGGTTGCAATACTGACATTCAGCTAGAGCAAGAAACTAGCCCTTGAGACTTTTAGGATGTCGCTGTCGCTGGTTGGTGGAGTGTAGCAATTACCTCCGGAATTACTTGATTTAAATTCCCAGCTCCTAGAAACAGTGCTAAGTCTCCAGAACGTAGTGTTTGCTGTAAGAAATCACACATTAAGGCTAAGTTTGCTTGATACTTGACTTGTGGATGATGTTTGGCAACTTCCTGTGCTAGTTGTTCACCGCTCACCTGTCCCATGTTGACTTCCCCAGCGCTGTAAATGTCAGTGAGTATAACTACATCAGCATGGGTAAAAGATTCGGCAAATTCTTCTAAAAATGCCAGTGTACGGCTGTAGCGATGAGGTTGGAATATGGCAACTACTCTTTGTCCTGGTCTTGCTTGCAGACGTGCCGCTGCTAGAGTAGCACGAATTTCGCTGGGATGGTGGGCATAGTCGTCAATGAATGTGATTCCATGAGCTTCGCCCCGGAATTCAAAGCGACGTCTTGCGCCTTCAAAAGTAGCAAGTCCCTTGGCAATTTCGCCAAATTCTAATCCCAAGACGCGACCAACGGCTACTGCTGCTAGGGCGTTGCTGAGGTTATGGCGACTGAGTAAACGCAAGTTTAACACACCCAAGGCTTTGCCGCGCTCCCAAACTAAAGCAGTAGTGCCATCTGCACGATAGTCTATATTGGTTACGGTATAATCTGCACCTGTGTCTGGATGTAAACTGTAACTAATTGTTGGTTGCAAGCGATCGCGCACCGTTGCACAATCAATGCTAGCTACCAGAGTTTTACAACTATTAGCAAAGGTATGGAATATTTCCACTACTTCTTCTAAATTGTCGTAGTGGTCGGGATGGTCTAGTTCGATATTTGTGATTACACCGATTTCTGGGGCATGTTTAACTAATGAACCATCTGATTCATCTGCTTCTGCTACTAAATAGCAACTTTGACCTAATCTTGCGTTACCTTCCCAGGCATCAACTTCACCACCAATCAAAATTGTGGGGTCAAGACCCGCTTGCAGTAGCATATATCCGATCATACTACTCGTGGTAGTTTTGCCGTGAGTTCCAGCAACTGCGATACTGTCGTATTCAGAAATTAAAGTTGACAATACATCTGAACGATGGAAAATTGGACAGCCTAATTCTAATGCTGCTTTATATTCCAAATTATTAGTATTTATTGCTGTTGAACAAATTACTTGCGGTAGTTGTGCCACTTTATCAGTTGACACATGATTTTGAGTATTTAAAATTACTCGATTTTCATCCTCTTTGGGGCGAAAGAATTCCAAATTGCTTGCTTCTTGTTTAGCAAAAATATGAGCCCCGATAGATTCCAATTTGGAAGTAATGTGATTTGGACGAAGATCCGAACCAGAAACAGGCAATTGACGTTTTGCTAGCACGTATGCCAAAGCAGACATACCTATGCCACCAATACCAATAAAATGAAAAGGTCTACCGCTAAAGTCTACAGAATCTTTCATCAATTACTCCTCTAATACCACACCACATAAACATCACAAATGACACGCGTATCATAACAGGATTTTGTTTTTTATTGATACTACCTCTGTATAAATCTCATACTCCTGATAGGTAGATTTTTATGCTCAGATTACATTACTTCAGGATGATTTTAACCTTGCCAGTGGTTTTTCTCTTCCTGAACTAATATTATGTTTATTCTGCAAATTTCTGCACCTTCGGGAAATATACAACTGTATTTTCAAACACATAATTTCGGTCTATTTGCTGGAATTAGCTACAATGGTAGACTGAGTGTTAACTACTTTGAAATCGAATTAAGCTCAAAAAGAGAGTGGATGCAACAAATTGCAATTTTTGGTGGCACATTTGATCCTGTTCACTGGGGACATCTCATCGTAGCCGAAACCGCTCTCAATCAAGTACCTCTAGAAAAGATTATTTGGGTGCCATCAGCTCATCCTCCTCATAAAAAAGCGGCTTCGTTTCAACATCGTTTAGCAATGCTGCAAGCGGCGACAACAGACAACTCTGGCTTTGCTGTTTCACCGATTGAGCAATTGCAATCTGGTACTTCTTATGCCATCAATACCCTGATTGATTTATCCAATTTTTATCCCAATACTCATTGGTATTGGATTGTTGGTTTGGATACATTCCAAACATTACCTAAGTGGTATCGCGGACAGGAATTAGCACAATTGTGCGATTGGTTAATCGCACCCCGATATCTTGGTAGTGAATGTATAACTCAAACTGATTTAATCTGCAAGCAAGTGGAGCAAAAATTAGCAAGACAGTCCTTTACCATACACTGGCAATTATTGCATACTCCTTTAGTAGGAGTGTCGTCAAGTATGATTCGTAACTTATGTCGCGATCGCCAATCGATTCGTTACTTAGTTCCAGAATCAGTACGAAGTTACATAGCTGATCACAATCTCTATGCTTGAAGCAGGGGATTGGGGATCGGAGAGTTGAAGGAGGACAAGCAGGACATGGGGAACATGGAGAAAACTAATAACCAATGCCCGATCCCCGTTGCCCCTAATCTCCATAGGGAACCCCAAGTTTCCCGATCCTCGCTCTCTCTCAGCTATAATTAAAAAAAATTAAAATTTTTTTTGGGATCTAACACTTTATAGTTATAAATACTCCCCCCTTTGCGATATGATCGGGGTCAACCATAAGATTTAATTAGGCATATATAACAGAGGGCAAGACGCTGTGATTAGAGTTGCTATCAACGGTTTTGGGCGCATCGGTCGTAACTTTATGCGCTGTTGGTTAGGTAGAGAGAATAGCAATATCGACCTAGTTGCTATCAACGACACCTCAGACCCCAGAACTAACGCTCACCTGCTCAAGTATGATTCGATGCTAGGGAAGTTAAAAGGTGCTGAAATTACTGCCGATGATAACTCAATCATCGCTAACGGTAAGACCGTTAAATGCGTATCTGATCGCAACCCAGAAAACTTGCCCTGGAAAGAGTGGGAAATCGACCTAATTATCGAAGCAACAGGGGTATTTACTGCCAGAGAAGGGGCGATGAAGCATATCAATGCTGGCGCCAAAAAGGTATTGATCACCGCCCCTGGCAAAAATGAAGATGGTACTTTCGTGATTGGCGTAAACCATCACGATTATGATCACGACAAACACCATATCATCAGTAACGCTAGCTGCACCACCAACTGCTTAGCTCCCGTTGCCAAAGTCTTACATGAGAAATTTGGCATCATCAAAGGTACAATGACCACCACCCACAGCTACACAGGAGATCAGCGTCTGCTGGACGCTTCTCACCGGGATTTACGCCGTGCGCGTGCTGCGGCTATTAACATTGTGCCTACTTCCACCGGTGCAGCTAAAGCTGTAGCGCTGGTACTACCAGCACTCAAAGGCAAGCTCAATGGTGTAGCATTGCGTGTACCCACCCCTAACGTTTCAATGGTGGATTTTGTAGTACAAGTTGAGAAACAAACCATTGCTGAAGAAGTCAACGCAGCCCTGAAACAAGCCTCTGAAAATGAGCTAAAAGGTATTTTAGATTACAGTGAACTACAATTGGTATCCTCTGACTATCAAGGTACTGATGCTTCCTCCATTGTTGATGCCAGCTTGACAATGGTCATGGGTGGTGACATGGTTAAAGTCATGGCATGGTACGACAACGAATGGGGGTACAGCCAACGCGTTCTAGACTTGGCAGAATTAGTAGCCGAGAAGTGGAAGTAATTGGGTTTGTTGTTTGTTAGTGGTTGTTTGTTGTTTGGAAGAATTAACAACCAACAACCAACTATCAACCACTAACCAAAATGCTGAAATCCCTGACTGAGAGATAAAACTTGGTCGGGGAATTTTTGTTTTTGGTCATGTAATACTACGGTTGAGCCATTTGTGATTTCTCCAATCGCAGCAGCACCCTGACCAAGCATTTGTACTAATTTATCAGCTAGCTGTTTTGGTAAGCACAACACCAATTCAAAATCTTCACCACCGTAGAGGCTATACTCTAAGGCTTGTTCTGGGGTTAGCCAGTGAGCAAAAGCTGGTGGGAAAGGAATTTGTGTACGTTCTACTACAGCCCCGACATTACTAGCACGGCAAATTTGTACTAACGCATCAGCTAAACCGTCGCTGCTGTCCATCCCAGCGATCGCCAATTGAGAAGAACCAAGAATTTGCCAGAGGATGGGTAAGACATCTAATCGGGGTTGTGGGCGCTGGTGAGCGCGGATTAAAGCCTTTGTTTCTTCTGGGCTAAGGTTTTCTGCCTTTTCGGGATGCAAGAGCAATTCTAAGCCAGCCCGGGACGCGCCATGAACACCAGTAACGATGATCGCATCTCCGACTTGAGCTCGGTGACGGCGGATAATTTGTTGGGGGTAAGCTTGACCAAAAGCAGTAATAGCAATGGTAATTACTGGCGATCGCACTACATCACCACCCACAATTGGGGTATTGAATTGTTGTAGGCATTGTGTCATACCTACATACATTTGTTCTACCCAACTCACAGAAACATCACCAGGTAGTCCCAGCCCGACAGTAATTCCTAAGGGGGAAGCGCCCATCGCCGCCAGATCTGATAAATTAGCAGCAGCAGCCCGCCAGCCAACATCGACTGCTGACGTAGTAATTTCACTGAAATGAATGTTGTCAACTAAAACATCAGTAGTTACTACCAGAGACAGCCCTGTTTTAGTAGCAATTACTGCTGCATCGTCCCCAATAATTTCCTGAGGACAGAAGCGTTGCAAAATTTGTAAAAGTCCTTGTTCGCCGATATCTTTAACTAGTAAAGAAGATGACTCAGTGTTCACAGTATTTCTCAAGCTCGCATAAATCGCATAAATATTTTCAGGTTAGGATATAAATACGATCTAGAAATCAATCGGGATGGTCACTACACCAGCAACTAAGCTCACCTTTGAGGAATACCTAACCTATGATGATGGCACTGGCTTCCATTACGAATTGGTGGATGGCTCTCTAGAACTTATGAACCCACCTACAATTGAACATTTTCTAATAGCCGATTTTCTAGATACAAGCCTTAAAGCAGAAATTAAGCGGTTGGGTTTACCTTGGCTATGCTTGCGAGAAGCTGGAGTCAGAACAGGTAGAAATAAATCTCGGTTGACTGACTTGTGCGTAGTGACGATAGAACAAGCAAGGGAATTGATGAATGTATCAGCAGTATTTCAAACGCCGCCGCTATTAATCGTAGAGATAGTCAGTCCAGAATCGATAAAACGGGACTATCGCTACAAGCGTTCTGAATATGCTGCCCTAGAAGTACCAGAATATTGGATTGTAGATCCCTTAGAGACAAAAATTTCAGTACTATTACTGGAAGAAGGACTGTACGAAGAAACAGTATTTACAGGTAGCCAGAAGATTGCATCGCGGACTTTGCCAGAATTAGCGATCGCCCCAGAAAAGGTATTTATTGCAGCTAATCTCGAATAAACACGGATGTAAAGCTCAACACTAACACTCTGCGTTCCTTTGCGTCAACCTCTGCGACCCTTGGCGTTTAAAAATAAACTCAAACATTTTGGATACTCCCTACTCAAAAGCTATACTTGATCAAAATTTTGAGTATGAAAACTTTTCTAAATGCCACAACCAATACATGTAGACAAAAATAACCTATACACCTTTTCCCGACTCGCACCCTTTATTCAAGAATATATTTACAATCACAACTGGACGGAATTACGCCCAGTTCAAATAGCGGCATGTCAAGTCATTTTTGATACAGATGCTCATTTATTAATTGCGGCTGCTACAGCTGCTGGAAAAACAGAAGCAGCGTTTTTACCGATTTTAACTTTATTACATGAAAATCCATCAAGTACGATTGGTGCATTGTATATTGGGCCAATCAAAGCTTTAATTAATGATCAATTTGAACGTTTACATGGTTTACTCAAAGAATCAGACATTCCTGTTTGGCATTGGCATGGTGATGTTTCTCAAAGTCATAAAAATAAGCTGCTCAAAAATCCTCGAGGTATCCTGCAAATCACACCGGAATCTTTAGAAAGTTTATTAATTAATAAATATCATGACATCAAGCGTTTGTTTGGTGATTTGCGATTTGTTGTCATTGATGAAATTCATGCTTTTATGGGTACGGAAAGGGGTTGTCAGATTCTTTGTCAGTTGGCTAGATTAGAAGACTTGACGCAAAAGCAACCTCGAAGAATTGGTTTATCGGCTACTCTTGGTGATTATGCATTGGCTGAGGAGTGGTTATGTTCTGGGAGTAAAAAGTCGGTGATTACGCCGAAGATTGAGAGGGAAAATAGGCAAGTTAGGTTGGCTGTGGAGCATTTTTCTGTTAGCGTTGATGATGAGTTTTGGGGAGAAAAGAACCGCAGAGACGCAGAGAGCGCTGAGAGAAGAGAAGAGAGAAAATATGATTGGGATATTGGTGTTTATGAAAGATATATTTTTAATTTGAGTAAGAATCGTAAGTGTTTGATTTTTGCTAATAATAAATCGCAAACTGAAGCGGTGATTGCTTCTTTGCGCAAAGTTGCCATGAGGGAAGGGGAAGCGGATATATATCATGTACATCATGGCAGTATATCTGCTAGCTTGCGACAAGTTGCAGAAAGTGCTATGCGGGAACCAAATCGACCTGCTGTGACTGCTGCAACCTTGACTTTAGAATTAGGTATAGATATTGGTTATCTTGAGCGGGTGATTCAGTTAGAAGCACCGCTTTCCGTAGCGAGTTTTTTACAACGTTTGGGACGTACAGGTAGAAGGGGTGAAGCTGCTGATATGCGCTTTGTTTGCGCGGAAAATGAAGTGTTATCAGAAGCAACTCTACCAGAACAAATTCCTTGGCAACTTTTACAGTGTATCGCAATTATTCAACTTTATTTGGAGGAAAAGTGGATTGAATCAATTAAGCCTGTGAGATATCCATTTAGTTTATTGTATCACCAAACTATGAGTATTGTAGTAGCAGTTGGTGAAATTTCACCAGCTACTCTTGCTCAAAAAGTCTTGAGTTTGCCTGTGTTTGCTGCTGTATCTAGAGATGATTTGAAGTTATTACTACGCTATTTAATTGATATTAACCATCTGCAATTGACAGAAGAGGGGAAACTCATTTTAGGTTTGGCTGGTGAAAGGGTGGTGGGTAAGTTTCAATTTTACGCTGTCTTCCCAGATAATGAGGAATTTCTGGTTAAACAAGGAGCGACAGAAATTGGTAGCATATCTCTGCCGTCACCTGTAGGTAATCAATTTGCTTTGGCAGGGAGAACTTGGGAAGTTGTAGAAGTTGATTTTAAAAAGAAGATTATTTTAGTGAAGCAAGTTGAAGGGCAAGCAAGTATTTTTTGGCGTGGTGGTAGCGGTACAATTCATACACGCATTCTCCAAAGAATGCGACAAGTTTTAGTTGAAGATATAGAATATCCTTATTTGCAAAGTAACGCGATGAAGCGTTTGCGTGTAGTTCGCGAACTTACACGCAATTCTGGATTAGAACAAAAAAATATTTTGCTTTTGGCTAAAGATAAGTGTTGCATTTTTCCTTGGATGGGTACGGTGGCTTACCGAACTTTGGAAAGGTTACTGAACATGTTCTGTCGTGAATCTTTAGCAATTAAAAGTATTGGCGGTGTAAATCCGTATTATTTGATAATTAAATTAGATAAAACAAGAGTTAACTCTCTTTATCCAGAAATTCTTTCTTTGTGTGAACAAAGAATTACGGCTGAGAATTTATTGAGTGATGCAGAAGCACCAGAAATTCAGAAGTATGATAAATATATTCCCCATGCACTTCTACGGAAAGCTTTTGCGAGTGATCATTTGGATATGGAAGAACTGAGACAGCAAGTAGGTTTGTGGTAAATCACACTTGTTTAGAGAATGCTAAAAGCCGTCAAGAATTTTGTGTGGCAACAGAGATGACTATTCTTTGTGTCTTGGAATCTTGGTGGTTGGTGATTTTTTCACCACTAAGGCACAAAGACACTAAGTGTTTTTCAGCCAGGTAGACGTAATTAACGTTTCATTAGTCCAAAATGAGGTTTACTTGCCACTCCTCACTCACAAAATCTTATAAATCAAATATTCTAGATTAACCCTACTTCAGGTAGAAATAGCTTCCGTAGCTTTTGACAGATGTAATTAATACATTTATATGACTAAATAAAAATGCTGGAACAACCAAAAATCAACATCCCAATATACGATTATGTAATTATCGGTGCAGGTTCAGCAGGCTGTGTATTAGCCCATCGCCTGACAGAAAATCCAAAAACCACAGTATTACTATTAGAAGCAGGGAACCCAGATCAAAAACCAGAAATTCATATTCCTGCTGGTTTTCCTAAGTTGTTAAAAACAGAATATGACTGGGCATATTACACAGAAAAACAGCCTTTCTTAAATAATCGTCAACTATATTGGCCTCGTGGCAAAGTCATCGGTGGAAGCAGTTCCATAAACGCCATGATTTATATTCGTGGTAACTTACGTGACTATGATTATTGGCACAATTTAGGTAATTCAGGCTGGAGTGCTAAAGACGTACTTCCCTACTTTATTAAAGCTGAAAATCAGAATGTCCTGAAAAATGAATATCACGGTGTTGATGGTCTCCTCAATGTGACAAATCAGCGCTGTATTAATCCACTTTCTCGTGCTTTTGTCAAAGCAGCACAACAAGCAGAGTTTGTAGTACAGCACTACCGATAAATGCCTTCTGCCTACCTGCGGAAGCCGCTACGCGTCTACTGTCTTCTGCCTTCGTTTACAATATCTAGGGAACAATCACAACCAAGTACCACAACCGGAGATAGTTAGTTATGCGACTCCTACACACAATGCTGCGTGTTGGCAATTTGGAAGAATCGCTAAAGTTCTACTGCGATGTTTTGGGAATGAAGTTGCTACGGCAAAAAGATTATCCAGGGGGAGAATTTACTCTGGCTTTTATTGGTTATGGTGAGGAAAGTGATCATACAGTTATCGAGCTAACTTATAACTGGGGTGTGGATAAGTATGATTTGGGCAATGCTTACGGTCACATTGCCATCGGAGTAGATGATATTTATGCTACCTGTGAAGAAATAAAAAAACGTGGTGGTAAAGTAGTGCGAGAACCGGGGCCAATGAAACATGGTTCTACGGTAATTGCTTTTGTAGAAGACCCAGATGGGTATAAAGTAGAACTTGTTCAACTGGGTACTCAAGGTTCTGCTGTGAAACAGGAAGAACAAAAACTTGTCACTCAGTAATTCTGAGGCAGAATTGCAGGAGATAGAATTGAGCGTCAAGCAATGCCGACAACAGAGGATTCGTTCGCCCAAATTCTTAGCGGGGGGTTTAGTCGGTTGGGGCGTCCTTACTCACATGTGCTTACCCGCAAAGGCGGATTCTCTGCTACTTCAACCGTCGCCAGAAACTCAAAGCTCTGACTCTAGCTTACAAGTAGTCATTCCAGAGGATAGTATCGCCACAAATAATGTGGAAGTATTACCTCCAGACACTGATGTGAGTGTTGGGCAAATAGAGTTTTCAACCATAGCAAATTCTGAGTCGTCAGTAAAAGATGAAGTGTTTGGTAATCTTGACGTTGATTCTGATTTACGAACACAGCAAACTTCAGTCTCAGAATTGTCTGATGTTCAGCCCACAGACTGGGCTTATCAGGCATTAAAATCACTCGTGGAAAAATATGGTGTCATTTCTGGTTACTCAGATGGTACCTTTCGTGGTAATCGTCCCATGAGCCGTTATGAGTTTGCTGTTGCTCTTGCGGCTACTTTATCTAAGGTTGAAGATATTATTGCTGATAGGATGAGCGATCGCTTTATCCAAGAAGACATGATTGTCTTACGGCGGTTGCAAAAAGAATTCCGTTCGGCTTTGGATGACTTACAGCAACGGGTTGATAATTTAGAAGCACGCAACAGCGAATTACAAGCACACCAATTTTCTACGACTACGAAACTACACGGTGAAGCAATTATTGCTTTGACTGATGGTACTGATGCTAACAAAACTGTAGTTTCCCGTTCCCGCTTAACCCTCTCCACTAGCTTCAATCAACAAGATGTACTTGTGACTCAACTAGAAGCTGGTAACAATGGTGGAGATGCAATTAGTTTGGCACAACAAGAGGAAGATAATTTGCTTGGAACCACTGGTTTTATTACCAATGGTGGTGGACTTGATTATGTGGAAGTAGACTCTGATCTCAGGTTGAGACGCTTACACTATACTTTTCGTCCTTCCCAAGATGTGGCGGTGACAGTGGGTGCAAAAATGTTACCACGAGATTTTATTGACCATAATAAATATGCCAATAACGAGGCGGTTGATTTTAGTTCTAGCTTTTTCCTGAATAATCCTCTGATTGTCCAAAATCAAATTGATCGCAATGGCGGTGCAGGTGCTGCTGTGCAGTGGAACCCTGGCGATGGTCAATTCACGGTGCGATCGCTCTACATTGCTGCCGATGCTGACCAACCAAATTTTACCAACACAGAAGGGGGTTTGTTTGGCGATCGCTATCAAGCTAGTGTGGAAGTTGAATATTCACCCAGCGATCAGCTAGCCTTGAGACTGCAATACACAAATGCCCTGATTAACAATACACACATTAACGCCTTTGGTGTCAATGCCGAGTATAGCCTCAATCGGAATGCAGGCATTTTTGGACGCTTTGGATTTGGTAATTACAATGGATATAATACCGCCATCAATGAGGATTTAGATTTACATCCGGTAACATGGGCTGTAGGTGTGGGATTCCGTAACCTTTTGCTTCCCGGTACTGTTGCGGGTGTAGCGATCGGTCAGCCTTTTGTCAGCCAAGATTTAGGAAATGCCACTCAGACAAATTTTGAAGCCTTCTATAATCTCCAACTCAGTGACAATCTGAGTATCACGCCCACATTTTCATTAGTAACAAACGCCGATAACGATAGTTCTAACGGCACTATTTGGCAAACCACCCTCAGAAGTGTATTTTCATTTTAAATTGTTGATAGTTGGTTGTTGGTTGTTGATTGGTACTTCCAAACAACCACAAACTAATATAAAAACTGCAACCGTAGATACAAGCGGCTGCAAGCAATTCGTGCTGGGATAATATTCTAAGACAAGTACGTCCGTAGTTTAAAATCCAAAATCTAAAATTGTAAAGATGCAGCCTACAGATCCAGATAAATTTACAGATAAAGCTTGGGAAGGGATTGTTAAATCTCAGGATATAGTACGTGCTTATCAACAACAGCAATTAGATGTAGAACATTTAATTATTGCTTTATTACAACAAGAAAATGGTTTAGCAGCACGAATTCTTAACCGTGCTGGTGTAGATGCTAACCGTTTGCTACAACAACTAGAAGAATTTACCCGGCGTCAGCCCAAAGTCGGTAGAAGTGATCAGCTTTACCTGGGGCGTTCTTTAGATACTCTATTGGACGTAGCCGAAGAAGCAAGAGTACGGATGAAGGATTCTTACATCTCCGTAGAACATATCCTGCTGGCTTTTGTCGAAGATGAACGTGTCGGGCGACGGATAGTTAAAGGCTTTAATCTAGATACTGCGAAGTTGGAAGCTACGATTAAAGCAGTCCGTGGTAGCCAAAAAGTCACAGACCAAAATCCCGAGTCCCGCTATGAAGCTTTGCAAAAATTCGGTAGAGACTTGACAGAACAGGCAAAGTCTGGCAGGCTCGACCCAGTAATTGGACGGGATGACGAAATTCGGCGGGTTATTCAAGTATTGTCCCGACGTAGTAAAAATAACCCCGTCTTGATTGGTGAACCAGGGGTTGGTAAAACTGCGATCGCCGAAGCTTTAGCACAACGGATTGTGAATGGTGATGTCCCGGAATCTTTGAAAAATCGCCAACTCATCGCCCTGGATATGGGTAGTTTGATTGCTGGGGCCAAATACCGGGGTGAATTTGAAGACCGCCTCAAATCAGTTCTTCGGGAAGTTACGGAATCTAACGGTCAAATTGTCTTATTTATCGATGAGTTACACACCGTTGTCGGTGCAGGTTCCGGGCAACAAGGCTCAATGGATGCCGGAAATTTACTCAAACCGATGTTGGCACGGGGAGAACTGCGGTGTATAGGTGCTACCACGTTGGATGAGTACCGTAAATACATTGAAAAAGACGCTGCTTTAGAACGGCGTTTTCAACAAGTATTTGTAGATCAGCCCAGCGTGGAAAATACAATTTCTATCCTGCGGGGACTCAAAGAACGTTACGAAGTCCATCACAACGTCAAAATATCAGATTCGGCGTTGGTGGCAGCTGCTACTCTCTCAGCCAGATACATTAATGACCGTTTTTTGCCAGATAAAGCGATCGATTTAGTAGATGAAGCCGCCGCCCAACTGAAAATGGAGATTACCTCCAAACCAGCAGAGTTGGAAGCGATTGACCGTCGGCTGATGCAGCTAGAGATGGAAAAGCTGTCCTTGGCGGGAGAAGAAAAGGCTGTACCGCAAACGAAAGAGCGTTTAGCGCGAATTGAACTAGAAATTAGCAATTTAACCGCGAAACAGCAGGATTTAAACGGGCAATGGCAAAGTGAAAAGCAGCTATTAGAAGCGATTAGTGCCTTAAAGCAAGAAGAAGAAAAGCTCCGGGTACAAATAGAACAAGCAGAAAGGGCTTACGATTTAAATAAAGCTGCCCAGTTAAAATATGGCAAGTTGGAAGGAGTGCAACGCGATCGCGAAGCCAAAGAAACCGAACTCCTGAAAATTCAGAGTCAAGGTAAAACCTTGTTACGGGAACAAGTCACTGAAGCGGATATTGCCGAAATCGTCGCCAAATGGACAGGAATTCCCGTTAATAGTTTGTTGGAGTCGGAACGGCAAAAGTTACTCAAACTCGAAAGCCACCTACACGAACGAGTCATTGGACAACAGGAAGCCGTCTCAGCCGTTGCAGCTGCAATTCGTCGCGCCCGGGCTGGGATGAAAGATCCTGGCCGTCCCATCGGTTCATTTTTATTCATGGGACCGACGGGAGTGGGGAAAACAGAACTTGCCCGTGCTTTAGCGCAGTTTCTGTTTGATTCCGATGACGCCCTGGTGCGTTTAGATATGTCTGAGTATATGGAGAAACATTCGGTTTCTCGGTTAGTGGGTGCGCCTCCAGGATACGTCGGCTACGAAGAAGGCGGGCAACTGTCGGAAGCAATTCGCCGCCGTCCCTATTCGGTGGTGCTGCTGGATGAAGTTGAGAAAGCCCATCCGGATGTGTTTAATATTTTGCTACAAGTGCTTGATGACGGTAGAATTACGGATAGCCAAGGGCGAACCGTTGATTTTCGCAACACCGTTATTGTCATGACTAGTAACATTGGTAGCGAACACATCCTGGATGTTTCTAGCGATGACTCCCAGTATGAGAAAATGCGAAATCGGGTGATGGATGCTTTGCGATCGCACTTCCGCCCAGAATTTCTCAACCGGGTTGATGATTTAATTATCTTCCATGCCCTTAACCGCAGTGAGATGCAGCAAATCGTGCGTATTCAACTCAAACGGGTGGAATATCTGCTTAGAGAGCAAAAAATCTCTTTGGAAATATCTCCCGCTGCCTGTGATTATCTGGTGGAGGTGGGGTACGATCCAGTTTACGGCGCTCGTCCGATAAAACGGGCAATTCAAAGAGAAGTGGAGAATGCGATCGCTACCAAAATTCTGGATAATACGTTTATTGCTGGGGACACGATAATCATTGACAAGGGAGATAGCGGGTTGAAATTTAGCAAGAAAATTTCCCTGCAAGTATCAATAGTTGCCAACACAGTACAACTGATAGAGTCATCATCTGAAAATTGAAAAAACTAAAATAATGAGCAGCAAGGGGAGAGGAAAGAGAATATATCCTCTCCCTATACTTTTTGCAACTACTTTATTCAACTGATTTTGATTGAAAGTATTTTAGATGAAGTTAGTTTTTATAGCTGGCTGGGAATAATTAGACTATAGGATTTGATATTCCCTAAAAGCAGTATAATCATGTCTTTTGACTTCACTGTTGCCATACCTACCTACAACGGCGAAAGCCGTTTACCCAAAGTCCTAGAGAGATTGCAAAACCAGACAGGGGTAACACATTTAAAGTGGGAAATTATAGTTGTCGATAATAATAGCACAGATAATACAGCAAAAGTTGTTCAAGAATACCAAGCTATTTGGCACAAGGATGTCTCCTTTCAATATTTTTTTGAAGCTGAGCAAGGATTTCCTTTTGCCCGACAAAGAGCTATCAAAGAAGCAAATGGAGAATTAATTGGCTTTCTTGATGATGATAATTTACCTGCACTCAACTGGGTACAAGCAGCATACACATTTGCAAAAGAACATCCGCGAGCAGGAGCTTTTGGCAGTAGAATTCATGGTACATATGAAACAAATCCACCGGAAGAACTAAAGCCAATAATTTTTTACTTGGCTATTGTTGATAGAGGCTCACAACCCCTCATATACGAACCGCGGAAAAAAGGATTTCCCCCTGGTGCAGGATTAGTTGTTCGTCGGAATGTTTGGAAGCAGCATGTACCTTCTCGGCTTTTTTTAGTTGGTAGAGCTGGAAAATCTTTCATGCCAGCTGGTGAAGATACTGAAGCACTATTGTACATCCATAAAGCTGGCTGGGAAATTTGGTATAACCCTGCTATGGAAATTGAACATGTTATACCATCATGGCGATTAGAAAAAACTTATCTTATGACTCTGATGCGGAGTATTGGTCTAGGTCGCTTTCATTTGCGGATGTTATCACTACATAGATGGCAAAGACCTTTTGCTTTTTTTATCTACTTAATAAGTGACTTACATAAGCTGATAATTCATTTCACTAATTTTAGAAAATTTACACAAGGTGAAATTGTTGCCGCTTGTGAGATGGAACGACTCATTGGTACTCTAATAAGTCCGTTTTACTTAAGTAAAATCAAACTGATAAATTTTATGAATCGTTATTTATAATCAGTAGGAAATACGTCTATTCATAGGTATTTTTTTATGAAGATAGGTTATGTAACTACCTACGATGTTCTCAACCCCTCAAAATGGGCAAAATTTAATTTAGGAAATTATGGTTCAAATCACTACATATTTAAAACTTTAATAAATCAAGGTTTAGCAATTGAAACTGTAGGAAATTTTCAAAAAAAATACTCTTGGTTAACTAGACCTAAATGGAGTTTTTATAGAAAATTTTATCATAAAGATTATTATAGATGGGCTGAACCAATAGTCTGTAAAAATTACGCAGACCAAATCATAAGAAAAATTGATAAATTAGATATAGATATAATTTTATGTACAGAAGGAGCTACACCAGTGGCTTATTTGAAGCATCAAAAACCACTTGTTATTTGGATAGACACAGTTTTAGCAGCATTAATTGATGTTTATCCGTATCTAAGTAATCTTTGCAGAGAAACTAGAAATAACATTTATGTAATAGAAAAATCTGCTTTGGATAGAGCGAAATTAGTTATTTTTTCATCTGAGTGGGCTGCTCAAGAAGCTATAAGGATTTACAAAATCAACAGTGACAAAATCAAAGTCATTCCTAGAGGAGCAAATATAGAATTAAAGCCAGAGAGAACCATTGAAGAAGTTAAAACAATAATCGCTTCAAGAGGGGAAAAATTTTATAAATTTATATTTATTGGTGTTGATTGGATAAGAAAAGGAGGAGAAATAGCTTTAGCAGTCAGTAATGAACTAAAAAAAATGGGTTTTGATATTGAATTTAGAATTATAGGAGACCTACCGAAAAACACGAAAGGTCTACCAAATTTTGTAAAGTTAATAGGATATATAGATAAATCCACAGTTCAAGGGAAAGAATATTTTTATAATTTACTTGCAGATTCTCATTTTCTAATTTTACCTACTCAAGCAGATGTTACTCCCAATGTCTTAATTGAAGCTAATGCTTTTGGAGTTCCTTGCTTAGCAACAAATTTAGCCGGTATTCCTACAATTATTAAAGATGATGTTAATGGTAAAACTTTTCCTATGGATGCTGAAATATCAGACTACTGTAATTACATTATTACTTATCTACTTAATTATTCAAAATATGAAAATTTAGCTCTTTCTTCTTTTAATGAGTATAGAAATCGCTTAAACTGGTTGACGGCTGGTCAAAGGGCCAAAAATTTATTTATGAATTTATTATCTTCGTAAAAAAGTCCTCAAACATTAAAGCAATGCATTTAGAAAGTTAATAGGTAAGGCAAAATATAATTATGCTTGATTCTAGGTTAGAAGTTTGCAATGTATTCTGTTTTTTTGCTTGAGAATGTAATTTAAATTACTATTTTTTATATCATTACTAGGTAGGGAAATCCGAATCGCCATTATAGGGCAAACAGTGCTATTAAGAGGGTTTAATTACCTAAGTAGAGCTTTTAAAATTCTGATTGTTCGCAACTTTGCTCCTTCCTACACTCTAGTAACGGAGAGTGTTAGTGTATTCTTGTTTGAAGATCACTAAAGCGTTTGGTATTTTTCATTAGAGATTATGCTAGAACAAGGAACCATCAGTATTCATACTGAAAATATATTCCCGATTATCAAGAAGTCTCTTTACTCAGATCACCAAATCTTCTTGCGGGAATTAATATCCAACGCCGTCGATGCCATACAGAAACTGAACATGATATCCCGTGCTGGAGAATACTCTGGCGATATCGGTGAACCAGAAATTCAAATTGCTATAGACAAAAACAATAAAACCCTCTCCATCACCGATAACGGTATCGGGATGACAGCAGATGAGGTGAAAAAGTATATTAACCAAGTTGCTTTCTCTAGCGCCGAAGAATTTATTCAGAAGTATAAAAGCACATCTGACCAGCCTATTATCGGTCACTTTGGTCTAGGCTTTTACTCTTCCTTTATGGTGGCGCAAAAAGTCGAGATTGATACCCTATCTTACAAAGAAGGAGCGCAGGCTGTTCACTGGACTTGTGATGGTTCGCCAGAGTTCACCCTAGAAGAATCATCTCGTACGGCTCGTGGTACAACAATTACTCTCCATTTAATGGAGGAAGAACTAGATTATTTAGAATCTGCACGCATCAAAAATCTTGTCAAGACTTACTGTGATTTTATGCCAGTGCCAATTAAACTGGATGGCGAGGTGTTAAATCGACAAAAAGCACCGTGGCGTGAGTCTCCCAGTAATTTAAGTAAGGAAGACTATATAGAGTTTTATCGCTACCTCTATCCTTTCCAAGAAGACCCCCTACTATGGGTGCATTTGAATACAGATTATCCTTTTATCATCAATGGTATTCTGTATTTTCCGAAACTAAGACCGGATGTTGATGTTACCAAAGGGCAGATTAAGTTATTCTGCAATCAAGTTTTTGTCAGCGATCATTGCGAAGAAATTATTCCCCAATTTCTTTTGCCGATGCGGGGTGTAATTGATAGCAGTGATATTCCTCTAAATGTATCACGCAGTGCTTTGCAGACCGATCGCACCGTTAAGAAAATCGGTGATTACATCGCCAAAAAAGTAGGCGATCGCCTTAAAGAACTCTACCGCGACAACCGCGATCAATATATCAGCGCTTGGAAAGACCTTGGTACTTTCGTTAAATTCGGGGTGATGAACGATGAAAAGTTTAAAAAGCAAGTCGAAGACATCCTAATTTTCCGCAGTACTGCTGAGCTATCAAACCAAAATGCTTCCGAAACCCCAGCCGTACAAGTACAATCCGAAGGGGAAGACGTTTGGCAAGATGTCACTCCCCCTGCATCTTCTGGAGGTGATTCCTACACAACCCTCAAAGAATATTTAGAACGCAACAAAGAACGCCACAAAAACCGCGTTTTCTACTGCACCGATGAAGCAGCACAAGCCACCTACGTAGAACTTCACAAAAAACAAGGCTTGGAAGTCCTGTTTATGGACTCCTTCATCGACACCCACTTTATTAATTTCCTCGAACGTGAATTCCAAGATGTCAAATTTACGCGTGTAGACTCTGACTTGGATCAAACTCTCCTAGATAAAGATCAAGCTACAGAGATAGTTGATCCCAAAACAAATAAAACCCGCAGTGAAGTGATTAAGGAGTTATTTGAGAAAGCACTCAACAAACCTAAATTAAACATCCGTACTGAAGCCTTAAAATCAGATAATCCCCAAAGCACACCTCCCGCAATGGTGTTGCTACCAGAGATTTTGCGTCGCCTCCGCGAAATGAATGCACTCATGCAGCAGCAAACGGTAGAGTTTCCTGAAGAGCATATTCTGTTGGTAAATACTAGCCACCCCCTGATTCAGAACTTAGCAACCCTTAGTCAAAGTAGTATTATTCAGGGTCGAGGTGAATCACCTACAGGTCAGTTAGTTAACATGATTTGCCAACATATTTATGATTTGGCACTGATGTCTCAAAAAGGATTTGATGCTGAAGGAATGAAAGGCTTTGTTGAACGTTCTAATGAAGTCTTAACGAAGTTGACAGAACAAGCAACTAAGTAACCCCCAGTAAGGAAGGATAAAGTTATACCTGTCTTGAAAATGGGTGTGGGAGTAGTTTGGGTGTAAGAATGTAGGAGGAGATATATTTTCATCTCCTCCTTGTGAATGTAATTGCCTGTGGGCTCTTGCACCTGTTTTTCAACCACCTCAATAGCTTTCTCCACCACCCGCAAGCAGCTATATAATAAAAGATCGTGTTCAAATAAATCGGAGATTATCCTATGTCTCGTCGCTGTGATTTAACTGGTAAAAAGGCCAATAACGCCTTTGCAATTTCCCACTCCCACCGCCGCACTAAGCGTATTCAGAATGCCAACCTGCAAAGCAAGCGCGTTTGGTGGCCCGAGGGTAATCGTTGGGTGAGACTCAAATTGTCTACTAAAGCTATCAAAACCTTAGAAAAGAAAGGTTTAGCAGCTATGGCTAAAGAAGCAGGGATTAATCTCAATCATTACTAGGCAGAAAATTGAGTAGTTCGTAACTATAGTTTGTAATGAGGCGCTTTAGCCTCTAAAACAAGCTTTCACGTTACGAATTTATCAAACACTGTACAAAAAATCATTGGGCAAAACCCCATAGTACGGTCGTTACTCAATGAAGATGTTTTTCATCTCCCTGTAAATGGGGGATGAAGGCAAATAAAAAGGTAAAAATATAAATTATCCAAGAGTTTAGGTCTAGTTATTTACAATAGCAAAACCCAGTTACTCAAAAACTTTATATAATAAAAATCAATTTAATAATAACTCAAATATATTAATATTCAATAAAATTAGTTTAGACTGAGACATTTTAAACTTTTCCTGTATTTTCGTACATGATTGAATGTATTTTATTTTTGAATTTTATTAATAAAAGGGTGGAATAAAATATCTTTCAACTTGCCAAACATTTTTGATAGTACGTAAAATTCATTCTGAATTGCATGACAACCAATATAAGATTCAAAACCGTCTAATGGTCTTTTCTGTTCTATATAAGAAAACTGACCTTTAATTTTATCTTGCCATTTTGAAGTATGCCTAGTAGCAATACTAAATATATATATCGAAGCATTTTTATGACTATTAAAGCTTAAGTATAGTAGAGACATACCATTCTCCTCAAACATTCTTTTTATAGTTAGCGGAGTAAATCGCCAGTAGTCTCCATAATTTGTGTGCATTTGCTGTAGAAACGGGACAACCAGTATTACGACATCCCTACTCATCAAACATAGGTTCTTGAAAGCAGTATTGACTTGATAAATATGTTCTAAAACTGTGTGATTGAATACAACATCAAATTTATTGATTAGTTCATTTGGTAATTCAGTAGCTAAATCCAAAAAAATTTCATTCTGTAATCCTTGAAATCCCATTGCTTCAGGCTTATAGTTGGTGATCGTATAACTACTAGCATTTATAAAATAATCTTTATACCGTTTGCCCTCTTTATCAGCATCTTGCCAACCACTAACATTTACAATATCTCCATCAAAAAGATGAGCAAATTTTTTTAGTTCTCGATTTGACCAAATTCTTGCAATCAAATACTTTCTATCTATAAAAATGGATGAAAATTTTTCAGCTGCTCTATTTGCTGGAAACATTGGGTATTCTCCCTTGCGTACGTAGATTGTTATCCTATTATAATTTATACATTATACTTTGATGATATTTCAGTTGTCTAACACCACTCTCCTTAATACAAAGAAGAAGAGATCAAATGCATAATATAGTAATATTACTCAAATTTAAGCGATAATCGCTACATAATAAATTTAAGACTTTGTCATACTTACTTGCCATTATAGTATTGAGGCAAAGGCTTTAAAGAGTTTAGAGAGCATGGGCTTTATATCAACAAAAGTCAGACATCTGTTCGTACTGAAGGCTGAAGCCTCTACCATAAACCTTTCATTTATTGATACCTAACTACTTAATTTTTAGCAGGTTGATAATTTTACTATCACAAGTGGGTACTATAAGCTTACTTTGCTAAAAACATAGTCATCAAGTGACTTCGCTCTGAAACAAAATCACAAAATTGGATGTGAAGTTATGGCGTTATTATCCTTTGTCGGTTATAAATTAAATTATTCAGATAAAATAGAAATTTTCTCGATAAATAACAAGAAATTATCAAAAATATAAATTCAAGATTTTTTATTTATGTTGCTACTGCATTTATGTTTACGTTTATATCTGGCAGTAGCTATATAAATAAAGCTTTGCAGAGTGCCTGCGAAATTTATCGAAAGGCTGAATTTCTGATTGCCCATAAAATAGACACTCAAAAAAACTTGGCAGGGAAGTAGATTATGTCTCCAAAACGCAAGTTAGTCAGGACAATACAAAAAATATCTCAAAAACTTTGCAATAATTCTTCACCAATAATGAAAGAGCAAAGTCTATGGCTACTGCGATGTTTCTTAATAACTAGGAGACAATCAGATTGGATAAATGCAGGCTTTGTGTTACCAACAGTGGTAATGGTATCGTTGGTGGTAGTGCTACTAACTACTGCTATCTTATTTCGGTCTTTTGAACGTTCTAAAAATGCTAGTAATGTTCGCGTGAATGAAGCTGTTTTAAATGCAGCATCACCTGCTTTAGAAAGAGCCAAAGCAAAAATAGATCAACTATTTAAAGATCCACGGCTTCCACGTTCAACTCCGTCTGACTTTTCATTAACTCAAGTTATTGGTGAGAATATCAGTGAATTCACATTTGGTGATGAAACACAGCTCAAAGTTGTGAAAGATTTTAATTCTACAAGTGGTATTCAAGATGAAGAGACTCTGAATACAGCATGGAAATACCCTGTTGATACTGATAATAACGGTAAGTTAGATAGTTATACCCTTTATGGTATCTATTTTCGTACTCCTACTAGCAATAGACCCAGAAATCCCCTAGAAGCAAGAACACAACCCATGGACGAAGGTGCAACTGGTGGTAAATGTCAGAGTGATGTTGCTACTAGCGCCGATTTAATAGGTAGTCAGGGCTGGTATAAAGTTGGTAGCAAGCTAAAAAGAAGCTTGTTTATATACACTGCGACCGTACCGATCACTAATACAACAGGCTTGGGTAGTAATTATGAAAAGTTCAGTGGCAATAAAGGTTTTGTAGCGTTGGAGTATCAACAGGACAGAGAAAGAATACCTTTGAAGAATAATGCAGTTCTTTATGAAAATGATTTAGAGATTGCACCAGGATTTGGTATCAACATCAATGGACGTATCTTCACAAATGGTAATTTGTTGACAAGGCAATCCGGTACTGCTGCTTCTAATACCATTAGATATTATCTGGTCAGCAGCCCAAAATCGTGCTACTACACAGAGGAAAATAGCAAGATAATTGTAGCTGGCAATGTCATCAATAGCCGTGTTAATGAAAGCTCCTCCGGTTCTGGTGTTTTTGTAGATTTGTTCAATCAAGGCTATGACGTAGATAATATTGCAATTGTCCAGGATAAACTTGACAACACAAAAAAAACCGTACCAGCGTCAGTTTACGGAAATACAGCAGCCTTCAATGATGAGGCCTATGCTAAGCGAATTGACCGTCTAGTAGAAGAAACAAATGCTACTTATCCAAATAAAACCGATCTGCCCGAAGAAGTTCAACAGGAAATTGACCGACAAATCGCTGCTGATCCGACTCTAGATCCAGCTGCGGTACGTGATAAACAGCTAAGAATTTACTTTAGAAAGCGAACTCGGCGTGTTCCCTATGCAGAGATTCCTTTTAATAGTAATCCCCTGAAATATACACTTGGTTCTACTAGCTATGATTATGAAACAAATAGCCCGCTACAAGGAAGTGGTAACTCTTTACGACCGGTAGATGCATGGGTTTTTCCTTATGATCCCAGTGATGGTAAGACGGCTTCCAACTATGCCAACATTGCCATTAAAGATAACGGTACGAAGAAACTTCATCTGTCGGCAACCGATCCAGCAGTACAGGTGAATTTAGGTAAAGAAGAACGAATCGGCGATCGCGTTTTAGTAGGTAACAATCTGCCACAGTTTGTATACAGTACAACTAAAGGTAAATTTGTTAGTTCCGAAGAAGGCCAGGTAATTTCTGGCAAAGAATGGGATAACAACACTAATCAGCGCAAACGCTTCACCCAAGCCTACCAATTAGATGATCTAGGAATTACTGATCGGGATGACTTTTGGGAAAAATCAGCAGCACAAAAACCCCAAGGACCACTGGATGTGGTTGGAGGCTTGCGAGTGATTACGGGAGCAGGAATTTACTTACCCAATGACTATGTTCCTAGCACTCATACTTTTACTAACACCCAAAAGATTATTTGGCCAGATTATATGCCAATGGGTGTTACCACCAAGCCCGAGGGCTTACCCCATGACAAAACACCATACCTGCAAATGCGGGCTACGGCAGTTTATCATTACCAAGACGATTCCTACGATCCTAAGACTCCAACTGATTACCAAACACCGATCGCTTGTGTCAGTAGCTACTACGATCCTACAAACAGTACGACAGCCAGAAATCAAACAGGTTTACCAGATGTTAGTTTAAGAGATACCAATAGAAACTTAACTGGATTGCCCAACGTTAGTACAAATCCAGGCAAATCCCACAACGGTGTCGTTTACTCCGCTTCCTCTCTATCAACAACAGGTTATGAAGCAGAATTGAATTACCAAGCACAGCTAAAGTACCCCAACGGACGCTTGGTAAATGAACAGCTTAAAAAGGCCTTGGACAAAATAGCAGCTAGTAAGTCACTAACCTTAGCAGAACAATCAGCAGTTGATTCTGCAATGTGTGCTTTAAAGATTTTGGATGGCACAATTGGCAGTCCTACAGACTCTGCAATTCCTCATGGCGCGATTATGGAAACTGCTTTTCTGGATGCAAGGCAGATTAAGGCTATTGATAAATCGGCATCGGGAACAAGCTACGATTTAGATGTAGAACTGCGACAGCCATTAGAAATTCGTGCCACGATTATAGATCTAGATCTGTTACGCAGAAAATCAAAGACAGGTGGAGAGTTTCTATTTCCAAATAGTGGCATTATTTATGCCACCCGTGATGATGCACTGCCAGACGCTAGCAATGCAAGTAAAGATGTAAGTGCTACTGACTTTAGGTTAGACCCAACTCGGCGGCCTAACGGCATTATGCTAATTAATGGCAGTGACTTGAGCCGAAATAGTACTTATAAACCTGAAGAAAAAGGTCTAACTCTAGCATCAAACCTACCAGTTTATATTCAAGGGAATTTTAACATCCACACACAAGAAGAGTTTACAGATATTCTCTTGAAATCTACTAACAGTTGGGGCAATGACTTTTACAAACGTAAAACATTGAATCCACAATTTGCTTGTCGCCCAGGTCAATTTTCTAGTTGCACCACTGGTGAAACATGGCGATCAGCCTCGGTAATAGCTGATGCAATCACAATTTTGTCAGATAACTTCCGCTTGGGCTTCCGCCAAGAAGGTGACTATGACTTAAGAACTAATTACGACGTAATTGATAAAGATGGTAATCCGGTGTTTGTTGCTTTTGATGCTGATGGTGACAATTCCTTAGGAAATGTTGACGAGACAAAGTTTGGCTTTGATTTAAATGGTGATGGAGATGCAGCCGATACAACGGTTTCCGAGACTCAAATCATAGCTTCAGCTGCTGCTAAAATCAATGGCTTTTGGGATAACAACTTTGTCACTAGTTTTCCTTGGAAAGATAATAATAGTAGCTACGGTAATCCTACAGATTTAGATAATAATCCCATCCAAAGTTCCTACTTCAACAACTTTGTTACCCCAATTCAACGTCGGGTACCTTTTCCAGAGTATGTCATGGAACTTTGTCGTAAACCAACAATTACAACTTGTGGAGCTAGTGATTGGAGTGTAGGTTATGCAGATGGTAGCACTGTTGACTGGGATTACAAGGCAACGGATTCGGGTACAAAGCGTATATTACCAAATGATTCTAACTTTACAGTTGATAAACTAGGAGCTGGTACTACGGCTAGACCTGCCTTGAAGCCAGAAGACCGACATTTTCCTCGTCGTATTGCCTTCCTCAGAGATAGTAACGGTAATTTAATCTTATCTGGTGGTAGACCAATTCCTTTGGGTATAAAAGGTACTAATAATCCCCCTGATGTACCGACAGATAATGCAGGGCAGGTAAACTACTATCCTTACACTAATAATACAATTGCAGGCACTGCTTACCCTGCATACAGTTCTAGTAATCGACCTAGATTACATCAAAGAGCTCTTTGGTTTAAAACAGATAACAGTAACGCTGCCAATTATGGCCATAGCTACCCTCTGTGGATTGAAAATCGCAGTAGCCTCAGTGGAACAAGAGTCACAGAGCAACCGCTTTTAATACCAGTTCTGCAAATTCAGTATCCATTGACATCGCCGAGTAGTAATACAAGTACGCTCAACGACAGTGGTGATGCGAGGACCACAGGTAACTGGATGCAAACCGCTACACCTACAGAAACAAATCTCGTATTTGCTCAGGGTGATACTCCAGGACGTCCAGTTGAAAGCAATGGTGGTTTAGAAAACTTTGTACGTTATTTAGAGCGTTGGCAAAATAGTTCTAGTAACACCGACCTTGTTAACCACATAGCCGCTGGTGCTTTTATACAGTTTAAACGTAGTTCTTTTGCTACAGCACCGTTCCAAGTATTTACTGAAACATACAATAATTCTTCTACAGGGTACAGTTCTACAGGAACTATTTTTGGATATCCTCAAGCCTACAGACTGAGTGTTAACCAAACCAATAATGATAGATTTGGTCGTACACCCTTTTATACAGGCTCTCAGCGTCTCTGGGGTTACGATGTAGCCTTGTTAACTCAGTTACCAGATTTGTTCTCGCAACGCTTTACCTCACCTGCAACTAACCCTCCTAACGAATTTTACAGAGAAGTCGGAAGAGATGATGCTTGGGTGAAAACTTTGCTATGTGCTGCTCAAAACAGCAGTACTGGTGGTTATGAAAATGCTCCTTCCACGATCTATGGAAGTAATTACAAATACGCTCTTAGCCAAGACCAACGTGGTACATGCCCTTAATTTCATCTAGTTCTGCATTTAACAAAAAGCTAGGATTATTTAATTGCTGAGATATGATTCACCATAAACAACAGCGACTATCCCTGTCTAGTCAGTTAGGTTTTACTATCATTGAGTCATTAATAGCAATAATTGTTGTTGCTATTTTACTAGCAGCGATCGCACCTGTGATTGTTTTGTCTGTAGGAACACGAGTGCAAGCAAAGCGTGTTGAGTTAGCTACAGATGCTGCCAAAACCTATATTGATGGTGTTCGTTCTGCGAAGATTGCAGCACCTCCGATCAGCACAAAGAATGATCCGCCAATACCAGCACCCTCAGGAACTCTATCTTGTCCGACAACAGGAAGTGCTATCTGTTCAATATCACCTGCTTCTACACTATTTCAACTGTATTGCGTAGATGCAGATACAGGAGGCTGCACCCAGAATAATTCTAAAGACATGATCATCCAAGCATTTGGATATAACGCCAATTCTACTAATGCTGATGATGGCTACAGATTAGGATTGCGAGTATATAGAGCAGATGCTTTTAAAAGCGGCGTTACATTGAAAGCATCTCCTGATATTAAGCAGCAACGAAGTTTTACTGGTGGGAGTGGTTTATCACCAACACAAGCTCCTCTGTTGGAAACATCAACAGAAATATCTAATAAATCAACAACATTCAGTAATTTCTGTGATCGCTTAAAAAATAAGGATAATTCTCAATCTCAATGTTAAATCTTCGTAACCTCAAGGGGAAAATGTAGTGTTATGAATCCATTCAAATGGATTTTGATGAATCAGCTGAAACACTTTAAGAGCAAACAAAAAATCAGTGGATTTACTCTGATTGAATTATTAGTTGCTCTGCTCCTTGCCTTTCTTGTGATTACACCTTTATTAGGATTCATGATCAACATCATGGACACAGATAGGAAAGAGCAGGCCAAAATAAACTCTGAGCAAGAAATCAAAGCAGCTCTTGATTTTATAGCACGTGATTTGCAGCAGGCAGTTTTTATTTATAACGCTGATGGCATTAAAGCCATTAGACAACAACTACCTAAGTATGATCAAAAAGATAATTACTTTCCTGTTCTTGTCTTTTGGAAACGTCAATTTATCCCTGGCGCGCTAATAGTAGGAAGTGGAACAGATGATACTTTTGTTTACTCATTAGTTGCCTATTATTTAATAAAAGACAATAACCCTACATGGTCAAAAGCAGCGCGAATTGGCAGATTCCAAATCAGTAATGGCTATGGACTGACTGATGCTGAGCAAGAAAGTACTCGCGATCTAGGTTTTCAACTATTCGATCTCAAAGATGAAGGTGATTTGAAAACCAAAATGAATAAATGGACAAAAAAGACTGGTGAAGACTATACCCAAGATGTTCTGCCACTGGTTGACTACATTGATCAAACATCTATTAGTACTACAAATACAGCTCCAACTTGCTCTATGGGTCAATTAATACCAAAATATTCTGGCAGTGGAGATGATGTTGCTACAGGCAATGTAATAACACGTGGCTTTTACGTCTGTGTAGACTCAGACAACACTGTTGCTGAAGTTTATTTACGTGGTAATGCTTTGGCTCGTATTCAGCAAAACAATCTTAACTTTAATCAAAACATAGAACAAAACAAAGTTTATTTTCCGCAAGCCAGCATACGTGTAAAAGGACGTGGATTCTTATTTACTCAGTAAAAATTCTCAAGTTTGTAAAATCAAGGCAGCTTAACTATGTGTGGCCTAGTTGTATGCGTAAGATTATTGATTGCACAATCAAAATTTGATTCCGATTCCACTCAATCTAAGGCAGGGTACTCCCTGATTGAGCTTTTGGCAGTGGTAGTGATAATTGGAGTTTTGGCAGCGATCGCAGCACCCGGCTGGATTGCTTTTGTCAACAGACAAAGGTTAAATAAAGCTAATGATGCTGTTTTAGCAGCACTCCAAGAAGCCCAGCGAGAAGCGAAAAAGGAAAAGCTCAGTTACAGTGTTAGCTTTAAAACTGACAATAATATTCAAAAATTTGCTATATATCGTGCAAAAAACTCTGATGGTACAAATGCTGTTCCTAATAGTTCGGATTGGCAAAATTTATTAGGGGATTTAGATATTAAACCCGGACAGCTAGTTATTGGAACTAACATTACAGGTGAAAATACCAGCAGTAGTACTGTCAGTTATGCTTCTAATCCTGTATTCAGTGCCACTAGCAAACCACAAACGATAACATTTGATTACATGGGTGCTTTAGACCTAACAGTTAAAACCAAAAATGATGGTTTGACTGCTGTACAAAATAGTAAGATTGGTAATAAAGGCTTAATTGTAGCAGTTGCCATAGCTAAACCTGGTAATCCTACTCAAGCAACTAATACAAAGCGATGCGTAATTGTAAAAACTCTTTTAGGTTCACTACAAACAGGCAAGGATACTGCTTGTGAGTAACAATTTTATTATCAAAAATAATATATAAATTTAGTAATTACACGGGCCACTAATATGGCACCTGAAGTTGAAAATAGTTTATCAGGTGCTTTTTTATTTGGCGCTCAGATTATGCATATTGACTTTACTGTAGCTATCCCTACTTATAATGGCGAAAGCCGTTTACCTGAACTACTAGAAAGACTGCAAAATCAAATTTCCACTGAACACTTTTCTTGGGAGATTATTGTTGTAGATAACAACAGTACAGATAATACTGCTACTCTTGTTCGCAGTTATCAAGCTTCTTGGCAATGTTCCTATCCCTTAAGGTATTGCTTTGAACCAAAACAAGGAGCAGCATATGCTCGCAAAACAGCTATTGAACAAGCCAAGGGAAAATTTATTGGCTTTTTGGATGATGATAACTACCCAACTTATAACTGGGTTGCAGCAGCTTATGCTTTCGGTCAATCTCATCCAGAAGCAGGAGCTTATGGTAGTCAAATTCATCCAAAATTTGAAGTAGAACCACCAGAAAATTTTCAAAGAATAGCCCCATTCTTGGCTATTACAGAACGAGGTAATTTGCCTCTTTTATATTCGTCTCACAAAAAATTGCTTCCACCATCTGCGGGGCTTGTTGTTTGCAGAAAAGCTTGGTTAGAAAGCTTACCGAAAGAAACTATTTTGTCTGGTAGAGTAACTGGCAATATGCTTACCAGCGAAGACTTAGAAGCATTATCTTATATTCAAAAATCAGGTTGGGAAATTTGGTATAATCCAGCCATGGAAATTTATCATCAGATTCCTTCTTGGCGTTTACAAAGAGAATATTTAATTCCTTTTTTTCGTGGAATTGGACTTAGTCGCTACATAACTCGCACAGTCAATTTAAAATCTTGGCAAAAACCAATAGCTTTAGCTGCTTACATGCTCAATGATTTACGTAAGATTATTATCCATTTACTCAAGTATCGCTGGAAAATTAAAACTGAATTGGTAGCAGCGTGTGAAATGCAACTTTTTATAAGTAGTTTCATTAGTCCTTTCTACCTATGGAGGCATGGATATTTACAGCGCTACCTCTCTAAATAAAGTGCATCTGTTCCCTTCACCTCCAATATTAAGTGAAAAAATTTTTCCCTGTCTTCTTGGATATTACATCAGCTTTAGGTGCAAGACATCATAGTCAATGATGCCCACAACAAGCAGATGAAAAATTATTGTTTGGAAACTAATATTTTAATATTAGTTTTTATAATTACTCGCTCATTTTAATTAAACTAAAAAAATAAATTAAATATCCGGAATTTTTAGTAAATCCCAGTAACTAGCAATAGACATGTTAGTTATTGTTTATAGTTAATGTACGATTTTTTTTACAAAAAAAACAGGAACTATGGATTTACTTTCCTGGAAAATTTAGTAACCATATTTATAGTAAGTATACTATCTATAATCGTTGTACCTCATTGGTTAGTTTTTATAGAAAGTCAACGGCTCAACGTTGCCCAAGATGAAATCTATCGAGCTATGCGTCAAGCTCAAAACGAAGCCACAAAGCAAAAGTTAAGTTGGCAAGTTAGCTTTCGCGAACAAAACAATCTTATTCAATGGACAGTGCATCAAGCTCAAGCAGGACAATTTATTCCTAGTGCTATTAGTACCAACGATAAGTTATGGCATAATCTCGATACTAATATTCGTATTGCTCAAGAAAAAAATCAGAAAGGTAAATACGAAACAACTTTCAGGAAGCATTCTTCACAAAAAGTGTGGCGAGTAGTATTTAACTATCAAGGTTGTCCAATTTATGAAGTTGGAGATGAATGTCTTCATACATCACTAAAATCACTAGGACAAATTACCTTATACAGTCAAAACGGTGGTAAAGCAAAGCGTTGCGTTTATATTTCTACTCTTTTAGGAGCAATACGTATGGGAAAAGACCATATCAAAGCTAACGAAAATGGCAAGTATTGCTATTAAGTTGCTATTAAGATATTATTGGTTCAATTCAAATATATATTGCGTGCTGAAATCACCCAAAATTGCCAAGCAGCACTTAATAATTTTTACTCGCTATCCAGAACCAGGTTTGACAAAAACTCGGCTGATACCTGTTTTGGGGGCTGGAGGTGCTGCAAATCTTCAGCGCCAGATGACTGAGTACACCCTATCTAAGGTTCAAGAATTGCAAAAAGCGATCGCGATCTCCGTTGAAGTGCGTTTTACTGGCGGTGATTTGGAATTAATGCAAAATTGGTTAGGAACTGATTTAATTTACCAGTCTCAAGGTGAGGGAGATTTAGGTCAGCGGATGACGCGATCGCTTTTAGATGCGTTTGATGCAGGTGCGCTACAAGTAGTCATTATCGGCACTGATTGCCCTGGTGTCAATGCCCAAATTCTTGCTCAGGCTTTCACAAAACTTCAGCAGTGGGATATAGCGCTTGGACCAGCAATAGATGGTGGTTATTATCTAATCGGTTTGCAGCGTCCTTTTTTAGAATTATTCGTTGATATAGACTGGGGAACTTCCCAAGTCTTGCAACAAACTGTGGCTATTTGCCATCAACTTAATTTATCAGTGGCTTATTTGCCAAGTTTAGCTGATGTTGACCGTCCAGAGGATCTGTCTATTTGGGAACAAATTTTTGTTGGTTAGTGGTTAGTGGTTATTATTCTACTCCCCACACTCCACGCCAGTTGCTCTTTGTTGGAAACCAACAAGACTACACTGGCTCCCCCATTCCCTTGTCTCCCTTGTCCCCTTTCGCCAATCCCCAACTTCCTAGTTATCACTCAAGCTCTAGGTATTAGTAATCACTATAATTTATCTGAGGACAGGCTCAATTGTAAGTGTTACCTTGGTGTATTGATAATGACATAGAAAAATAATTACCGACTTAAAAATACTCCAGGTTTTCAATAGTTGCTCAGGTATTAGGAACAATATTTAGGTAACTTGACATAAAATAGTCACTCATTCTTATCGATTCGAGATGAATTATGAATAATAATTTTGCTGCTGTCACTGCTGCTCGTACCCTGAAGGTGGTTGGAATAATTTTAATTTTGTCTTTTTTACTAGATTTTGTAATTCTGTTGTTTCCCTTCCAACCTACAAATCGCTTATGGCAAATTGATTTAGCAACAGCGTTAGTTGACCGAGGGATTGTACCCTTAGTAGGGTTAGCTATGCTGTTTGCTGGATATTGGGCTGATATTACTGAAGATGGTCGCCCATCTGGTATAGATTTGAGATTCCCTGCATTGGTACTATCTAGTATCTTAGGCTTGATGTTTTTGCTGATTTTTCCCCTGCACCTGAATAATGTACGTCAAGCTAGCGTGCAACAGGTAGAACAAATCAACAAACAAGCAGATCAGGCAGAAACTCAACTGGACAATCAATTATCACAGGTACAAGCTCAGTTGAGCAACGACCAAGTCAAAACTGAGTTAGAAAAGCAGAAAGTCCAAGTTAAAGCTCAATTAACTGAAATACTCAAAGATGAGCAGAAGTACAAACAAGCACTTGAGAGTCCGAATGTTCCGCCACCTGTGAAAGAGGTACTCAAAAAAGCTAAACAAAATCCTCAAGAACTTGACAAGTTTATAGCTCAGCAAAGCGACCCACAGCAGGTTGCAAATCAACGACGCAACCAAATTCGTCAAAGTAAGGAAGAAGCTGAAAAACAAGCTAAACAAAGAGCCTGGAAATCTGGAATGCGAATTGGTATGAGCAGTCTATTGCTGTCTATCGGATACATTATTATCGGCTGGACAGGTTTAAGAGGTATGGGTGCTGCTCAAGGTGGTTCAGTACGTAAAGCTACAGTACGCTAGTAACTTAAGAGGGTGGGGAGGTGGGGAGAAAAGAATTCAAAATTCACCCATTTGGAAGAGAGTGTGAGGAGTGGGGGGAGTGTGTAGACGCGTAGCGCCTTCCCGTAAGGGTGGAGTGTGGGGAGTGGGGAGAGTGGGGGAGTGTGGGGAGAATAATATAGTGACCAACGACAATTGACTATTGACTAACAGTTTCAAATGTTCTCAATCTATATATTGACTTATAACGAAGAACTAGATATTGCGGCTTGTATTGAGTCAGCAATGCTATCAGATGACATTATTGTTGTAGACTCATGCAGTAGCGATCGCACTGTAGAAATTGCCAGTAGTTACCCTGTTCGTGTTGTTCAACATGCCTTTGAAAGCCACGGTCGTCAACGGACTTGGATGTTAGAAAACATACCTCCAAAACATGAATGGGTGTATATTCTAGAAGCTGATGAACGCATGACACCAGAACTATTCTCTGAATGCAACCAAGCACTGCAAAATCCAAGTTACATTGGTTACTACGTTGCCGAACGCGTAATATTTATGGATACCTGGATTCGCCGCAGTACTCAGTATCCTCGTTACCAACTGCGGCTTTTCCGTCACGGTAAGGTTTGGTTTACAGATTATGGTCATACAGAAAGAGAAGTTTGTGACGGCGCAACAAGCTTTTTAAAACAAACCTATCCCCACTACACTTGTAGCAAAGGCTTGAGTCGCTGGATTGAAAAGCACAACCGTTACTCCACTGATGAAGCAAAAGAAACCCTACATCAACTAGAAAATGGAAAAATCCGCTGGTGGGATTTATTCTTTGGTCAGTCAGAAGTTGAACGCCGACGTGCCCTCAAAGATTTGTCTTTGCGTCTACCCGCTCGACCCTTGCTACGTTTTATATATATGTATTTTCTCTTAGGTGGGTGTCTGGATGGACGTGCTGGGTTGGCATGGTGTTCTTTGCAAACTTTCTATGAGTATCTTATCTTACTCAAAATCTGGGAAATGAAGCATATGCCTATATTAAATCTAGATACACAATCACCTGACAAAAAATTGACAACAGTCAAAAACAAAGGTGTAGGGGTTTAGGGGAAACATGATTAACTGCGTTTGACTTTTTCCTTGCCATAAGAGAGCTAGCGCGCACAAAGACAGTTCTCTCCATCAACAACTGGCGTCAAGTGGCATCAGCTTGTATCTTTTTTCCTTGGGGCTAGTTTTCCCTCTAAACCTCACACCCACATACCCTTACCGTTAATATAGTTTATAGAAATTAACATTATAGAAATAAATTTTTTAGAATTATCCAAAGTTATGTTGTCAGACTAGCTTGTTCAAGAAGTTGATTAAAAAGCTATCTAATAAATACTTATGGAATAATAACCAGCTTGCGATTGCACGCGGTAGTATTAGAGATACCCCAAAAACTTGCAACAATCGTTTACAAGTTTTAAAAAGTAAATTAATGCTCTCTTGAGATTATCCAACTTTTATCACAGTTGGTACAAGTCTACATGCTCTGTGTTGCTATAAGGAACCGCAAACTCAATTAAGCGATGAAAATTGGGTTCAGAGGTGAGGAGACAGTACAGCAATGTTTGATCTTCTGGCTTCTGTTGCTGAATTTTTTCATCAAGCTAGAAAAATAGCTGTTCTTTAGCTACAAGTTGCTGAATTAAACAGCAAAATACGACTTTTCAATGTCCAGGTCTGTCTTAGCTATTTGTTAAAACTGCTGTTATGAATATTGATAACAGAAATTCTACAAGCTTAAAAAAGGAGAATCAGGGTTTGGTAATCGATCGCTGGAAGCAGGACTTAAAAAATGACCTGATTGCTGGTTTGTTGGTAGTGATTCCTCTAGCAACTACCATTTGGCTGACGATTACCATTGCTAGTTGGGTGATTAACTTTCTCACGCGCATTCCCAAGCAATTAAATCCCTTTGTTGGAATGCACCCCATCTTAGTAAATCTACTAGATTTATTAGTGGGGTTAATGGTGCCATTACTAAGTATTCTCCTAATTGGCTTGATGGCTAGGAACATTGTAGGGCGATGGTTACTAGATTTTGGTGAGCGATTTTTACAGGCAATTCCCCTGGCTGGACAGGTATACAAAACCCTCAAGCAACTTTTAGAGACAATACTCAAAGATACAAATGGTAAATTTCGCCGTGTAATATTGGTAGAGTATCCTCGTCAGGGAATTTGGGCGATCGCTTTCGTTACTGGCGTTGTCAGCAGCGATATCCAAGCGAATATGTCTCGTCCTATGCTCAGTATTTTTATCCCCACAACACCGAACCCCACCACTGGTTGGTATGCGGTAGTTCCTGAAGATGAGGTAGTCAACCTGTCGATGTCGATAGAAGACGCCTTCAAAATTATTGTTTCTGGCGGTATTGTCGCCCCTAACACTCCCCTGCCTCCTGTCATTATTACCAAAGACCGTAAAGTAGAAGTATCACCTCTAGAAGCAAAACGGCAGGTTTTTCCTGTCGAAGATACTTAAAATTGATTAATGTAAATTAACAAGTAAACACTACTGATATACTGTTAACTCCGTTAATATCCACCTGACTTATACTCCCCATACATTCTTACTTAAATTCATATGCAATCTAGGAAACCCCGTCAAATTGCCCGCGAATTGGCACTTCTGAGCCTTTCTCATCTGCCAGCCAATCCCAAAAAATTAACTGAAGACCAACTACCAAAATTGGTGTTAGCAGCAGTACGCACCCTGCGCTCAGAAGTGCAAGATACTTTGGATAATGCTGTCGCTGAACTACAACGCAGTAACGATCGCCTCCTCAGTAGCGAAACTCGCGCTAGTGACCTTAATGTTGCTAGAACGATGGTGAAAGAAGCAATAACTTCTACTCAAACAGCAATTAACCAGTTAAGTGCAGCTGTTGAGTTTCCAGAATTAATTCAGCTAGCAAACCAAGACAAAGAAGTTAGCAGATACGCCATTGAAATAGTCAGAACAATCGACGAAGAACGCAAAAATATAGACCAGCAAATCAGCCTAGCGCTAGTAGATTGGCAAGTGACTCGTCTGGCTCAAATTGATCGTGATATTTTACGAATTGCTGTAGCAGAAATACTATATTTGGGAGTTCCCAACAGTGTAGCAATTGATGAAGCTGTGGAATTAGCCAAACGTTACAGTGGAGATGAAGGTCATCGGTTTATTAACGGTGTTCTCCGCCGAGTTACGCAACAGCAAAAACAGCCTGTTTAGAGGAGGTGGGGAGATGGGGAAAAAAAATTCCAAATTTAGGAAGAGGGTGTGAGGAGTTAGGGGAGTGTGTAGACGAGGCAGTGCGGTGGACGGGTCTCCCGGCATAAAGTACGCGGCGTCACCTGCCGTGCGCTTTGCGCGGCTTCCCGTAGGGTGGAGTAGGAGGAGTAAAAGAATTACCATTAACTAATAACTAATGACTACTAACTACTAATCTACAGACGCGATGTTCCTCGCGTCTCTACCCACTAACCACTAACTACCAACCACTAACTAGAATATGGCTTTTAATTGGTTTCGTCGTCAACATACTGATTCTTCTGATACTTCATCCCTAGAAAAAGAGGCAGAAACTCCTGCCGCAACGCCATCTCCTACAGAATCAGCCACAGCGCCAACAGCAGAAGACTTACTTGCCTTCGCTAAAGCTGCTTATAAAAATATTCAACAAAAGCAACAATCTCAGTCAGTAGAAACTCCAACTAGTGAGGAAACAACTGAGGTTGTAACTGAAACGACATTAGAAACTACAACAGAAACATTATCCGCAGAAAAGGTTGAAACCCTAGCTGAAGTCACACCATCAGCACCAGAACCACCAACAGAAAATATTCCCCAAACGCCAGTTGTCACATTAGAAGAAAACTCAGAGAAGACCTCAACTGAAGCAGTAACACCACCACAAGAACCTGTTGGTTTATCTTTACTAGCAAAGGCAGCGGCTGAACGACAAGCAAAACAACAACGTTTAATGGCAACTGCGATCGAAGTCACAGAACCGGAAGAAGTAAAACCAACTGCATCTGCGACTGAGGTTCCACAAACAACCGAAGCTATACCCGAACTAGACTTTGATGAAGGATTTTTATGGTCAGCAGAAGTACTAGCAGCACAGGGTAGGCGCGCAGAAGACGTTTCAATTGAAGAAATTACTTGGCTCAAAAGGCTACGGCAGGGTTTAGATAAAACCCGTCGTAATATTGTTAACCAACTCAAGGCAATTGTTGGTCAAGGACCGCTAAATCAAGCCGGAGTAGCAGAAATTGAGGCATTGTTGTTGCAGGCAGATGTGGGTGTGGAAGCAACAGATTACATTATCACCGCCTTGCAGAACAAACTGCGCGAAGAAGCTTTGCCACCAGAACAGGCGATCGCCTACCTCAAACAAATTCTCCGGGATATGCTGGATCGACCACAGGAGAAATCCCAAAAGCAGTTTTTCGCGCCAGAAAAAGATGCTTTTAATATTTGGTTAATCACAGGGGTCAATGGAGCTGGTAAAACTACTACTATTGGTAAAATTGCTCACTTGGCACAAAAATCTGGCTATAAATGCTTGATTGCGGCAGCTGATACTTTTCGTGCTGCTGCTGTACAACAGGTAAAAGTTTGGGGCGATCGCAGTGGTGTAGAAGTAATTGCCAATCCTGGGAAAAATACTGATCCAGCCGCTGTTGTGTTTGATGCGATCGATGCGGCAATAGCACGGGAAAGTGAATTACTTCTGGTAGACACCGCAGGCAGACTGCAAAATAAGAAAAACCTAATGGAAGAACTCAGCAAAATCCGTCGGATTATTAATAAAAAAGCACCCAATGCCAAAATAGAGTCATTGCTGGTATTAGACGCAACTTTAGGTCAGAATGGATTGCGTCAAGCTGAAGTTTTCTCTCAAGCCGCAGAACTCACAGGTGTAGTTCTCACAAAATTGGATAGCACTGCCAAAGGAGGTGTGGCTTTAGCTGTAGTACAGCAGCTGGGTTTACCAATTCGCTTCATTGGTGCAGGTGAAGGTATTGAAGATCTGCGTCCTTTTTCTAGCTATGAGTTTGTAGAAGCGCTTTTGAGTGGCTAGTAGGTCCGGAATCGAGGATTAGGGATCAGGGATCGGGTATAAAGGATCAGAAATGATAAATACAGAACTTAGGCATTGACAGGAATTTGAATATGTGTATTTAAGCCTATCTCTTGTCCTAGCTGTTGTAGAACAAAGTCACGAGCTACTTGAACAGACAAATTTCTCTGGACTTCATACCAGTTTTCAATTAACTCTTCGGCTCGCATTAATTCTAGTTGCGTAAAGGCACGAATAGCGCTAAAAAAGTGAGTTTTAATTGCCTTGCTAGTCGCTCTGATAGTCCTCACCCTTAATGCAGACAACCTCACTATTATCTGTCTTTCAACGCAGGCAGGTGGTTAGCGATCGCCTATTTCTTCCTGATTCATTCCATCCATTTTATGCCTATTTTGTCAATGCGTAAGTCCTGCAATTACCAAATTCCTCGTCCCCAAGGGGACGAGGAATTTTTATATTTTTTTCTCGTTCAGGCTAGTGTAGATGTAAATTTTTTATCTGCATTTTTATAGTTTTTGAGCGTGAAAACATTTATAACTTGCATATTTTCAGGTCTGGCAAAATGCGTCAATCCCTCTAGTTGTGTAAAACAGGGGTGTACGGGTGAGGTGCAATCAATCCCCAATGAGCCAAGAAATTTATTTTTTGCTATAAGTTGTCTATAGTGGCTGAGAATAAACCATGTTAAATAAGTTAGACTCCCACTCCTCCCTACCAAACATCCAGGAAATTGCCACAAATTTTCGTCTCATAGGTTGGATTAACTTCGGTCTACAGCTAAGCCTTCTGGTAGTTTCAGGATTAATTGTATTATTTGCGATCGCAGATCCTAATTTCAATCTCAAGGCTCAAGATCCCATGTCTTGGTTAGGTTTATTTTGTGCAGTCGGTGGACTGTTGATATTGGGGATCAGTCTTTATTGGGATTGGAGATATACTCGCATTGGCAAAGAGTTACACTCAGCAAATCCAGCATTACATCCCAAAAAAGCAGATGTCATTCGTCTCCTCTGGCAGGGATTGACTTTAAACGGTGTTGGCATGATATTAACTCTCTTTGGTGTTGAGGCGATCATTGGTACTCTTGTAGCCAGATCCCTGACTCAAGTTGAAGGATTGGCAATCTACAACGCGAGTCAATTGATTGAACCACTTGATATGTTTGTGGTACAAGCAAATATTAATACCATCCTGGCTCAATTTGTGGGCATAATATCTTCGGCTTGGCTAATTAGTCGGATTAGCTATCATCAGCATTAACGTTGATTAGAATGTGCTTGATTTTTGTCTTTCCCCAATCCCCGATCCCTATTTTCAAGAGAACTTTGTCAACAATCCCAAAAAGCGTTTTGTTTTTGGCGTCAACAGTGTGCGTCGATAAGCATCCGCCGCTTTCTTAATTCCTTCCGCCTGCGTTGGGTAAGGATGAATCACACTACTCATCTTACTCAAACCAATCTTATGCACAATTGCCGTGGTGACTTCTGAAATCATCTCACCTGCGTGGCGGGCGACAATTGTTGCACCAAGAATTTGATCTGATCCTTTTTTGTGCAAGATTTTAACAAAGCCGTCTTCTTCACCATCTGCGATCGCTCGATCTACACTACTAAAAGGTATCTTGATTGTATTTACATCAATGCCTTTTTCCTGGGCTTCTTGTTCATACATCCCCACATGGGCAATTTCTGGATCAGTATACGTTACCCAAGGCATTACTAAATTACTGAGTTTATAACGTCCCAAACCAAAAGGAGAAAATAAAGTATTTTTAATAACTATTCGCGCCGCCGCATCCGCAGCATGGGTAAATTTCCAATTCATGCAGATATCACCAGCAGCATAAATCCTGGGGTTGGTGGTTTGCAAATAATCATTCACCATCACGCCTCGTTGCTGATCATATTTCACTCCCACAGTCTCTAAATTCAAACCTTCCACATTGGGGACACGTCCTGCACCTGCTAAAATTTCATCAACTGTGACAGAATCTTCTCGACCATTGCAGCTAAAATAAAGTTTCTTGCCCTCAATCGTTTTTTCTACTCGCTGCATTTGGCAATTTAAGACCAAGCGAATTCCTTCCTGAATAAAGACATTTTGGACAATTTCGGCAGCATCAGCATCTTCTTTATTGAGGATGTGGGAACCGCGATGGAAAAGCACCACCTCACAACCCAAGCGCCGGAATGCTTGCGCCAATTCGCAACCGATAGGCCCGCCACCAATGACAGCTAAACGTTGTGGTCGCTGGGTGAGAGAAAAAACTGTCTCGTTAGTTAAATAGCCTGCTTCTTCTATTCCTGGAATCGAAAGACGCGCCGCCCTTGCACCAGTGGCAATTACAGCTTTTTTAAAGTGGAGAGTTTTGTCACCAACTACTACAGTATCATTGCTGGCGAAGCTAGCGTTACCCAAAAAGACATCTACTCCCAGCTTTTGAAAACGTTCCGCCGAGTCATGATGGCTAATACCAGCGCGCAGCTTTCGCATTCTTTCCATAACTGCGGGAAAATCTACATCAATGTGTTGCGGGATGTTCACTCCAAAGTCCCTAGCATTCCACATTTCACCCACAACCCGCGCTGATCTAATCAGGCATTTTGATGGTACACAACCTACATTTAAGCAATCTCCGCCCATGAGATGCTTTTCAACTAATGCTACTTTCAAACCCAAACCCAAACCCGCCGCACCTGCCGCTACCACCAACCCTGCTGTACCTGCACCAATTACTACCAAGTCATAACAATCAGCTGGTCTCGGATTAACCCAGTCGGGAGGATGTACGTAGGAAACTAGCCTTTGATTATACTCATCCAGTGGGCGGACTATGACTTTTTCAAATTCAGAATTAGACATTTCCATAACCTTTTTATATTGTTGGTCAAGAGTCAATTGTCAATATGTCATTTGTCATTTGTCATTGGTCACTATTTATCCTCCCCACACCCCTCACACCCCGATCTCCTACAAAACCTCCTCAAGGGCTTTTTTGGCTATCCGAGTCACATAAACTGTGACTGCAACTGTGGCAATAAAACCTATGATCCGAATTGCCCATTGTACTGTGGGGTTGGTTGGTTGAGTTTGTGTACCAATCATGGCAAGATTTCCAGCTAAGGAACCAATGTAGACATACATAATTGTTCCTGGGATCATGCCTACGGAACCAATAAAGTAGTCTTTGAGGGAAACGTCGGTAACACCAAAGGCATAATTTAATAAGTTGAAAGGAAATATGGGGGAAAGTCGGGTGAGGAGAACTATTTTGAGTCCTTCTCTACCAACGGCGCGATCGATCGCGGCAAATTTTTTGTTATCTGCGATTTTCTTGGCTACCCAGCCTCTTGCTAAGTAGCGTCCTACAAGGAAAGCGGCGGTTGCACCTAAAGTTGCACCAATAAAGACGTAGATGGAACCCCAAACTACACCAAAGACAACGCCAGCGCCTAAGGTGAGGATGGAACCTGGTAAAAAAGCGACTGTAGCGATGATGTAGAGGATGATAAATGCGATCGCTCCTAGTGTACCTAAGCTGTCAATCCACTGCAAAGCATTTCGCAACCATTCTTGAGGATTGAATCCTGGTGTATTCACAGATTGCTGTGCTGATGCAAGGTCTGCGTTAAAACAGAATGTCAAGGTAAAGACCAGTAAGGTTAGGAAAGTTAGTTTTAAGAAGTTAGGGAATTGTTTGGATTCAGGTTTATTTTTTAATGTTTTATTTTTCATGAGTGATGAGTTTAAGTTTTAATTTAGTAATTGGGTGAATAATTATTTTGGAATTAACGAACACAGATGCACACAGATGAACACAGATGTGTAATTTATAGATGTTAAGTAATAAAATGTATTTTTTAATTTTTAGTTACTATCTACGCTTTCTTGAAGAGCTTTCTGGGCAATTCTAGTTACATAAATAGTTACAAGAACTGTGGCAATTAATCCGATTATTTGTATTAACCATTTCCCAATTTCCGTTTCTGCTGTAGTTGGCTGATGATGAGTGCTAATCATGGCTAAGTCGGTAGCAAGAGAACCGATGTAAACATACATGACAGTACCTGGAATCATGCCAATGGAACCTAAGATATAATCTTTCAGTGAAACTTGGGTGATTCCGAAAGCATAATTTAACAAGTTAAATGGAAATATGGGAGACAAGCGAGTCAAAAATACTATTTTGAATCCTTGTTTGGCAACTGCTTGATCAATCGCTTTAAATTTTGGATGCTTTTCCAACTGCCGACAAACCCAATCTCGTGTTAAATAACGCCCAATGATGAATGCAAAAGTGGCTCCGATAGTTGCAGCAATTAACACATAAATAGAACCCCAAACTACACCAAATAGACAACCTCCTTTGAGTGTAAGCAGGGAGCCCGGTATAAAAAGTAATGTTGCTATGTTATAGATGATAATAAACGCGATCGCACCCCATGAACCAAGACTCTCGATCCAGGTGATTGATGTCTGCAACCATCCCTGAATGTTTAACTGCTTGGCAGCAATGATTAGACTGACAGCCAGACAAGATAATAGCACTAGTTTGAGTTTGGGTTTTCTATGCATATTGATTGCAAGGAAGATGGGGGAGTGGGGAATAACCACTAACTACTAACTACTAACTACTAACCAATGTAGAGACGTGCCATGGCACGTCTCTACAACCACTAACCACTAACCACTAACCACTAACTACTAACTATCAACAACCTACCACTAATAAAATACGAAAATAAAATGAGAAATAGCTTAAAACCTTTTTAATTTTTCCTGACGATACCAACTGCGAAGTTGCTGGGGGGAGATTCCCAGAAAATAAGCGATGATGACTATTTGATTGATGAATGTTGTTTGCCAAATCCCTTTTTTGAGCCAGCGACGTGCTGAGGTAATAACTGGTACAGGAATGAGTGTTATTTTCCCCAGTTTTCTTAAATGTCGCATGAATTCAAAGTCTTCCATGATCGGCAATTCTGGAAAGCCACCAACATGATTAAATATTTTTTTTGTTAAAAATATTGCTTGATCACCGTAAGGCATTTGTAAAAAACGCGATCGCACATTTACCCCCCATTCTACTACTCGCAAACTCGGCTGTTCTGCACCAATTCGCAAGGCAAATGCACCAGCGACCACTCCAGGCTGTGCTAATGCTTGGCGAACCATGACATCAAACCCAAGTGGTAAGCAGGTATCGGCATGGAGAAACAGCAAAATCTCACCGCTAGCAACAGCAGCACCCGCATTCATCTGCTTGGCACGTCCCGCAGCCGCCGAGATGACTTTGACGCCAAATGATTCAGCTATGTTTACCGTTTCGTCTTGGGAGCCGCCATCAACTACAATGATTTCGATATGATTACTTAGTTGAGTACTAGTTAAGGCGGCTTTGATGTTCTCCGCTTCATTCAGAGTTGGAATAATAATGGAGATTGTAGCAGTGGCAATATTTTGAGTAATAATTTCTGACAATTGATGTGTTTCTCCAAACTTTGTCATTTTTTTAGAGATTATCTGACAAATAGGAAAAGTTATAACCCCTTTCCATCTAATGCAGGATGTTCTAACCGAATAAACTAGTATAGCCTTGCGTAAAATCTTTAGCGGAGGAATCTGTTGGCATTACACAATATAGGGCAATACAGCAATGTACCAGAGGTGCCATGGCGCGTCTGGTACACCTCATCAAATCTCACTAAAAATTCTTATGTGATTAGGGAACTATCAATGAAGCGTAAATTTCCAGCTTGGTTACGGTCTATTTTGTATGTTTTACTTTTTATTGGTTTGATTAGCTGGCTGTTAATCTTAGATACTCCTGCTGTTCTAGCACAGGAAAATACTGTCAACTACACACTTTCTGACTTACGATATCGAGATTTTGCTCATCAGGATTTACATGGAACATCTTTTGCAGGTGCAGAAATGCAGGGAGCAAACTTTCAGGGAGCAAATCTCAGTGGAACTATTCTCACGAAGGGGTCATTTCTGCAAGCAGATTTAAGTAATGCTAATCTTGCGGAAGCATTTGCCGATCGCGTCATTTTTAATAAAGCCAATTTAACTAATGCCATTTTTAGGGATGCAATGCTTGCTAGTAGTCGCTTTTTTGAAGCAGAGATTACAGGAGCAGATTTTTCTGGTGCAATTGTTGATCCTTATCAAGTGAAGTTGATGTGCGATCGCGCTGATGGAATCAATCCGGTGACGGGTGTGTCAACTCGCGAGAGTTTAGGATGTCGCTGAATTATCTCCACAGAATGTAAATCACGCGGAGTAGTGATGGCGATCACAACAGGCACTCAGAGTATCGTGTTAGTTTCAGACTACTTTGATTCATTCGTCCGAATCCCCATCCAGGGATTTTTCCATTTAAAGAGATAAGCACTCACCAGCCACTGCATTGGCGATCGCCTATTCATTGATGCCAGTCACGATGTAGTATTTTAAATAAAAAAATAGAGCGAACACTATTAAGTGGACGCACATTGAAAGGTAACTTAACAGTAAAAGTAGTACCTTTACTTAATTCACTTTCTACATTTAAGCTACCGTGGTGTGCTTGGACAATTGCTTGCGATATTGCTAATCCCAATCCAGAACCACCAGTACTACGAGAGCGATCACTATTCACACCATAAAAGCGATCAAAAATTCGTGACAACTCTTGTTGAGGAATACCAATCCCTGTATCTTCAATCTGAATTACAGCATAATGGTCACTGTGGTCTAAGTAAACAGTTACCTTTCCTCCTGATGCTGTGTATTGAATGGCATTAATAATTAAATTAGAAAACAGCCGATAAAGTTGATCGCTATTGCCGACAATATTCACAGGATCTGACACTCTTAGTGTCAATGTCAATGTTACCCCTGCTGCGATCGCCAATGGCGATCGCTTTACTCTTCAACTAAAAAGATTTGATATTGGGTAACAAGTGTAATTAAGAACATCTTAAAACCTATAACTTTGTAGTAGGATTGCTGATGTGCAAAACTTTTGGGGAATCAGCATTTATTATGAGATGTATAGACATTTACGGGTGCTGAAGGTATAAATTAAGTAAAATGGACTTTCACATAGGGAAGCCAAAACTAAACTTCAAAAATTGGCAACCACAATTAAATGAAACGATTTGTTTACGTTAATCTACATGATAACTACTTAATTCAGCAGTTAATTCAGTGTCCATCTCTTAAGGTAATTACCCCAAGCTCACAAGCAGCACGAGCATTAAAAGTATCACACCAAAGCTTAGAGACTCTGGCAAAGCCAAGTCTGGTAAAAGCAGGTATTCGAGTTGCACCAACACTAATGGCATTACGCTTGCTGCGGACATCAGTAAGTAGAGTGATTCAAACAACAGATGTTGAAGGCACAACACGCGCTTTGTCTTCTGCGGTTAAAGCTATATTGCGTGCCGGAATTAATCTACAATTGCTGATGACTGCTAGTAGTAATCGTACTCAACAACTAGCTATCTTAACTCAAACATACGTAATTTTGCTGAGAGAAAAAGGCATGATAGATTCTGCTGAAGTTCTCTGGCAGGCTAGTAATGTTATTACTAAACGTCAACCAGTTCTGATTTATGGGTACTTTCATCTGCGCATTGAACAACTGAACTTTATCAATGCGATCGCAGGTGATGGTAGCTTTATTGTATTACCGTGTCCACAGTCTAGCAGTTTTGTAGATACACAAAAAGCTGTGGAATGGTTACAGCAGGCGGGTTGGGAAGTACAAGTATTAGAAGAAACTAATCCTTCACTTGGGACACAACTGCAAGATTGTTTCCTGAACGGAACAATAGCACCTCCAGAAGTGAAAGCCTACATTTATCCCCACTTGGAATCCGAGGTACGCGGCACGTTAGCCCAGGTAAAAATTCTTCTGAGTCAAGGAACACCAGCAAATGAAATTGTGCTTGTAGCTAGGGATGATACCCTTTATGGCCCGACAGTATTAGATGTAGCTTATGAATACAAATTACCAGTACGCGCTCTGTATGGAGTACCTTTGAATGCTACTAGGTTGGGAGCTTGGGTGCAATTGTTATTGGAAGTTATCCAAGAAAAATTCCCCTTTGAATCAACAGCCAGATTGCTGAGGCATCCTTTATGTTCTGCTTTGTCTGCCCCTGTTTGGCAAGAAGCTCTGAAACAGCATCCATCAGACCTTTTATCATGGCAAAGCTTGGGCGTTAACTTGTCCCTACTCGATTGGCCGCATGAAGATACTCGTGCTAATTGGGTAGAACGGATGCAAGACATATTAAATAAGTTTAACTTGCGCCAAGGGGCAGGACGTTGGGCAAGAGAGATTGTTGCTTATTATGAATATCAAGAACTTCTTGTGGATTTGTCGAAACCAGAAGAAGAAGTCATTAGTTTAGGAGAATTTGCTGCGGATGTGATCGGCAGTTTGGCACTGATAACTGTGCCTGCCCAACCCGGCCGAGGGGGAGTACAATTACATACACCCGTGTCATTATTTGGAGCTAAATTTCAGCACGTTTTTGTTTTGGGCGCAGTTGAAGGAATATTACCAGCATCAGTACAAGATGACCCAATATTGGATTTCTTTGAACGTAAATTACTGCGTCAACAAGGGTTTAATTTTGAAGATGCAGCACAAGCAGCACGAAGGGAAGTAATTTCATTTTATGCTTTACTACAAACTCCTACCCAAAGCTTAACTTTTACCTACCCGCAGATGATTGGTAAAGTTGCTTCTTTACCCAGTCCTTACTTGTCTCGATTAGGGCTGAAAATTGTGCAACCTCCACCTGCACCTGTTGCTAGTTTGGAAGAAGCACGACAAATTTATCTGCGACGTAACACTTTAATAGAGGATGATGTTTTACCGCAGGCAGTTCATGCTTGGAATGTGGAAAAACGCAGAGAAGGTACACACCCTTATGATGAGTACGATGGAGTAATTGGTATACCATTAGATCCAAGTGAACGAGTATTTAGTGCATCTCAACTAACTGCTTTAGGTCAATGTCCTTTTAAATGGTTTGCTAATAAAGTTTTGAAATTGGCAGAGGTGGAAGAAGCGGAAGAAGAATTAAGTTCGGGATTAAGAGGTTCTTTGTATCATCGTAGTTTGGAACTAGCTTTACTAAATACTTCAAATTTATCCACAATTACTGAGAGTTTAGAAACAGCTTTTTTACAAGCCGAGCAAGATTTACAGTTACCTGTTTTGTCAGCTTGGGAAGCTCAGAGAACTGAACATTTGAAACTTTTAAATCGTGCCTGTTTACAGCCGGATTTTCGCCAATCAGATGCGGAATTTTTTCATGTAGAGCAAGAGTTTACCGGAGAATGGTATGGCTTAAAAGTTAAAGGTCAGATTGATAGAATAGACCGTACTCCCCAAGGTTTAGTTTTATTAGATTACAAAACCAGTTCCCAAGCACCAAAGGGTATTAAGGATGAATTTGGGAAAACTACTGTAGATATTCAGCTACCTTTATATATTCACTTTGCTAGTACAACTTTGTTTCCTGGGGAAACTGTGCATGAAGTTTATTATTACTCTGTAACCAAGGGCAAAAAGCTTCCTAAAAAACAACCAAGCCAAGAAACACTACAGGCGATCGCCCAAAAAATAAAAACTTACTTGCAAACAGGATATTACCCTGTTTCGCCGGATGTGGATAAAAATGCCTGCAAGTATTGCCCTTATGACTTAGTTTGTCGTCACGGTTCCCGCCAAAGCCGTAAAGGAAGTCCCCTATGAGTTTGACCCCACAACAGCAAAGAGCAGCCTATGCCAATGGTAACGTTGCAGTCATAGCAGGTGCAGGAACTGGTAAAACCCATATGCTGGCTGAACGTTACTTGTATCATCTGCAAAAGAGTGAGTTTTCACCTTTAGAGATAGTTGCAGTTACATTCACAGATAAAGCTGCTGCGGAGTTGCGATCGCGCATTCGGCTTTTGGTCAGTCAGAAATTACCAGAACGGTCTGACTTGTTGGCAGAACTAGAAGCGGCTCAAATTAGTACCATCCACGCTTTAGCAATGCGAATTTGCCGGGAACATCCCCAAGCTGCGGATGTGCCACCTGATTTTACAGTTTTAGATGAACTAGAGGGAGTTCTTTGGGTCAATCAGTGGTTAGATGAAGCCTTGGATACTTTACCTGTCGAGCTTTACGAAAAAGTTCCTTATTCTTTGATGTCTCAAACTTTGCAGGTATTACTTCAAGACCCAATTGCGGCTGAGAAAGCTTTAGCGCAAGGGGCTGAAAAATGGCAGGAATTGGCACAGGAGTTACAGCAAAAAGCTCTGAGGGAATTGTTGCAGCATCCCACTTGGCAACAAGCACGCACGACTCTACAAAATTACGCAGGACAAGCAAGCGATCGCTTGGAAGTGGAAACCCGTCAACCAGCCTTACAGGCAATGGAGGCTGTAGACTTAAAAGAAAATATTACAGAATCACTAACAGTAATAGCTGGACTCAAAATAAATATTGGCAGTAAAAAGAATTGGACAGATGGCGGGTTAGAAATTGTCAAAGAAACTATCAAAGGACTGCGAAATTTAGTTGAAAAAGCTCTTAAAGATGGTTTAGTAACTCTAGAATTTAGTGTAGTTGATGAGCAGTTAAAAGCTATACTACCAGCACTGCAACAAGCATTTAGCTCAGTACAAAAATATATTAATCAAGAAAAACGCCGTTCTCGTGTTCTGGATTTTGCAGATTTAGAAGTTGGTGCACTGCGAGCTTTACAAGATGAACAAGTACAGTTTTATTATGCTCAACGTTGGCGAGCTTTTTTAGTCGATGAATTTCAAGATACTAACCCTGTTCAGTCGGAAATATTACAACGACTAACACAAAATACTTTACTAACTATTGTTGGTGATGCTAAACAATCAATTTATGGCTTTCGCCGTGCGGATGTGGAAGTGTTTCGTAGTTGGTGCGATCGCATTACTAATAGTGGTGGAAATGAAGAAGTTTTAACTACTAGCTTCCGCACTCACAAACTACTCATAGATCACATCAACAGTATATTTACCCCATTACTAGGCGATTTACACCAAGATTTAGATGCTTATCGCGCAGACTGCCCTAATTCTTACCCCCCAGTACAAGTTTATACCGTAGAAGCTGAGTCAGATATCAATAAACCTCAGTGTTTAAGAGTAGAAGCCTTTCATCTAGCAAAACTCCTCAAACAAATGCTAAATGATCAAACCCTGGTTTATGATAAAAAAACTCAAACACTCCGGCCAATACAGCCTGGAGATATTGCAATATTGTCCCGGACTTGGGAACCTTTGGCAGTTTACGGCGAAGCTTTGGAAAGCGTGGGGGTTCCCGTTGCTTTGGCTGGGGGTGATAATTTACTAGCGACAAGGGAAGCTAAAGATGGTTGGGCATTGTTGCGTTTTTTGGCTGATCCTAGCGATGATTTAGCTTTAGTAGCAGTGCTGCGTAGTCCATTTTTTGCAGTTAGTGATCGGGTTCTGTTTACTTTCATTCAAAGTCAAGAGGAAAATGACACCACAGAACAAGACGAACAATCAAAAACTAACTGGTGGCAGAAACTAAAATCATCTGATATTCCTGAATTACAGCGACCAGTACAAGTGTTGAGTCAACTGTTGTGCGATCGCAATTTAGAACCCCCTACTCGCCTTCTACAAATAGCAAATCATCTAACTGGCTACACTGCTGTCATCACTAACTTACCTGGTGCAGCAAGGCGAGAAGCTGACTGGCGAGGTTTTGTAGAATTAGTACAGCAATTAGAACATGGCAGTAGTGATGTGTTTGCCGCAGTACGTCGTCTCAAGCGGTTGGCAGCAGCACAAATAGAAATACCCCGTTTACCTTTATCAGCTAATGATGCAGTGGCTTTAATGACTATCCACGCTGCTAAGGGTTTGGAATGGTCAGTAGTAGTTATTCCTGATTTAGCTCGTTCCCAACCCTATACCAGCGAAACAGTTTACTTTGACCCTGCATACGGTGTTGCTTTGAAGCTAGAGGATGAGCAAGGTGAAACACAAAAGCCTGTGCTATACACTTGTTTGGAGCATTTGCGGAAACAGAGGGAAGAAGCAGAGACTTTACGGGTACTGTACGTAGCTTTAACCCGTGCGCGAGATCAACTAATTCTGACTGCAACCGATGAATCAGGTGGTAGCTTATCTGGGCTGGCAACTGGTTTAGCGGCTGCGGGAATTAGTATAAATACTATTCCTTTTAATCCAGAATTAGCACAACCTCCAGTTCCACCAGAACCACCTTTACCATCAGAACCCCATAGTTTGTTAATTAACTCTGTTGGCTCTGGTTTATTTGAATTGCCTGTCACTGCTTTAAGTGAATATGCTCAATGTCCCAAAAAATTTGCATATCGGTTTATACAAGGTCATCCAGGAATTGGCTCAGGTGTTGGCACAGCAAGACGAGTGGGAACTTTAGCACACTTGGCTTTAGAACGGGGTATCCGCGACATAGAAACACTAGCAGGATTTGATGTTAGTCTGCCAAAAGAACCTGTCAGCGAGGCTTTGCAGTTAGCACAGCGATTTGAAGAAGTGGCAGATTTTGCCCAATTTCAACAAGGACAGTGGGAATTACCTGTAAATTTGAAGGTTGGATCGTTGACTTTTAACGGTATTGTTGATTTGTTGGGGGATGATTGGGTACTAGACTTTAAAACTGACCAAGAAATAGCTCCAGAACGTCACCGCTTTCAGCTTTGGGCTTATGCACAAGCAACAGGATGCACTAATGCCCATATAGCCTACCTGCGGCATGACTATTTGCACACGTTTAGCACTGAAGAATTGCAAACCACTGGTCAAGAAGCAAAAATTTTAGTCCAAAATATTTTAGATGGACATTTCCTGGCTAATCCTTCTCATACTAATTGTGGGTTTTGTGTTTATCAGGAAATTTGTGACGAACGTTATCAACCAACAGGTGAAGCAGCAGAGAAAAAACACCAGATTGGGGCAACCGGGTACAAGAAATGACAGGGGGTGTTGCTGTTGACCTGGTTGTAGAAGTTGGCGGACCTGGTACTCTCAATGAGTCACTACATGCTGTTCGCTACGGCGGTAAAATTAGCTTTTTTGGTTCTTTGACTGGTGGTGGCGGTGTTGTCAACACAGGTGCAATATTTCTGAAAAGTTTGCAATTGCAAGGAATTTATGTCGGTTCACGGGAAATGTTTGAGGAAATGAACCGCGCGATCGCTTGTTAGGCAAATTTGATTATGGAAATGGGCGTGTAGTAGAAAAATCTTTCACCGTCCCAAAAACTGCAAATAGCTCGCCATCCTCGTCGTCCTAGTACTCTTGATTACATTAAAGCAATTAGTGATACATGGATAGAACTACATGGCGATCGCGGTGGTTCAGATGATCCGGCTTTAGTTGGAGGTATAGCAAAGCTAGCTGGAAGACCTGTAGTGATGTTGGGACATCAAAAGGGTCGAGATACAAAAGATAATGTTGCTCGTAATTTCGGTATGGCTGCGCCGGGGGGCTATCGTGAGGCGATGAGATTGATGGAACACGCCAATCAATTTGGAATGCCAATTTTAACTTTTATTGATACGCCAGGTGCTTGGGCTGGCGTGCAAGCAGAACATCAAGGTCAAGGAGAAGCGATCGCCTACAACTTGCTAGCTACCCAGTTGGACAAAATAATGATCCAATAATGATCCAAAGGTATAACACAACCAAAACTCTCAAATGTTAGAAATTGAATAGGAGTGCAAACTGGGTGAACAATGAATGCACAGGAATTCAACTCGGGGACAATGCCACAGAAACGACTGATGCAGCGCAGAGATTGGTCATGGCCATTTTGGCCTGCTGTACCACTATATCCCTACGGTAAGCGTCGCACATGCTGCTGTGAAGTTGTTGAAGACACGATCTGGACATTCGATCAACTGCACGGCATTCTCTACACTATCGTTCCAATTCGGATGAGTGTAGTTAAACTCGAAACTGGTGGTCTTCTAGTCTATGCACCTGTTGCTCCCACCAGAGAGTGTATGCGCATGATGAATGAATTAGTAGCAAGTTATGGTGATGTTAAATACATTATTCTGCCCACCAGTTCTGGCTTAGAACACAAAGTCTTCGTTGGTCCTTTTGCTCGATGCTTTCCCCAAGCGCAAGTATTTGTTGCTCCCCACCAGTGGAGTTTTCCGTTCAACTTGCCGTTAAGTTGGCTGGGCTTTCCTCCAAAACGCACTTACATACTTCCAGAAAACTCCAGCCTAGCTCCGATGAGCAGTGAATTTGACTATGCAATCTTGGATATAGACTTGGGACGGGGGTCTTTTGCCGAAGTTGCTTTCTTCCACAAGCGATCGCACACTCTACTGCTAACTGATTCTATAGTGTCTGTGCCAGAAGAACCACCTGCAATTTTTCAACTAGACCCCTACCCCTTACTTTTTCACGCCAGAGACAACGCCTTAGAAGCGATCGCAGATAACGAAGCTAACCGCCGTAAGGGATGGCAACGCATTTCCTTGTTTGCCATCTATTTCCGTCCTAGTAAACTAGAGACAATCGGATTAGGGCAGGCATTTCAGGATGCTCTCAAAGCACCAGATCGTTCCAGAAAAACCTACTTTGGCGTGTTTCCATTTCGATGGCGAGAAAATTGGCAGCAATCATTTGCAGCGCTACGAAATCAGGGGCGTCCATTTGTAGCACCGATTTTGCAAACTCTGATTCTTCCTCAAGACCCTACACAAGTACTCAACTGGGCTGATCAGGTTGCTAGTTGGGATTTTCAGCAAATTATTTCCTGTCACTTTGACTCGCCAATTCAAACCAGTCCGGAGCAATTTCGGCAAGCATTCGCCTTTCTTGAGCAAAAACCCTCTGTGAGTCAAAACTCATTCACCAGCAAAAACCATCCCCTAGTAGCAGAAGATACCAAATTTATCAAGGAACTAGAAGCAAATTTGATCAAATGGGGTATCGCTACACCTCCAAAAGAGTTAGGTCTTCGGAAAAACTAACAGCAACAAATAACATAAACACATCTAGAAAACCTATCTGCATCCATCGGTGTTTATCGGTGTGCATCGGTGTTCGCCTTCTCAAACATAATTTTGGTCACAGCCTGCTACTTAACTATTTCCGCTTTCTCCACCGAGTTATCTCCAACTCCCAAAGTTAGCCGCAGAGGAGCTTTTGACGGGTATGCTTTGACAACCTGGTGATAAACTGGTAAGTGTGAGTGCTGTTAATACAGCCACTGTCGAGAGCAAAAATCTTTTGTGGAATGAGTGATCGCTCTTTTGTAGTGTTGTCATTTTCTTATTATGACTTTGGGTACTCCAGGAGAGCAATTGCTGCGTTTTGCAGGTTCAATTCCTCCTGATGACCTTCAGGAGATCCGCGAGGCAATTGAGCAAGACTGCGAGCGGGTAGACATCAATGAGTGGTAGGTATTTATTTATTGGATACTAATATAATCATTGCTCTGTTGGCGGACGAAGCGATTGTCAAAAACAACCTTGCTCAAGCTAATGAAGTTTTTATTCCAAGTATTGCCATTGGTGAGTCATGTTACAGTGCAAGAAAATCGGGGCGAACGGTCGCAAATTTAGCGATCGCCTCTGTATACGCCCAGAACAGCATTGAAACAACTAGAATTATTGCGTAGTCATTAAAACTTCAAAATTCGCATCCTCACAAGTTCCTCAAATTATCCTCCTATAACCATAGGTGTGAGACTCAAGAGGAAGTGCAAAAATCAAACCAAACCCCTTGAGTAGCAGTAGCGAAAATGCTTTTAAGGAAATTTTTCCCATGCTGGAAACATTTGTTACTCAACAGAAACTAAGCCAGAACGTCAAACAACAAGCGTTAGTGCTACCGCTAGATGCAGTAGGAATTGCAGATATCCCGCTTGTGGGTGGTAAAAACGCTTCACTGGGAGAAATGATTCAGCAACTTCAAACCAAAGGGGTAAAAGTTCCCACAGGATTTGCAACTACTGCCTATGCGTATCGTTTCTTTATCCAAGGGGCAGGTTTAGAAACGAAATTGCGGCAAATCTTTGCTGATTTAGATGTAGAAGATGTCAATAACCTGCGTCAATGTGGCAAACAAGCACGGACTTTGATGCTACAAACCCCCTTTCCTGAAGAATTGGAGAAGGCGATCGCCCAAGCATACGAAGACCTCTGCAACCAGTACGGTGCTGATACCGATGTCGCAGTTCGCTCTAGTGCGACTGCGGAAGATTTACCTGATGCTAGCTTTGCTGGACAGCAAGAAACCTACTTAAATGTCCACGGACTAAAAGCTGTACTGCAAGCCTGCCACAAATGCTTTGCATCCATTTTTACCGACCGTGCCATTTCCTACCGTCAAATCAAAGGCTTCGACCACTTCAATATAGCCCTTTCGGTAGGCGTACAAAAAATGGTGCGTGCGGACTTAGCTGCATCCGGCGTCATGTTCTCTATTGATACCGAGACAGGATTTAAAGACGCAGCATTAATTACCGCCGCCTATGGCTTAGGTGAAAACGTTGTTCAAGGTGCAGTCAACCCTGATGAATATTTAGTATTTAAACCAACCCTTAAACAAGGATACCGCCCAATTCTGGAAAAACGCCTGGGAACAAAAGAAATTAAAATGGTGTATGACTTGGGCGGTTCTAAAATGACCAAAAATATACCTGTTGCAGCTAGCGATCGCGCTGCTTTTGCCCTCAACGATGACGAAATTCTCCAACTAGCACATTGGGCATGTTTAATTGAAGAACACTACTCCCAAGTGCGTGGTGTTTATACACCGATGGATATCGAATGGGCAAAAGACGGTATCACCAACGAATTGTTTATTGTCCAAGCACGTCCAGAAACTGTCCAGTCGCAGAAAATTAAAAACGTTCTCCACATCTACCAACTCCAAGAAAAAGGAGAAGTCCTAGTTACAGGGCGCAGCGTCGGTGAGATGATCGGACAAGGCAAAGCACGAGTAATTCTCGATGTGCATCGTCTGGGCGAATTCCAACCAGGCGAAGTGTTAGTAACAAACCGCACTGATCCTGACTGGGAACCAATTATGAAAAAAGCCAGTGCTATTGTCACTAACTCTGGCGGACGCACCTGTCATGCAGCAATTATTGCCAGAGAAATGGGAATCCCGGCAATTGTTGGCTGTGGTAACGCCACAAAGATAATTAAAGCTGGACAAGAAATTACGGTTTCCTGCGCTGAAGGTGAAACCGGAAAAGTCTACAAAGGTTTGTTAGCTTACGAAGTCCAAGAAATACCATTAGAAAAATTGCCCCGCACTCGTACTCAAATTATGATGAACGTGGGCAACCCAGAAGAAGCATTTGGCTACAGCGCCATCCCGAATGATGGCGTCGGTTTGGCAAGAATGGAATTTATCATAGCTAATCATATCAAAGCCCATCCTCTAGCATTAATTCACTTTGATGAATTAGAGGATGAACTAGCCAAATACAAAATTGCTGAGTTAACCGCCGAATACGAACACAAGCCGCAATTCTTTGTTGATAAACTCGCCCAAGGTATCGGTGCGATCGCAGCCGCATTTTATCCCAAACCTGTGATTGTTCGCCTTAGTGATTTCAAAAGCAACGAATACGCCAATCTGTTAGGTGGGAAACAATTTGAACCGAAAGAAGAAAACCCGATGATTGGTTGGCGGGGGGCTTCGCGTTATTATGACGAACGCTACCGGGAAGGATTTGCCTTAGAATGTCGGGCGATGAAGCAAGTACGCGAGCAAATGGGTTTAACGAACGTTATTTTGATGATCCCATTTTGCCGCACTCCTGCTGAAGGTCGCCGCGTACTTGCAGAGATGGCGAAACACGGATTGGTACGTGGAGAAAACGGTTTGCAGGTATATGTGATGTGTGAGTTACCAAGTAACGTCCAACTTGCAGACGAGTTTTGTCAAGTGTTTGACGGGTTCTCAATTGGTTCTAATGATTTAACGCAATTGACTTTAGGACTTGATAGGGATTCAGAGTTGGTAGCACATTTATTTGACGAACGCAACGAAGCTGTGAAACGAATGATTGCTCAGGCAATATCTACAGTTAAACAACATGGTCGCAAAATCGGCATTTGTGGTCAAGCACCGAGTGACTACCCGGAATTTGCTCGGTTTTTGGTAGAAGAGGGGATTGATTCGATTAGTCTCAACCCTGATTCTGTACTGAAGACTTTGTTAGAAATTGCGGCTACGGAAAATACATCTTCTTAGAGTCGTAGACGCGCAAGCGGCTTCCGTAAGGTACACCGTGCAAAGCGATGAACACCGATGTAGACATACACAGATAGATTATCGGTGTGTATCTGTGTTCATCGGTGTTCGTTAACCTTTAACCCCCAACTGTCACGAAGGAGCTAACAATGCAAAAGACTATGCAATTGGGAAGCGATCGCGCTTATGATATTTTACGTTCTGAGCATCAACCTTTAGATGCAATTTTTGCTCCCAAAAGCATTGCTGTGATTGGTGCTAGCGAACGTGAAGGTAGTGTGGGTAGGACTGTTCTCTGGAATCTGATCAGCCATCCATTTGGGGGAACGGTATTTCCAGTCAACCCCAAACACCACAGTGTACTTGGTATTAAAACGTACCCAAATATTGCTGCTGTGCCAGAACCAGTGGATTTGGCGATTGTGATTACACCTGCATCTACGGTTCCTGGTGTAATTGGTGAATGTGTCGATGCAGGAGTCAAGGGAGCGATCGTGCTTTCGGCTGGGTTCAAGGAAATTGGCACTACTGGGGCAGAATTAGAACAGCAAGTACTCCAGCAAGTGCGCCGAGGCAAAATGCGGCTGATTGGCCCGAATTGCTTGGGAGTGATGAATCCCCATACTGGCTTAAATGCAACTTTTGCCCACGGTATGGCTTTGCCTGGTAAGGTTGGTTTTATCAGTCAAAGTGGGGCATTGTGTACGGCAATTTTGGACTGGAGTTTTCGGGAAAATGTCGGCTTTAGTGCCTTTATTTCCATTGGTTCCATGCTGGATGTGGGTTGGGGCGATTTGATTTACTATCTCGGTGATGACCCGCATACTGAAAGCATTGTTATTTACATGGAATCTATAGGAGATGCCCGGTCATTTCTCTCTGCGGCGCGGGAAGTTGCCCTGACGAAACCTATTATTGTAATTAAAGCCGGACGGACAGCAGCCGCAGCCAAAGCAGCAGCTTCCCACACAGGTGCATTGGCAGGTAGCGATGCGGTGTTTGATGCTGCATTTCGCCGATGTGGGGTTTTACGGGTTAAGAGTATCTCTGAGTTGTTTGATATGGCAGAGGTGCTAGCGAAGCAACCACGCCCTAAAGGGCCAAGACTGACTATTGTTACGAATGCAGGCGGACCGGGAGTGTTGGCAACTGATGCTTTAATTACTGATGGAGGTGAACTAGCAGAATTATCCCCAGAAACCTATGCAGCGCTGAACGAGTTGTTGCCACCACAATGGAGTCACAATAATCCCATTGACATACTTGGGGATGCTGACCCTATGCGCTATGCCAAAGCCTTGGAAATAGTTGCTAAAGATCCTAATAGTGATGGACTGTTGGTGATTCTTACGCCCCAGGCAATGACTGACCCGACCCAATCTGCGTATAAAGTAAAACCATTAGCGCGCATTGGTAAGCCCATACTAGCGAGTTGGATGGGAGATGCAGACGTGGAAGCAGGGGCGGAAATTCTCAACCAAGCATCGATTCCCACATTTCCTTTTCCCGATACCGCAGCCCATGTATTCAACTATATGTGGCGTTACAATTATAACCTGCGTGCCTTGTATGAAACGCCTGTGCTTCCTGAGGGGGTAGATACTAGCGATCGCACTGTCGCCAAAACTATTATCCAAACAGCGCGTGAAGCTGGCAGAACTTTACTTACGGAAGTGGAATCAAAACAAATTCTTGCTGCTTACGGTATTCCGACGGTAACAACGCAGGTAGCAACAAGTGCAGCAGAAGCTGTGCGGCTAGCAGAGGAAATTGGTTATCCTGTGGTTTTGAAAGTATATTCTGAAACCATCACTCATAAAACTGATGTAGACGGGGTGCATTTGAATTTACGCGATGCTAAGGCGGTGCGTGAGGCGTATGATGCGATCGCCTTATCTGTCAGCACCAAAGTCGGAGCAAATCATTTTGCTGGTGTTACTGTCCAGCCTATGATAAACCTAAAAAACAGCTACGAATTAATTCTTGGTAGTAGCATTGACGCTCAATTTGGCCCAGTTTTACTGTTTGGCACAGGTGGACAGTTAGTGGAAGTGTTTCAAGATCGAGCCTTGGGACTACCGCCACTCAATACTACCTTGGCACGGCGGATGATGGAACAAACCCGAATTTACAAAGCACTACAGGGAGTGAGAGGCAGAAAAGCTGTTAATTTGGAGGCTTTAGAACAACTTTTGGTACGCTTTAGCCAACTTGTTGTTGAGCAACCCTTGATTAAAGAAATTGATATTAATCCACTTTTAGTAAAAGCAGAAGGAATTGCAGAAAACTCCCTTGTGGCAGTTGATGCGCGGATTGTTCTTCATGATTTAGATATTACTGAAGCACAGTTACCAAAACTGGCAATTCGTCCTTATCCGACACAGTACGTTTCCTCTTGGACAACACGCAATGGGATGCAAGTAACTATTCGTCCGATTCGCCCAGAGGACGAACCTTTGATGATTAAGTTACATCATACTTTATCTGAAGAAAGCGTTTTTTTCCGGTACTTTCACTTGATCAAACTCAGTCAACGTATTGCCCACGAAAGGCTTACGCGTCTGTGTTTTCTTGATTATGACCGAGAAATGGCGTTGGTGGTAGATTATGAAAATCCAGAAACCGGAGAACATGAAGTTTTAGCTGTTGGTAGGTTAAGTAAGTTGCATGGTACTAGTGAAGCGGAGTTTGCAATCTTGGTTAGCGATCGCTATCAATGTCAAGGTTTGGGAACTGAGTTACTCAAAAGGTTGCTGGAAGTAGGGCGTGATGAACGGTTAAGGTTGATTAGTGCTGAAATTTTGACTGAAAATTCTGCTATGCAAAGAGTTTGTGAGAAGTTGGGTTTTCGTATTTATCCGACTGTTGATGCTGCGGTGGTGAGGGCGGAAATTAAAGTTGCAGGTGAAAGGTAAGGTTAGGAGTAATGAACCGCCAAGTACGCCAAGTACGCCAAGAAGGAAGAGGTTGAGAGGGATTTGGTGGAATTGCTGGGAATTTCTCTAGAATTGGGGGTGTTAGAGTTGGGGATAATACTAAAGTGTTGGGATTCGGAATGTGCAAGTCCTCCACCTCGCTCTGAAGGCTGTTGACGGGAATTACGTAGAGTTACGTTATTTTGTTGATAATCCTAATGAGTATGAAAGGCGATTGCTTCCTCTATCAGAAGTTGAAGATTTGATTGGGTTGGCGGAGCGAGATTATTATGTTTCGTCGTTTCCACAGGATTATACGGTTACTGGGCGGCGGTTGTATAACTGGTTGGATGGGAGCGATCGCTGGCTGCAATCCTTACTAGATAAGTATCGCCGCGAAGGCGTGGTATTAGCGATCAACACGGGATTTGTAAAAACGCAAATTGTAGAGACGCAATTCATCGCGTCTCCACAAAGCGCGTGTCTACACCATCTACCTTGGGAAATTTTGCACGACGGTAGTAGCTTTTTGGTGCAGCGAGTCCCGGCTATTATCCCAGTACGGTGGGTGTCAGATAACACGGTAAAAAATTTGACTGTTGCTGGGGAAGCGGAAAACCGAGCGCTCCAAGTTTTGTTTATGGCGACTTCGCCACTAGATGTAAAACCTGTGCTGGATTTTGAGGGGGAGGAAGCGCGGATTCTGGAGGCGACGACGCGACAACCTTTAGCATTGACAGTGGAAGAAAGCGGCTGTTTGTCGGAGTTGGGTTATTTAGTCGATAGTTATGGCAAAGATTATTTTGATGTTTTACACCTGAGTGGTCATGCTACTTTACAAGATGGGCAACCGCGTTTTGTGACTGAAACGCTAACAGGTGAAGCTTATTTTGCCAGTGCAGCAGATATTGCTCAAGAATTACAATTTCGACTGCCTAAACTGATTTTCCTCTCTGGTTGTCGCACTGGGCAAGCAGGTAATGCGGGTTTTGTACCTTCAATGGCGGAAGAATTGCTAAAATCAGGTGCAAAAGCGGTTTTGGGTTGGGGTCAAAGTGTTTTAGATTTGGATGCGATCGCCGCAGCTGCTGCATTGTATCAGGAGTTGTCAGCAGGGAAACAAATTACTGAGGCTGTTGCTAGTACTTACCAAGCATTAATTAAGAACAAGGCGCGGGATTGGCATTTGTTGCGGCTATATGCAGCAGGCGATTTACCCGGTTCATTAGTTACACCTTTGCGGACTCGTGGACGCAAACCAGCACCAGCGCCTTCTGTTACTACCCAATTTTTAGATCCGGCGGGTAAGGTGAAAGTCCCGACGCGGGAAAGTTTTGTTGGGCGTCGCCGTCAGTTACAAAATTGTTTAAGAGTGCTGACGCAACCCTTTCTATCCCCCCCTTGGTAAGGGGGGATACAGGGGGGGTTGGAGTGTTGATTCATGGCATGGGCGGTTTGGGTAAAAGTAGTTTAGCAGCTAGACTGTGTGACAGACTGCCGACTTTTGAGCGTGTTGTTTGGGTGGGACACATTGATGAAGGTAATTTGGTGAATCGGTTGGCGGAAAAGTTGGATGACAACGAACAACGTCAAAGCTTACAAAATTACGATGAGGAATTGAGATTTCGGTTGCGGCGAGTTTTCCAGCAGTTGCATGAGGGTGGAAAGTCGTTTTTGTTGGTGCTGGATGACTTTGAGGTGAATTTAGTACCCCGCAATGAAAGTTATGTGCTGCAAGCGGAAGTAGCCGAGGTGTTGCAAGCTTTAGTTTGGGCGATGAGAGAAAATTACACATCCCACCGCATCATTATTACTTGCCGTTACGATTTTGAATTTAGCCAGTTGCAGTATTTCTACAAGCAGCCGTTGGATGCACTGCAAGGCGCAGATTTGCGAAAAAAGTTTAATCGCCTCACAGCTTTTGGTGACAAATCTCAGGTTGATGAGGCGTTGAAGTTACAGGCGCAGAAGTTAGCAGATGGAAATCCCCGCTTGCTGGAATGGTTGGATAAGATTCTGCAAAATAAAACAGTTGATCAAGCGGCAATTTTGCAGAGGTTAGCAGCAGATCCGGTGGAGTTGCGAGAGCAAGTTTTGGCTGAGGCGCTGCTGCAACAGATGGATGAAACTATGCGGGAGATGTTGTCACGGGGTTTGGTGTTTGAGTTACCAGTACCGAGGGAAGCGTTAGCCGCAGTTTGTCAGAGTATTCCTAGTTTGTCAGATTATATGAATCGGGCGGTGGCGTTGGGGTTGTTGGAAGTGAGTTATGATCAGGCGTTACGAGTGCCGCGTATTTTGCCTGTGCAGTTAACGGGAGATGGGGAGGCTTTGTATAAGCAAGCGGCTGAGGTTTTGTATCGCTTTTGGTGGGAAGAGGCGGGAACTTCAACTGAGGAACAGAGGTTAGAAATTCATCGGCTGGCGTTGTTGGGGAAAGAAGAAAAAAAAGCCGCAGAAGTAGCAAGCGGTTTAGTACATCGCTGGTGGAAGCAAAGCCGTTACAGAGAAGCGCTGCAACTGTGTAAATCAACCTTAGAAATTACTGAAGACTATCGCCTTCTCAAGGTGATGGGTTATTGTGAAAGCCAAGTTGGTGAAGTTGATCTGGCACTGAAGCATTATCAACAAGCGTTAAACCTTTGTCCATTAGAAGACAAAGAAGAACTATCAGCACTTCAGCACTGTTTGGCGATGCTCAAAGCCAATAGCGGCGAAATCACTGAAGCGATCGCTCTTTATCAACAATCCCTGGCGCTCTTTGAACAAATCGGCGATGTCCAAGGCAAAGCAATGACTTTGTGGTGGTTAGGGCATATAGCAGAACAACAGGGCGATTACAATCAAGCACTGAATTATTTGCAGCCAGCCTTGGAGATATTGCAGCGTATCCAATCGCCTGATGCTGAGAGATTAGGGCAAGTTGTAGCGAGAGTGGAAGATTTAATTCGTAAGTAGCCATCATAAACTGCGAAAACCTCACCCCTCCCCTCTCTTTGGTAAGGCTACGGTGTACACACAAATGATCGAATCACTCCCAACCCCGAAAAACCTCACCCCCTCCCCTCTCCTTAGTAAGGAGAGGGGTGTCCGATAGGACGGGGTGAGGTTACTTGCAAGTCAACTCGGCACAATTAAAGCTAGCTGAATATGAGAGACAATATCCCAACTTTTCTAGGAAATCGGGGTTCTGGACTTTGCGAGAGACTTGATATAACCTCACAACTTCCTCAAATTGTTGATTTATAACGATAGGTGTAGAACTCAGGAGCAACAAGGCAGCCCCAGATTTGAAGAATCTACGGTGTAAACTTACTATCGAAGACTCGCGGTGCATTAGAAATAAAGTCCACAACGCACTCTAACAAATGAAAATGAACTTTATTTTTGTAAGCCGACGTTTTAACAAAACAGACCGATGTAAAAACTATAGCGGACATCTGACAAAATACTTTTACCGCAGAGATACTTAAAATAATTACAAAAATGGACTCTCAAACAGTCAATAGAAAAGACCAGTATACAAAAAGTACACCCAAACAGCATCCTAGCGGTGATAAACGTTTCAAAATACTTGACGCCACTATGAAGCGCCATCAATATCAACAGGATGCACTCATAGAAGTCTTGCACAAAGCACAAGAACTTTTTGGCTATTTAGAAAACGACTTGTTACATTACATTGCCCACAACCTCAAACTACCACCCAGCCGTGTTTATGGTGTCGCAACTTTTTATCATCTCTTCTCCCTAGCACCGAAAGGCGTGCATAGTTGTGTGGTGTGTACGGGTACAGCTTGTTACGTTAAAGGTGCAGCCAATTTACTAGCAACTGTAGAAAAGTGTGCCAAAATTCATGCTGGCGAAACAACCCCAGATGGTGAACTTTCACTTTTAACAGCCAGATGTTTGGGTGCTTGTGGGATTGCACCTGCTGTTGTGTTTGATGGTACTGTATGCGGACACCAAACACCGGAGTTAGTGACCGAAAAAATAGAAGGATGGCTCAAATCAGTGAACAGTGATCAAGATTACTGAACCGCCAAGACGCCTTAGACGCCATAGCGGCTTCCGTAAGGTAGAACGCCAAGGATTTGTAGAGGGTGCATAAGTCCTACTAAATAACTGATAACTGATTGGTATAAAATATGGATCTGACTGAATTACAGGAAATTGCTGAGAAAGAACGCGCCAACTCTAAGCCTATTCGCATTCGTTGTTGTATGGCGGCTGGTTGTCTGTCTTCTGGTTCTGTTGCAGTCAAAGAAAGTTTGGAAAAGGTAACAGAAGAAACAGGCTTGGCAGATAAAGTTGAAGTTTGTAGTGTTGGTTGTATGGGTTTGTGTTGTCAAGGCCCTTTGGTAGAAGTGGACAATGTAGAGGCGCAAAATATTGCACCCCAGATATATGAAAAAGTGACTTCAGAAAATGCTCCCTCAATTATCGCTGGGTTAGATGGTGGTGAAGTCAAGGTACAAACAGGAGATTTGCAGCAGCCATTTTTTACCAAGCAATTCCCGATAGTTCTGGAAAATAGCGGCAAAGTTGACCCAGAACGGATTGAGTCTTACATTGCTGCTGATGGCTATCAGGCACTTTACCACGTGTTGCGAGAAATGACACCAGCTGAGGTGGTGGATGCAATTACTCGTAGTGGGTTGCGGGGACGGGGTGGTGCAGGTTATCCCACAGGTGTGAAATGGGCGACTGTAGCCAAAGCAAAGGGCGATCGCAAATTTGTCATCTGCAACGCCGACGAAGGCGATCCCGGCGCATTTATGGATCGCAGTGTGTTAGAAAGCGATCCTCATCGAGTTTTAGAAGGAATGGCGATCGCTGCCTATGCGATCGGTGCTAACCAAGGTTATATTTATATCCGTGCCGAATATCCCATTGCGATCAATAGGCTGCAAATTGCCATTCGCCAAGCCCAACGCCTCGGTTTATTAGGAAGTAAGATTTTTGACTCTCCCTTTGATTTTAAAATAGATATTCGCATTGGGGCAGGAGCTTATGTTTGTGGCGAAGAAACCGCGTTAATGGCATCAATTGAAGGCAAACGCGGTACACCTCGTCCCCGTCCGCCTTACCCAGCAGAAAGTGGTTTGTGGGGATTTCCAACTTTAATTAACAACGTCGAAACTTTTGCCAACGTCCCTTGGATTATTCGCAAAGGTGCAGACGTATTCGCCAGCATTGGTACAGAAAAAAGCAAAGGTACAAAAGTTTTTGCCCTAGCTGGCAAAATCAAAAACACAGGCTTGATAGAAGTGCCCATGGGAACCACCCTGCGGCAAATTGTCGAAGAAATGGGTGGTGGTGTCCCAGATGGCGGTACAGCCAAAGCAGTGCAAACAGGCGGTCCTTCTGGAGGCTGTATCCCCGCCGTAGCTTTTGATACTCCCGTCGATTACGAATCTTTGGCTCAACTTGGTTCCATCATGGGTTCCGGCGGCATGATTGTCATGGACGAAACTACCAACATGGTGGATGTCGCCCGTTTCTTTATGGAATTCTGCATGGATGAGTCCTGCGGTAAGTGTATTCCCTGCCGTGTCGGCACAGTCCAACTGTATCAATTGTTAACCAAGATCCGCGAAGGCAAAGCATCCCTTGCTGACTTAGAACTGCTAGAAGAACTGTGCGACATGGTGAAGCATACCAGCTTGTGCGGCTTAGGACAGTCAGCACCAAATCCGGTATTTAGCACCTTACATTATTTCCGAGATGAATATTTGGCAAATTTGAGCAATGACGCCTAACGTGAATTACAACTATGGCAAAAATCTTATTTTTAAACTCAAACACAGATGAACACAGTGCAAGGCGATAATCCATCCGTGTGCATCGGTGTTCGCCCTCCCAAAAAACATTGGACTATTGAGATGACTTACAGCCACAACCAAAAGTTAATGAATAACGAACACAGATGAACACAGATACACACAGATAAATCATCGGTGTCCATCCGTGTGCATCGGTGTTCGTTAACCAAAATTATACTGAACATCCAAACCAGCACAATGACAGTCAAAACATTAACAATCAATCAGCAACTAATCAGCGCCCGCGAAGAAGAAACCATTCTTCAAGCCGCGCAGGAAGCAGGAATTCACATTCCGACTTTGTGTCACCTGCAAGGAGTAACAGATGTTGGGGCTTGTCGGCTTTGTTTAGTAGAAATTGCTGGTAGTAATAAACTTCAACCTGCTTGTGTGACAAAAGTTGCTGAAGGTATGGAAATCCAAACAAACAGCGATCGCCTGCAAAAATATCGTCGCATGATTATAGAAATGCTATTTGCAGAAGGCAATCACATCTGTTCAGTCTGCGTAGCTAATGGTAATTGCGAATTGCAAGATTTGGCAATTGAGATGGGTATGGATCATGTGCGGTTGGAATATCAATTTCCTAATCGCAAAGTCGACATTTCTCATGATCGCTTTGGCATCGATCACAACCGTTGTGTTCTTTGCACTCGTTGCGTACGTGTTTGTGACGAGATTGAAGGAGCGCACACTTGGGATATGGCGGGTAGGGGGACAAACTCCCATGTGATCACTGATTTAAATCAGCCTTGGAGAACTTCCCAGACTTGTACTTCCTGCGGTAAATGCGTTAACGCTTGTCCCACAGGTGCAATTTTTTACCAAGGTTCTAGCGTCGGTGAAATGCAACGCGATCGCACCAAACTTGATTTTCTAATTACAGCACGGGAGAAACAGCAATGGCTTGTTTAGATCACCTTCGTGTCTTTGTGTCTTAGTGGTGAAAAAATCATTTTATTAACCACCAAGACGCAAAGACACCAAGAAAAATATACGCTGCATTTTAAATCTCTATCTGTATCATAAGAACAAGAAAATGGCTCGTTTAAAATTAGCGACGGTTTGGCTGGGCGGTTGTTCTGGCTGTCACATGTCTTTTTTGGATTTGGACGAATGGCTGATTGATTTGGCTGGACAAGTGGATTTAGTTTACAGTCCCTTTGCTGATGTTAAGGAATATCCCGAAGGTGTAGATGTGGTGTTAGTTGAGGGTGCAGTTGCCAATGAAGAGCATCTGGAAATGATTCAGATAGTCAGAGAGCGATCGCAAATTCTTGTCTCTTTTGGTGATTGTGCTGTTACTGGTAATGTTACTGCTTTACGCAATCCCTTAGGAAGTGTAGAACCTGTCTTGCAACGCTGTTACATTGAAGCTGCGGATATTCACGCTCAAATTCCCCATGAGCCTGGTATTGTACCGCAGTTACTAGATCGAGTTACACCCGTTCATGCAGTTGTATCAGTTGATATTTACTTACCCGGATGTCCACCTTCAGCCACTCGGATTAAAGCAGTATTAGAGCCACTGTTACGGGGAGAAACACCACAATTAGAAGGACGCGAATTCCTCAAATTTGGTTAAATTTTTTACTCTTTGCCTTTTGCGAAGAGTAAAAAATTGAGAACTAGCTTGAAAATAGGGAAATATTAACAGGGATCAGGCATTAACCTAACAGCAAATCCATAATCTATCTGTGTACCCTGCACCGAAGCCGCGCCCAAGCGCGGCTACATCTGTGTTCATCTGTGTTCGTTCTTTCACTTTCATCCCCTCATTATGAGCGAGCGGAACTACGCTAACGCACATGAGAGTCTGACTTTCAAAAAGGAATTGGAGAGCAATTATGAAGGTTAATTATCAAGAAAAAATCATTGCTCTATGGATAACCTTTTTACTGGGAACACTGTTTCACACTCAACTCGGTTTGATGCCACTTTTTCACGGTTTACCCGTTGCTGAATCTCAAAAAGCCACAACAATAAATGAGATATCTGGAATTATGTGGTTAATGTTGGGATTTTTTGTAATACCAATGCTGGCAATTATTGCCACCACTTTTTTTGATGCAAAACGTTATCGAGTTATTCATTTTGGCTTAACTGTGTTTTATAGCATCATGAATTTACTTCACGTTATTTTGGATTTATTTGTTCAGCCAATTCTCTGGTATCAAATTACTTTAATGGTGTTTTTGTTCCTGCTTGGTTTGTTATTAAATATAGTTGCTTTTCGGTGGATAAAGCTGCCACCTTATAAGGGTAACAAAGGACAAGAAATACTCGCAAATTCTCACTCGTAACTACGGCATAAAAGTAAATCCCTGCCATGCTCTACTCACGGAGCCGCTACTATTCCAGGACTTACGCGCGAGATCCCCGACTTTTTTAAAAAGTCGGGGATCTGACCCTTCGCAACGCTTAAGAAATTATATATAGGATTCCTATTTGATTTTTGCGAAGCTAGGTACACCTTGAAAAGTCTTCTTTCCTATTGCAAGAGTGCCTATTGCCTGCCTCCACGAGTAAATTCATTAATCAAATTGGATTACTATAGTTGAGTACTAGTATTTCTAACTCAACCCTAACAACCTCGCCCCTTGATAAAACAGCGTACTCACAACCCACGCCCAGATCAATCCATAGGTAACTGATAGAAACGTAAACTGAATACTTTTAGACTCGCTGCGGATAGTAGCAACTGTTGCCAAACAAGGGGTGTAAAGCAGACAAAAAAGCATGAAACTGTAAGCTTGAATTGGTGAAATTGTCTGAGCAAGAGTTGCTTGTACGGCATTAGGATCGGTGAGATTGTAAATGGTTGCTAGAGAACCCACTAAAATTTCTTTGGCAATGAACCCGAAAATTAAAGCAATAGTTAACTCCTTGGGTATGCCCGCCGGATTCAAAATAGGGGCGAAAAACTCTCCAATACGAGTAGCGTAGCTCACATTGTCGTTGCCTGGTAAATGAGTTAGCAACCAGACACCTAACACACCGATCGCAATCAATCCACCTGCTCGTTGCAAGAATGCTTTCACCGCATCCCAACCTGTAACCATGCCCACCAAAAGCGGTGTGATAACTAGCATCCCGACTGGGTTTGCTGTGCCTTGAGGTAGATTGCTCAAAAGCCAAACACCAGCCACCCCTGCCGTAATAAATCCTGTTGCCCGTTGTAGAAAGTGCTTCAATTCACCCCATCCCCGTAGAAAGATTTGCTGGAGTGTGGGAAAGCGATAGGGAGGTAGTTCTATCACAAATGGTTCCCGATTTTGAAACTGCCTTTTCATTAGTAATCCAGTTAGCAGCGCCACCAGGAAACTAAATAGGTAAAGTGAGAACAGCACTAATGGCCCCCAAGTGCGATTAAACAGGGCATCGATGATAAACACAAACACTGTTAACCGTGCCGAACACAGGGCAAAGGGAATGATGAGAATTGTTAGCAAGCGTAATGCCCGCGATCGCATTACTCGTGTTCCCATAATTGCTGGGATGTTACACCCAAACCCCATAATCAGCAACACGAAACTGCGCCCATCCATGCCAAAGCGATACATCAAGGAATCCATTATGTATGCTGCTCTGGAGAAGTAACCACTGTCTTCCACAATTGCCATCATGAAGAAAAATGTGATGACTAAGGGAATAAAGGATGCTACTGTCGCTAATCCACCATAAATTCCATCTACCAGAAAGCCCCGCCAAAACTCTGATAAGTTGACTGTTACCGGAGCAATGACTACTTCCTGCAACCATCCTGTGATCGCATCAGCAACATCCTGTAATGGCAATCCCACCAGCCAAACAAATTCAAACATCAAGTAAATCGACAGGAAAAATAACGGTAGTCCGATCACCGGATGCAGCAACACTGCATCTAGGCGTTCTGTCACCGTCTTTAACAAGCGCGAGGGCATTTCCACCGTGTCTTCTAGGATTTCCCGGATTTGCAATTCTGATATTGAGCGGTGGGCTTCAATCTGGCGCTTCAATTCTGTGGGGGCAATGGGAACTCGTGCTTCTGCTAATTCCTGGGTGATTTTGCGGATGGCGATCGCATAGCCATTACCATATTTGGCACTCACCAGTACCACGGGCATTTCTAATTTATCTGCTAGTTTGTGTTCATCTATTGTGATACCAAAATGTTTGGCTTCATCTGCCATGTTGAGAATTACCACAGCTGGTATTCCCAAGGCTTTAACTTGCAAAGGTAGACGAATTTGGCGATCAATTTGAGCAGCATTGAGAATTACTAGCACCAAATCTACAGGGTAGGTTTCAAAAAAGCTTTGCACGACTCGCTCATCTTCAGAGTAGCCTTCCAAGTCATAGATCCCTGGCAGATCGACGAATTCCACTTTCCGTCCCTCTAGTTCAACTTCTGCCTCTAACAAGTCAACTGTCACACCAGGCCAATTGCCTACAAAGGCTCCCGCTCCTGTAATCCGATTAAACAACGTGGATTTACCTACATTTGGCATTCCCATGACAGCAACCCGCTTAACTCCAGGCTGCGATGTCACCGAGGCGATTCCGGAACTGGAATCATGACAATGTGCCATTTAACACCCCTTTGTTTCAGTTCTGTACGTTCACAACAATTCCATCAGCTTCATGTCGCCGCATTGCTACTTCTGTTGTTAATCCCACTCGCACGTGTAGCGGCCCATTTAACCAGGCTTTGCGAAGTACCTTTACTTGCTGCCCAATTTTGAAGCCCATTGCTTCTAATCGTCTCAGCAACCCAGGTTCATCCACTTCTATTGAGGCGATGGTAGCTGTTTTACCTGGTTTTAGCGCCGATAGTTTCACACTCATGGCACTCCTTGATGTTCACAAACAAATCAATGATGAGATGTTTCATCAGCAGCACTAAGCTAACGGTAGCACTCAAGATTAATGCTATTAAGAATTAATAGCAATACAGTAATTAAAAATTCACGTGTAATATGAATTAAAACTAGGGCAAAAATCTTGTTTTTGAAATCGTAGACGCGTTCATAGGCTTAAGGCAGGGTACACTGATGTAGACGCGCTTTGCGCTGCTAGTTTCAGAAGCCACTTCCTGTCTTTACCTGAGAATTATTCTTAATATAGTTGATTTCAAATGCAAAAAAGCTAAATTTTTTGTTAAAAAATATATTTACTGAATACATGCAAAACCGAAAATACTCTGAGAAAAATGTCAATAAATGCTTCTATCTTTAAAAATAATTGCATTAGATAGAAATTAATTACTAACACTATTAAATAGATTTATATTCACCAAAGGCTGGCAGAAAGCACCCTAACCATAGCTGGGGTGGAAAGACTGATACGCCATCAAATAGCGAAAGGAAATCATGATGACGATCGCTACCAAGTCAGAAACAGCTAAGCAAGCAACACTTCAAAATTCAGAAATTGCTGCTGGAATCTATTACCATGTTGTGCATAAAATTCCAGGACGGGTGAGATTTCGGGTTCCCTTGCTAGCTCATAATCCCGATTATGCTGATAACTTACAAAAATTGCTGGAATCAGATAGCCGAGTACTGAAAGCACGACTAAATCGGCACGCAGCTTCTATAGCTATTAGTTATCAATTTTCCCATCACAGGAGCGATCACTCCTGTGGGGATAACCAAGGTTCCCGTGAAAGCTGGACGACTACTTCCTCACCGCTATGCGATCACTTAATGCCAGCGTATTTAGGACACTTGATTCAACAGGCAAAACAAAATAAAATTGCCAACTCAACAGTCAAAGCAGAGAAAACAGAAGATAATCAGGTAAAATTACCTGCATTTGCTGCTATTTTGGCTCTACTAGGTCTAAGGTTGCCAATCCCGAGAGCAATTATCGCTGCAACTGTGGCATTTGCCGCTTTACCCATCGCTAAGCGTGCTTATGCCAGCATCACCAAAGAACGGAAATTAAACATAGATTGCCTGGATTTAATAGCGATCGCCTTAACTTCTGCCCAAGGCAATTTACTCACGCCAGCTTTGGTTATGACACTGCATGAAATTGGCGATAGGATCCGCGATCGCACAGCACGAGTATCCCATGATCGGGCTGCGGATTTACTCGAATCTTTAGGACATTATGCTTGGGTAGAACAGCCAAATGGTCAGAAAAAACACATTCGAGCCACACAAGTTAAGCCTGGAGATATAGTCATAGTCTATCCGGGTGAGCAAATTCCCGTAGATGGTCAAATCCTACATGGTAAAGCTTTGATCGACCAACAAAAACTGACTGGCGAATCTATACCAGCTGTGCGTCAGCCAGGACAATCGGTTTATGCCTCAACCTTAGTTCGTGAAGGGGAAATTTATATTCTTACCGAACGTGTAGGCATTGCTACCCGTGCTGGAGCCAACATCGATTTAGTGCAACAAGCTCCTGTTCACGATACCAGAATGGGAAATTACGCCGCCACCATTGCTGACAAAGCAATAATACCTACACTGGTTTTTGCTGGCATTGTCTTAGCTGCAACCCGTAACCCAGCAAGAGCCGCATCCATTCTCACTCTCGACTTTGTTACCGGCATTCGCGTTGCTTTACCCACAACCTTCTTAGCAGCATTACATCATGCCACCAGACACGGAGTTCTCATCCGTAGTGGACATGCTTTAGAAAAATTGGCACAGGTAGATACTCTAGTCTTTGATAAGACAGGCACCTTAACCAAAGGAGATATCGAAGTTTTGCAGGTGGAAACAGTGGTAAGAAGAATCTCTACCCACAGACTGTTAGAACTAGCCGCCGCCGCCGAACAACGCCTGACTCACCCCGTAGCTGAAGCAGTCGTACGCTATGCCAAAAAACAAGGTATGGAAATTTTGCCACGTCAGGAATGGAAATATGAAATTGGTTTGGGTGTACAGGCTGAAATTGATGGTCAACAGGTTGTAGTGGGAAGCGATCGCTTTTTACATCAGTGTGGCATTCCCCTAGACTGTCTTTATGAACCACATCTGTGCAATCAAGCCGATTGTCCTTACCACCTGAATTGTCGCATTTCTGCCCATGATTCTTTGCTGTATGTTGGAGTTAATGGTGAATTTCAAGGAGTAATTTATTACACAGATCCACTCCGTCCCGAAAGTGCGGCAGTTATCCAAGAACTACAAACTGCATACGGTATGTCTATTCACCTGTTAACAGGAGATAGCCAGCAAAGAGCGATCGCAGTTGCCCGCAAACTTGGCATTCCTCTATCAAGAGTCCACGCCGAGGCGTTTCCAGAACAAAAAGCCGAAATTATCCGGAAACTCCATGCATCAGGGAAAACCGTGGCATTTACTGGTGATGGCTTAAATGATTCAGTCGCTCTTTCTTATGCTGATGTTTCCATCTCCTTCGGTGGTGGTTCTGAGGTGGCAAGGGAAACAGCTGATGTTGTCCTGATGGATAATAACTTAACCAGTTTTGTAGAAGCAATTGCGATCGCCCGCCAAACCAAAGCAGTGATTCAGCAAAATATCAGTTTAGCAGTAATTCCCAACCTAGCAGCTTTAGGGCTGGCAACAACAGTGGGATTACACCCATTAGCAGCTACAGTTGTTCACAATGGTTCGGCAATTGCTGCTGGGTTAAATGGTTTGCGTCCTCTGATGCACCAAGATCCACAAGAAAGAGTAGAAGCGATCGCTTCTGGCACAACAGAAAATTTCAACCAAGGTTAAACCAATTCAAAATTCACGCATTAACAAATTCAAATTGCATCTAGCATTTGCCATAAAGATTTTGACAGGTTAATGGGCAATACAGTTTTTGCTAGTACTCTTAGTGTCTTAGTGTCTTGGTGGTTTCAAGATGACTTTTACTTGTTTGCTGATGAGTGCTGAGAAACGTATCGCGCGATCGCAGTTATCAAAGTTGGATGACGTGAAATTTGGATTAACCAAGCAGAACAATTACTCCCCCTAGTCTCCTTGCGAAAATCATCCTCTTTTCTCCGGTTTTGAATCACTTTTACCGGAGATATATTAGCAGGACTTGCCCAAGGACTCTGGTAAATGCTTCGCAAATATTTTCGTACAATCCTCCTAGCATGGCGACAGCTAATTAAACAGAAGACTCGTTTGGCAGTAGCGGTAGTAGGTATTGCCTTTGCAAACATTATGATCTGTACTCAAATGGGGTTTGAAGCTTCACTGTTTGATAGTTCCACAGCACCACAAAGAAGCTTAGATACAGATTTGGTGATGGTAAGTTCCCATTTTAAAAGTGTATATTCACTCAAAAATTTTTCTCGGGAGCGATTGTATCAAGCGCTAGGATTTAAAGGAGTAGACTCGGTAAGTCCGCTTTATATGGGTTATGGAAAATGGAGAAATCCCCAAACACGCCGTTTGCTAACTATTTTAGTGTTTGGTACAGACCCGAGAACCATTGCATTTAAATTTCCTGAAGTTGAGCAAAACCGCAGTCAGTTGCAAAAACTGAATACAGTGTTATTTGACCAAGGTTCTTTACCAGAATTTGGCCCCATCGCCACTTTATTGCAACAACGAACAATCGTAGAAACTGAATTAAATGATATCAACGTCCGGATTGCAGGTTTGTTTACCTTGGGTGCATCATTTGGCGCATATGGAAATGTAATTACCAGCGACTCAACTTTTCTGCACTTATTCCCCAATCATCATCCACAGCAGATTCAGATTGGTTTAATTAAGTTACAAGCCGATGCACATCCACAACAAGTTGCCCAAAGTTTAGGAAATGATTTACCTGAAGATGTGATGATTCTCACTAATGAGAGTTTTGCACAGGCAGAAAAAGCTTATTGGGCAAAAACAACCCCCATAGGTTTTGTTTTTGGTTTGGGCGTGATTGTTTCTTTTATTGTTGGAATTGTGATTGTTTATCAGATTATTTATGCTGACATTGCCGATCACTTACCACAATACGCTATGCTCAAGGCAATAGGATATAGCGATCGCTATTTAATAGTAGTACTGATTCAAGAAGCTTTACTCCTAGCAGTATTAGGTTACATACCAGGATTTATTGTTTCCTTGGGACTTTATCAGCTAGCAGCTACTGCTACCATGCTGCCCATTTTTATGACTATCGAGCGGGGCTTCACTGTATTTGTTTTAACAGTGACAATGTGCTTGATTTCTGCATTTACCACAATCCGAAAATTAAATTCTGCTGATCCTGCTGATGTATTTTAATAGTTGTTTTCTTTGTTGTTGGTTAGTAGTTAGTGGTAATTCCTCTACCTCTCACACCCCTCACACTCCCCCCACTCCCCACCTCCCCTAATCCCCACAGGGGGCCCCGAGTTCCCCACCTCCCTCCCACTACCCATTACCTAATCGTTAGAGAACACACTACAATTTTTGAGATGTGACTTTTCTAGAGGATATAGCATGACTATTTGGTTGAACGAGCAAATTGATCCATCTGGCTTGGTTTATGCCTGTATAGCCTGCTGCAATGAGTCCCAAGCTAAAGAGTGTCATGAGTCTTTTAAGAAAAACTTGACTGAAACACAAAAAATCGCAGGTTGGGTAGCACAATTACGAACAGTTGATTCCTGGGATGAAGTTCCAGTCAATGCTTTAAAACTAAATTAATTGGTTTGTTTTTTGTTGTTTGTTAGTTGTTGTTTGGTAGTGTCACAACCAACGATTAACAACCAACAACCAACTACTTAGGTTAAGAAAATCTAACCACAAGATTAAGAAATAATAAATAATTAATAATAGCTGCAAATTCACCTATTCTTTTATTTATATTTGATGGTATTTCTGAAGCATTGAGAGTTATCATCTATACAAAAGAAAAATTAAAAAACTTGAAAAAACAAAATAAAATAAGTGAACTATCCAACGCTTAACACTTTTGTTGCAGGCTATCCTATTAATTTGGTTGGCACAAGCGGACAAGCAGTTGAGATTTCAATTCATTCTCCGAGTCAGTACATTTGTGCCAATTGCGAACGGATATTACCTGATTGGAAACATCAACTTTTCTTGTGGGTGGTGATTGTTTTACAAAAATCTAGTTACGCAATGATGGAAAGTACGCCAGAAATTGAGGCGGAAAAAGAAAAGTTACGAGAAAAATTTATGAGGTTTGGCTTTGATGTAGCTTTTAATCTGCGCGATCGCGGTTATTTGACAGACCTCATAGATCCCCGCACAGGCTATCCTTTGCTTTCTCGTCCGGGGATAGTTCCTCACGACGATACAGCAGTTGTGAAAGCTTTACTCAATTATCCAGTTATAGAAAATAGATGCCATGTACTAGTCCATCCTGAGTGGGGTATGGCAGTTTATCCTAGTATTTTACTTTCAGCAGCCCCTCCAATCGTCATCGAAGAGGTAATCAAAAGTATAGCCCCATTGCATGGTTGGCAAGACATGGATTAAAGATCACTGTACAACCAATAAAAAAGCCGCAAAACATAATGTTTTACGGCTTTTAGTGTGGTGTGAGGAGCTTAACTAGGTTCTATCATAACGATAATTTACCAATTCCAACACACTCGTAACAGTTTTTGTAACAAGATTTTTGTAATTAGTTAGTTAGTGGTTGGTTGTTGATGGTTGGTTGTGAATTATTTTTTCACACTCCAGCCTACGGGAAGCCGCGCAAAGCGCATCTACACACCCTACCAACGGACCTACACCAAAGCACCACCACAGCTAGAACCACACCCAGCAGTGCAACCATAACAATAAGCCGCAGTTTGGATCTCATCGATCAAATCTAAGCTACCAGCTGCTAGCAACTTAGTGATCGTCAGATTTTCACCATCACGAGTTTTTGCAGGTAAATTCATCATCTGGTTAAAGTCGCAATCATACACATTACCGAGATAATCAACAGAAAGTTGATCACGACACATCAAATTTTCTACAGTCTTAGGATTAAAATTTGATTCTAAAAACTGTAAGTAAGGTGCATATAATTTCTTGCGTTCCAAATGTAATTTAGTTCTGCCTACTGGTAAGTTCGTAATAGTGAAGAGATTATTAAATACAATACCAAAATGCTGTTGTAAGAACACCTTGTAATTTTGTTCTAACTTAGCTTGATCTGGAGTCAAGGAAAATTTTTCACTAAAAGGTAGTTGAGGATTATACACTAAATCTAAAATTAAATTTTGTTCTTTCCCATAACCAACTTGATTTAACCATTGTAGTGCTTTAATAGAATCATCATACACACCAGCACCACGCATTTTATCAACATTATCTGCTAAATAGCAGGGTAAAGACGCCACAACTCTCACTTGATGCTGAGCAAAATATTCTGGTAAATCACCAAATCCATCTTCAAAATAAATAGTTAAATTAGACCGAACTATAACCTCTTTCTTTGCTAATTTTGCTGCTTCTACTAGGTATTTAAATCCGTAATTCATTTCTGGCGCACCACCAGTCAAATCAACAATTTTAATCTGCGGAAATGCACAAATTATTTCAATTAACTGTTCACAAATTTCTGGAGAAAGTTCTTCTATACGTTTTGGTCCTGCTTCTACATGGCAATGAGTACAAGCAAGATTACAACGCTTTCCTAAGTTAACTTGTAAAACAGTAATGTGTTGCTTAGTTAAAGGTGAATTAAGTTTGTGTTTGAAAGGTGTTACAGATGTTTGAATCATAATTAAATATTATCGTGGCAATAATTAGACCTAGCTATAAAATAGGTGTGGGTGTAGGAGGAGACAAAATTTAATGTTTGTTTGTGTACCAACTTTCATGAATAGCTATCTTGAAAATAGGGATTGGGATGCAACCTAACAGCAAACCCATAATCCATCTGTGTTAATCAGTGTGCATCTGTGTTCGATTTTTCAAGAAAATTTAAAGACGAAAGGGAAAAGAATTTTTCAATCCCTTTAACCCTTTCCTCCAACTTGCATAAAAAATCTATTGGACAGGTTATTATTCAACAGCAACCACCACCATCATAATGCCATGTGGAATCAGTAATAATTATTTCATCTGGCATATAAGCAGCAAGTTTCGCGGCAGTTTTATCACATACTGCTGCTGGCAGACCACGTTGTAAAATATGACCTGCACCATCGTCAAAAAATGGTTCTGAACCTGCATAAATTGCTGTTTTACCAGTAAAAATACAAGCTCCATCTTCTGGAATAATAACTTTGAAAGATACTGAATCAAGACTTTCTAAAAGTAATGGTTCTGACAAATTATAAGTTTGGCAATCTAACAAACGATAAGGGCGACGGGTACGAATTTCTACTTGACCAAAACCAGCCTTGATAATGCGCTGAATATATTCTTCATAGGTAAGTGCGCCAGATAAACACATAGCCCGTAGACGTTCATCTTGTTGTAAATGTGGTGGAATCGGACGAGTAGCAATAGGATCACTCATCTGTAAACGTCCACCTGGTTTTAATACCCGATATGCTTCTTGCAAGGCGCGGGTTAAATCTTCTGGTTCAAAAATATTAAAAAGGCAATTTTGAGCTACAACATCTACAGAAGCATCATCGACAGGTAAGTTAAAAGCATCCCCAGCACGAATGTCTACAAAGCTAGGATCAAACCAGGGGTTTTCTTTTGCGGCAATTTCCAGGTTACGTGTAGCAGCTTGGCGCATCTCTGCAACCGGATCGACAGCAATCACAGCGCCTGCACGACGGGAAAAATAGGCAAATTGTAAAGCTTCTAAGCCTCCGCCAACACCAACATACAGTACCGTAGGCTGATTAGCTAGTTCTCCTAGATGAACAGTTGTTCCACAGCCATAATTCATTTCCTGCATCGGTTGAGGAATTTTTAATCCAGGTAGTTGTAGAGGTGTACTTTGCACACAACAAAGTCCTACTTCTGGTGTTTGGGCAACTTGACTGTAAAATTGTGCTGCTGTTTCAAGATAAGTCATTGCGTTCGGTGGTGTGAAGTGTATTAGTGTCTAGAATCAGCTTTGTGATCCTAATATATTTGAAACTCTGTTTGATGAGTTTTTGCTGAGAAATTCTGGCTTGGTGGAACAGTTTTGCTTAAATTTCTGTCATAGATTGTTGGTCTGTTAATTTTATTTTGGTGCGATTTAATGAGTTCGTAGTCAGCACTTTAGTGCTTGAATGAATTAGGGTTAAAAGCCTAACTACAAACTTACATTTAGCAACACTTTTAATACTTGAATCTTTTTTTACTGAGTGTTTTGTGTAAATGCTACAATCCTCCTAAACAAAAGTTGGGATACTTCAATGCCAGTTGCAGCTAAATCAATCAAGTTTGGTACAGACGGCTGGCGCGGCGTGATTGGCGATGATTTCACGTTTGAACGTCTAGCCCTTGTCGCGCCAGTTGCCGCAAAAGTACTATTCAATACCTACGGGGAAAAAACCGACAACCGCACAATTATAGTTGGTTACGATCGCCGTTTTATGGCGGAAGACTTCGCCCAGAAAGCTGCTAATGTTGTCTGTGCAGCCGGGTTTGATGTCTTGTTTAGCGAAACCTTTGCACCAACCCCAGCTTTTAGTTGGGCTGCAAAGCAGCACAATGCTTTGGGGGCGTTAGTGATCACTGCTAGTCACAATCCGGGGCAGTATTTAGGATTAAAAGTTAAAAGTGCTTTCGGTGGTTCTGTACCGCCAGAAGTAACTAAAGAAATAGAAACACTTTTAGAAGAGGAAGTACCAGTTGCCTCAACTCCAGGCAAGATTAAAAGATTTAATCCCTGGGAAAGCTATTGTCAAGAGTTAGAAACTAAAGTTGATATAGTCAAAATTCGTGAAACCATAGCCTCTGGAAAGCTGACGGTATTTGCTGATGTCATGCATGGGGCTGCGGCTGGTGGACTTGCAAGACTACTAGGTGATGCAGTTGAGGAAATTAATAGCGATCGCGATCCCACTTTTGAAGGTGGTGCGCCAGAACCTTTACCTAAATACCTTTCCCGTTTGTTCGGGGTAATGAAAACACACCGAGAAAACAACCCTACAGGTTTAACGGTAGCGTTGGTTTTTGATGGTGATTGCGATCGCGTTGCCGCAGTAGACGGTGCAGGGAATTTTTTGAGTTCGCAAATTCTCATCCCGATCTTAATCGATCACTTGACCCGACGGCGCGGTTTTACAGGAGAAATAGTTAAAACCGTAAGTGGTTCTGACTTAATTCCCCGTGTAGCAGCACTACACAAATTGTCAGTGTTTGAAACACCTGTTGGTTATAAGTACATTGCTGATAGGATGCTAGCAGCCCCAGTGTTACTGGGTGGGGAAGAATCGGGGGGTATTGGTTACGGTAGCCATATTCCCGAACGCGATGCACTGTTGTCAGCATTGTATGTACTCGAAGCGATCGTGGAATCTGGATTAGATTTAAGTGATTATTATAGTCACTTACAACAACAAACAGGCTTTAATTCTGCATACGATCGCATTGATTTACCCCTAGCAAGTATGGAAGTGCGGGGTCGCCTTTTGGAACAATTACAAACAGAACCATTAAAAGAAATTGCTGGCAAAGCAGTAACAGATTGCCAAACAATAGATGGTTATAAATACCGCCTTGCTGATGGTAGTTGGTTGATGATTCGTTTTAGCGGTACAGAACCAGTTTTACGCCTCTACTGCGAAGCCTCCACACTCGAACAAGTGCATCAAACTTTGGCTTGGGCAAAACAATGGGCAGAATGAATGCTGAAGGCTGAAAATTTCATAATTCATAATTTACTAATTTATGAAATTACTCGTAGTAGCTACAGGAAACCCAGGTAAATTGCGAGAAATGCAAGCTTACCTATCTGATTCTGGTTGGGAATTAAAACTCAAACCAGAAGATTTGGAAATTGAGGAAACAGGCGATACCTTTGCTGCTAATGCTTGTCTCAAAGCATCACTGGTTGCCAAAGCAACGGGAAATTGGGCGATCGCAGATGATTCTGGTTTAGAAGTAGATGTCCTCAATGGTTTACCAGGGGTGTATTCTGCCCGTTACGGCAAAACCGATGCTGAACGCATTACCAGACTTTTAAAGGAATTGGGTGATGAAGTGCAACGCCAAGCCCAATTTGTCTGTGTAGTAGCGATCGCTCGTCCTGATGGTGCGATCGTTCTACAATCAGAAGGTATTTGTCGTGGTGAAATTCTCTACAGCCCGCGTGGTGATGGTGGTTTCGGCTATGATCCAGTTTTTTACGTCCCCGAAATGCAAATGACTTTTGCTGAAATGACCCCAGAGTTGAAGCGCAGTATTAGTCATCGTGGCAAGGCTTTTGCCAGCCTACTCCAAAAGTTGCCTGATTTGGAAGGATAGTTGTTAGTTGTTAGGTGTTAGTTGTTTGTTGTTTACTCCAAGCAACAACCAACAACCAACCACCAACAAAAATTAAACTGCTTCTGTATTCTTTTCCCCAGTTCTAATCCGTACAACTTGTTCAACTGGCGAGATAAATATTTTACCATCGCCGATTTCTCCTGTCCGGGCAGCAGAGATAATTTTATCCACAACCATATCTACCTGGTTATCTTCTACAACAATTTCTAGTTTGAGTTTTTGCAAAAACTCCACCGTATACTCGGAACCGCGATAGCGTTCTGTTTGTCCTTTTTGTCGCCCAAATCCCCGGACTTCAGAAACGGTCATGCCCACTATACCAGCATTGACCAAAGCAATCTTCACTTCATCAAGCTTAAATGGACGAATTATAGCTTCTACTTTCTTCATTCTTTATCTCCTGCTTTTGAGTAGCTTCTATATATATAACCAGATCCTTTGTCCAAAGCTTTAACTGATAACGCAACCCATAATTGTAAAAAAGTGTTAACACATACAAAATAATAAGTGCATTACCGAAGTAACCGTAAAAAAGGAAGTGGGAATTGTGGTGGTTCTATCTTAATTTATCACTGTTTTGTAGCTTAGGTAACAGAAATATTTTCGTGCTTGCTATACCTAAAATGGATTTGAGTTAACGGCTTTGATGTTCCAAGAAAGGACGCACAACCAAATAGCCAGCACCAAAACCCAAAATTATAATTAGCATGATCGCAAAGAAGAACCACCAACCATTCATTCTTTCTGGTTCTGATTCGCTATTTGAGTAGGTTATAACCTCCTGTTCTTCTATAAGCACTGGTTCTGGCATAGAGCCATGGAATTCCATTTCTGTATAGACAACAGCTGGACGTGGATGAGGATGCTGTGGTTGCGGTTGTGGTTTTTTCGCTGGAGGTTTACTAGTATGATTTACCTTCTGCCTACTTGAGGAAGTTGCTACGTGTTTACTACCTCCTGTGGCAGTCTCTACAAATTCTCTACTTTGAGCAAATTTTTGTGGTTCCTCTGTTGTCTTTTGCTTGCTATCTACTGATGGATTTGTTACCCCTGCGTCTGCCACCTGAGTCTGGGGAAAATACTGAGGTTTAGACTGACTAGAGGTATCAAGTAAATTTTGTAAATGTAGAACAGACTGGACTGCTTTAGCAATCTCTTGACGTAAAAGTTGATTTTCTTGAACTATTTGCTGGTTTTGGGCAGTAAGGGCGTTGATTTTTGCCTGTGCAGCTTGTAACTCTGCTGCCAAATCTCGATATACAGATAAGGGTACAGAGGGTGAGTAATTTTGAGTAGTCGTACTGGGCCTATGGCCGTAAAAAGAGCCGTTAGCTGTTTGCATTTTTAGATTAGAGGCTAATAATGATACAAACTAAGCCCAAGAATAATAGAAAAATTCCCTGAGGGCAAAGATTTTATATTTAACTTATGTTACGTGGTCGCTAAAATCGTTTGCTATGTGCTAGTCAGGCAAATTGGCTGGGTTAAATTTATTTTGTACAATTAAGCATACATTTTTACCCGCAGCCAGTGGTTTTTACCAAAATTCTCAGCGGGCGTGTAAGATATGTCTTTTACCTAGTTGCGATTGCTCTTTTGAGCTTGCGATCGCTCTTTTCGCTTCTGCTTTGTACTTTCTCCCTTGAACTCACCATTCGCAGATGGACACAGATCAGCTAACTCGCAAGCTGCACATGCAGGATTACGGGCTTTACAAACAGCACGACCATGATAAATCAAGCGGATTGACCAATTTTCCCAGTCTGGTTGGGGCAAAAGGCGCATTAAATCTTGTTCAATATGGATGGGTTCTGTATGTTCAGTCAAACCTAAACGTTGGCTGAGACGTTTAACATGAGTATCAACGGTTACACCTGCATTAATACCAAAGGCGTGAGCAAGGACTACATTTGCTGTCTTACGTGCCACCCCTGGAAGCAGCAATAGTTGCTCCATCTCCTTTGGTACTTCACCACTAAACTCATTCACAATCATGCGACAGGCGGCTTGAATGTTCTTTGCCTTATTACGATAAAATCCTGTAGAACGTACTAAATTTTCTAACTCAGTCAACTCAGCATTAGCCAAACTAGGCGCATCGGGAAAACGACTAAATAGTGCTGGTGTGACCAAATTTACCCGTTCATCTGTACACTGGGCGGAGAGAATCGTTGCTACGAGTAGTTGAACTGGTGTGGAATAGTTTAAAGAGCAAGTCGCATTTGGATAAAGACGCTTGAGGCGGACTAATATTTCTAGCGCTCGCTGCTTTTGAGATGACCATTTACGAGTGTTGCTCACTGTGCATGAAAATTAGGGATCGGGGATTATCTTATCAGCAAACTTATGATCCATTAGTGTCCATCAGCTTGCACTGTGGTAGATTTTTCATGCTCTGATTGTGGGCGACGCAGCTGGTGTTTTATTACTGATTTGTAAAGGCAAAGGATCGCCCGCAGTTTACTTGCGGGCTTGGGGGCGGGTCAATTACTGGAATAATTTTTGCACCCACTCTAGTTGGGAAGTTTCTTTGACAATCAGAAAAATACCTAATCCCAGAAGTAGCATTAAACCAGTTTGCATTACACCTTCTTGAACACGAGAAGGTAAAGGTTTACCGCGTAACCCTTCAATGAGTAAGAAAGCTAGTTGTCCTCCATCCAAGGCTGGTAAAGGCAGAATATTGATAATTGCTAGGTTGATGCTAATTAAGGCTCCAAAATAAAACAGACTGCCTGTATCATTTTGAGCAATGCTAGCACCAATTTCCACGATTTTAACGGGTCCTGCTACTTGACCAGCTGTTTCACCAAAGTTGGTAATTAATTGCTTAAAACCTTGAAATGTCATTGTCAGAATCCGCTGAAATTCCGCAGCACCAAGGTTAAAAGCTTCTATTATGTTTGCACGACGCCGCACAATCTGACCGTTGGGAGCAAGTCCGACACCAATACTACCCCCGGCTGGTTTTGCTTCAGGAGTAACATTTAAAGACAGCCTTTGGTCACCACGAGCAATTTCTAGTTGAATTGGTTTACCTGCATTCGTTTTAATTATTTCTCTTAAACCCTCTATCTCTTGCAGTGATGTGCCAAACTCTTTGTTATTAGCAGCTATTATGACATCTCCTGGTTTGATACCAGCTTGGAGAGCTACATTACTAACCTCTGGGGCTAATTGTTTAATTAGAACTCCTGGTAGAGTTGCTTGTGAAACACCGACTAAGTTAACCTGCGCCACAAGCAGAAAATAGGCAAAAATTAAGTTTGCTATCACTCCTGCGCTGATGACGATCGCCCGATCTAAAATTGGACGGTTACGCAGCAGGTTTGGGTCATTGGGTGGAATGTCACTATCTGGATCATCATCAGGAAAACCAACAAAACCACCCAAGGGAAACGCCCGGATGGCGTATTCGGTTTCCGGGCCTTGGTATTTCCAAAGAATTGGCCCAAAGCCCAAAGAAAAGCGGTTAACATGAATTCCTTGAGACCTTGCTGCAATGAAATGTCCTAGTTCGTGTACCAGGATTAGAACAGCCAAGACTGCGATCGCCGCTAAAACTGACATAGAGAAATTTTTTGAACTTACTTAGCTATACTTTTCTCTATTCTAGAATGAGTACCAGTCTTGCATTGGTCTGCAACACAGCATATTTTCAGGGTTTTTCGCTAATTCCTCAGGAACAGTGATGAATTGGCAACTCCTCGAAAGTAGTATATTTCTCAGGTTTGACCTGTCTCTAGGGAAAAAAGTAGGGTAAAGGGGAGGGAGGATTAGGGTGGGGTAAAAAAAATTTGTGCTAGGGGTCTATTGTTTACGGTGCGTTACGCTGTCACCAATCGAAACTTACAGAACTTCCCGTCCAAAATAAGGCTGTAGGACTTCCGGTATCTTCACCGTCCCATCCTCTTGTTGATAATTTTCCAAAATAGCCGCCATAGTTCGTCCCACAGCTAACCCAGAACCGTTGAGGGTATGAACTAACTGTGTTCCCTTCTTACCAGTTTCCTTAAAGCGAATGTCAGCCCTTCGGGCTTGGTAATCAAGAAAATTGGAACAGCTGGAAATTTCGCGGTATTTGCCAGAGGAAGGAAGCCAAACTTCTAAATCATAGGTTTTGGCAGAATGGAATCCTAAATCCCCAGTGCATAAATTAATGACTCGATAAGGCAACTTTAACGCTTGTAGAATAGCCTCGGCATCGCCGACTAATTTTTCTAACTCATCAAAGGAAGTGCTAGGATGCACAAATTTCACCAATTCTACTTTATTAAATTGATGCAAGCGAATTAATCCCCGCATATCCCGTCCGTAACTCCCAGCCTCGCGCCGAAAACAGGGAGTGTAAGCACAGTGATAAATCGGCAAATCTTCAGCAGGGATAATTTCACCGCGATAAAGGTTGGTGACGGGGACTTCCGCAGTGGGAACAAGCCACAAGTCGTCATCAGCACATTTGAAGCTTTCTTCTGCAAACTTGGGTAGTTGTCCAGTGGCTGTTAGCGAAGCACTATTAACTAAGAATGGAGGAATGACTTCTAGATAACCTGCTGCTGTTTGGCGATCGAGCATAAAAGAAATTAATGCCCTCTCTAGTGCTGCACCAGCCCCAATTAACGTCACAAAGCGACTTTGGGCAACTTTGACAGCCCGTTCGACGTTGAGAATACCCAATTTTTCGCCAATTTCCCAGTGAGGCAAAATATTCGCATTTTGCGGAATGTACTCATCACCCCAGCGCCGTACTTCCACGTTTTCTTCTTCATTTTTGCCTATGGGTGTAGAGTCACTAGGCAAATTAGGAAGTGCAAGTACCAGTTCTTGAATTTTGGCTATGATTTCTTTTTCTTGGGGTTCCAGTTCGCTTAATGTGGCTTTCAGAGAGTTACCTTCATCCCGCAAGGTCTGAATTTCTGGGTCTTGAGGATTTATACCAGATTTAATCTTTTGCCCAACTAGCTTACCAATTTCGTTACTGCGTGCCTGGAGTTGACTACGTTTGACCTCCAATTCACGTTGTTGTTTATTTAAATCTACTATCGGCTGAATATCATAGTTACCGCCACGAGTATTCAACCTTTGTTGTACGAATTGCGGATTTTCCCGTATTTGCTTAATATCCAGCACAGATTTTTCTCAGTTTCTAGTATTAGAAGGCATGAGGCAAAAGGCAGAAGAAAGGAGCATTTATTCTTAGCTGTTTACTCTTGACTTTTGACTAATGCCAAAATTTTGCCCCAGCTTTATCACCAGGGCTATCACACTGCAATTTATTTTAGGCATTTCCAAGGTTATTTTCCAAATATTTATGATGTTTATCTGACCAATAGTCTGAATATTTGATTATTGCGATCGCTTTTTTATCACTTAGTTATAGAAATTATTATAGTTATTTAAGATTGTCCTTCTTGTTGGTTTTCTCTAGCCTGGCTGAAACGCTCTTCTGGAGTACCAGCAGGGGAAGGTAGCCAGTATGCCAGCACAGTGCTTAAACCAGTCCAATAAAGTGTCTGATTTTCTTTAGTTTTATCGTTGACCAGCTGGAAAGTACAAAGACCAATCATCACTGTACTGAAAAGGAACTGTATTCCGAATCTCCAAGTTTGTAATTCTCTCATCGTGTTAGACCTCCAAGCACCTTTATCACTTTATTTACTCAATTCGTATCACTCGTTAGTTAGATTTTGATGTCAGGAACATGTATTAGTCTCCACACTCCAGAGGGATGATTCCGGAAAAGAGTCATTTGTTATTTGTTGGTGGTTCGTAGTTGTTAGTTAGTGGTTAGTAGTTAGTAGTTGGTGGTTGATGGTTGGTAATTTCCAATGCCCAATTCCCACCCCTCACACCCCACCCTTACGGGAAGCCGCTACGCGTCTACACACCCCTCACACTCCCCCCATCTCCCCATCTCCCCAATGCCCACCTAACGCGTAATACGATTAAGTAGCCAAATTGACCCTACAAGTCCGGCAAAGTGAGCAGAGACTGTATTGGTATTTGCTTGCACTACGAGCATATCTAGACCACTGATGATGCGGTTGGGGTCAAATAATTGTGTAGTAATTGCTTGGGGAGATATAGACCTTGCTACCAGAGTACCAACAATCGCCTGCGCTCCTAACAGAGTCAACAACATTCCGACTAAATTCACTAATAGCCCAAACCGTAAGACTTGGACCGTTTCTAATTTGCTAGGGTGATTGTTAGGATTAGAAGATAATAGTTGTCTACCAATCCGGGTATAACGGAAAGCTAAATATACACCCACACCCAGGGTAACTAGTCCACAAATCGCCAGGAATATACCAAACCCACTGCCTGGGTTATTACTAGGGCTACCAGGTCTTTGGCTGAAAATACCAAATAGTAGCACAATAATTGTAGAAACTACACCTAGTACTAGCTGAATCCAAAAGCTAATCCAACCAACGATGCGAAAGGTTTTAGCAATTTCCTGACGGCGAGAAGAAGATGATTGGGAGTCCACTGACATACTGATCACCTGTGTGCTGGGGGGGCTTGATAGATTAACTATGACACTTAATACCATTTTGGATTTTAGATTTTGGATTGGTAAATTTTGACTGGATAAGCTTTGGTGTTATCCATCATTCCCAATCATTTTCCCAATGGGTACAACAATAGTCTTTAAGTATTCCAAGTCTAAAAATTCAGTAGACTATGCTGGCTTGAATGTGTCAAGAGGTGCAGGGATTAGATAGATAAATGTTAGCTTATGCTTTGTATTTTAAAGATTTACACTGGTGCGATCGCTGTAAAAAAAAGTGTTTATTAAGTTTTACAGAAAAATTTGCAATTTACCTTTAAAATTGCTAAGGCAACAATTTATGCTTAAACAGTCCTCACACGCTCGGCATCACTAAACACAAAGACAATGGTCAAACTGTTGTCTGTTTGCTCCTCACCACACTGCCTAGAGCTTGGGGCAGGAGTGCATTTTTTGCACCTCTAAAGCTGGCGCATTGATAAGGCGCTGTCACTGGAGTTTATTTCCGGTGCATGAAGTGCCATTCCCACAATTAAAAATTTGGGTTAATGATTTTATTGTGTGCGCTTGCCAATCCAGCCTAAGTAGCGTTATATACTTACCCAGATAGGGAGTAGCACTATATACTCACAAAAGGGATTGTAGGCTCGACCCTTGGGCATTGTTTTAGCCATTCTTCACTAACCATGAAACTTGAGGATATATATCAATTCTTTGAGAATCCTCCGCCAACTTACCTTTGTCAAGAACTAGCAGTTTGTTATATCTTGTACGTTTTATTACAAGGGGAGTCTTACGGAACCGAGTTGATCCAACGCTTAGAAACTGAATACCCCACCTATCGTCTTTCGGACACCGTACTTTACAGTGCGATTAAGTTTCTCGAAGACTACAAAGCCATTACAGGGTATTGGAAAAAACTCGAAGGACGCGGACGTCCTCGGCGGATGTACCAAGTTTCTTCAGAGTGGATTCCACAAGCACGGGATTTAGCACGTCTTTGGCAACAGTACATTAATGGGAGGACAAATTAACGAATAATTGATAATGAATAAGTCCCCTCCAATCAAGCAGTAAAAACTCACTATATGGATACCGCAATTCTGCCATCCACGTTGTTGCTCACTTTTCTTTTATCGGTCGGATTATTTTTCTTTGTTCGTGCCTCTACTAAAGACCGTACTGAAGTTGCACAACTGGTATCTGAGCAAGACGAAGCTACTTTCATGTCTCAATTAAGGGAGTATTTCCGAGCTAGGTCTTACCGAGTGGCAGCGGTAGACCCAGAACAAAACCAAGTTATGTTTGAAGGCAATGTTCGTCCCAGCTGGTTTTTAGCAGTATTTTTGACTATGCTGAGTGCTACTGGTATTCTTTGTCTATCACTGGTTTTGTCACAGCTTTTCCCTAACCTAAGTAGTTTTTTTATTGGGATGGTATTGCTATCTCCTCTCAGTGGGATTTTCTACTGGAAAAAAGCCGGAAAGCTTGAGAAGGTGTCGCTGAAGGTGGAACAAACCCAGAGCGAATCACCATCCTCAAGTCGAATTACTGTAACCGCCCATCGAGATGAACTGATTGAGTTAAAAAGGGTATTAAAGCTAAAGTCTGGCGAATAGCCACCAAGGTACGCTCACCAATGATTTCTTGATCGTACAAGCCGCCTGATTGATCTGCGGAATCAATCCAAAATGGTTTTACTATCTTCAAATCACTATCACTAAATGCAGATTTGTCGGCAGTATTTGTCGGAAATGGAAACAAAAAAGATAACTAATCTCGATCATAGGTTATTCTCCACAAGAATTAAAATTCCTGTGGAGAGTAGGTTATATTTTGTTTGACAAAGCGGCTTGGCAAATTGTACAAAGATTTAGTTGGTGTTTTGCCTTCCACCAGAGAGCTAGCTCCTAAGCACTTCGTTCATATGATACGAACTCTTTGCTTAGGGAGGAGTCGCTACATTCCCGTTTCTTTGTACATCTGTGTCATCCAAACCTCATCCTGCAAACACAATGGTTTGGCAGGATTTGATTAATATTATCCAGACCGCTAAATTTGACTGGCAAATTAGCTGAAAACTAAAAAAAAATTAAATTTTTATATATCTTTAGCATTTTGCCAGTTAATAATTGTCAGAAGCCACAATCACTACCTAACTAAATCGCCTTAGATGTTTCAGCGACTTACCAATGCCATCGGCTCTGGGACAGCAGAAGGTTCTAGGGTTCTCAGACTGGGGAATAGGAAATGATTCTCTTCTACATACTGAGCGCCAAATAGCCCCTTTTCAGCCCAAAAGTATCTATCTGTTGTATGTTCGTTGCGCTTTACGAGCAGCAAAGCGGGTGGCAAGATCCCTTCAGCTTGAATAAATTTTCTGGCTGCTGTCACAGGTTTATCTTCGCCGCTTTCAATGCTATATTGGGGCACATGCTCTAAGATACGCCGTCCTTCTTGCCGACGACGGCTCTTCCGCTTTCGTCTCCTTGCCAACCTTTTTTCCTCCTCTTCAAAGCTACAGATTGTAGTTATAGCTACAAAATCCGTCGTCATTATAAAAGTTCTAGTTCAAAAGATCAACAGTTTTTAAACTTTTGATACAAGAAAGATAATTTCTCTTAATGTAGATAAATAAGTTTGGTAAGTATTATGAACAGGGTTGGTGGTTGGTGGTTAGTAGGGGCGAAGCATTTGTATGAGTATCTTTGCTGAAAACTAAATATCTTGGTACAAATGCACGCGGCCTACAGTGGTTAGTGGTTAGTGGTTGGTGGTTGGTGGTTGGTGGTTGGTTGTTGGTTGTTAGTGGGTAGAGACGCGAGGAACATCGCCTCTGTACATTAGTAGTTAGGGGTTGGTAGTTGGTTATTTCTAAAGCCCAATACTTAATACCTTCTGCCTTCTGCCTTCGGATTAATGCATTAGTTGCAAAATATAGTTAAGCTTTGTTACATATAGAACTCACACTTTTTCCTTATTTTGTCCCAATTCTGAGCAAGATCTGAAAAATGCTAATGTCTGCCAGTTCGGAATTTATTGCTCTGTGCCGAGAGCAAATGGCGTTACTAGTCCAAGGGCTGGGAGCGTCTTTGAGTGTTGTATATTTAACACAAGAATTGGTAGAGGCTCCAACAAATGAAGCGAAATTGATTCCATTGGTGGTTTATCCAGAAGCAGCAGTTGGAGGTCAAAGTACAAATGCTCTGGCACTACCAACACTAAATCAAAAGTTATTGACAGCAGCAAAAGATTTTCCTGTCCCATCAAAAGATTCTGAGACAGGAGATAGAACTTTAGAGGATTCAGCAGAAGAATGTCTTTTAAGCGGCGACAAAATCGTTTTACCTCTAGTCTATGAAGATGTCATGATGGGGCTACTGGTGACAGCCAGAGAAGATAGAGCATGGAATGAGCAGGAGCGGAGTCGTATAGAAAGTATAGCTCGAACACTGGCAATAGCCTGTATTTTAGACCAGCGACGCACATGGTTGGAAGTACAGTTGCATCAACAACAAATTCTGCAAGAGAAACAGCAGGATTTGCTAGATAACCTGTTACATCAATTTCGTAATCCTCTGACGGCATTGCGAACCTTTGGCAAGTTGCTTCTGAAGCGACTACGACCGGGAGATCCGAATAGAGAAGTAGCAGAAAGCATTGTGCGGGAAAGCGATCGCCTGCAAGAATTGTTGAAGAAATTTGACGAAGTGATTGATTTGGGTGTAGAAAATTTAGCACCTTTGAAACTACCAGAACAAGAAGAAATATTTGTAGAAGCAACTGTAGAAAAAGAACATAAACCGCCATTATTGCTACCAGGAACAGGCGAAAAAGAAGCAGATTGCTATATTACTGATATCTTGCAACCCTTGTTAATTTCAGCGCAAGCAATAGCTCAAGAACGTAACCTACAACTGACTGCAAATATTCCATCTAATTTACCATTAGTACGCGCTAACCGTAAGGCATTAACAGAAGTGTTTAGCAACATCATCGATAATGCTTTGAAATACACTCCTGCGGGTGGCAAGGTATTAATAGAAGCTGGACAACAAAAAGACAATCTCCAAGGAGTTGCGATCACAGACACAGGTCCTGGTATTCCGCCCGAAGATTTGGCACATCTGGGTGAAAGGCATTACCGGGGTGTACAAGCTCAAACTGAAATTCCTGGTACGGGTTTAGGAATAGCTATTGCTAAACAACTGATAGAACAAATGCACGGAGAAATTGAAGTCAAAAGTCCTGCTTTAAATCCAGCTATTACATCACCTCAAACACCAGGAACTACTTTTATTGTGTGGTTGCCAATTGCTAATAGTTAATGGTTAGTGGATAGTGGTTAGTGGTACACAATCAACAACTAACAACCACCAACCAACAACTATCTATCTGAGTGAAACTTGGAAATTTTGACCAATGGTCATTTGCAGGTCAGTATCTGGGTCAATGGCAATCAGATCAACACTATTTCTACCGAAGAATAGACCAATTAAAGCACCGATACCAGCACCGCCCAACACTTCTTCTGTGGCAATGGCGCGATCGCCTGTAACCGCAGATACAGCAGCAGCTGCACCTGCACCTAAAACAGTATTCTTCAAAATTGCACCAGTACTAATACCTTTTTTGACAGTTTCGGTTTTGGTAATCACTTCAGAAGCTGCGTTGATTTGGTATTCCTGACCATTGGTTAAAATTAATTTTTCTGCCACGAATTGAGAACCGCCTTTAGCTGGTTTAAGTTGACCAACAACTTGACTGTTGGCAGGAATGACTACTGTTCCTGCATCTGTAACCACATTTTGCGAAACAGTCAGTGTTAAAGGCGCTGTTTCATCCTTAGTGACGAGAATTTTTTCTGCTTTATCGTACTTCACAGGAATAACAGTTCCTTGGGGAATAGTCACAGCTACAGGTGGATTTTGTGGATTCTGTTGATTAACAGCGACAATGTAGGGGGAATTAATCGCTGCAACCTGACCAGTACTAACCAAAGCTTGATAGATAAAAGCCGCTACTTGGGCGCGTGTGGCAGTTTGTTGTGGCTGTAGGAATCTCAGACTTGGATAATTGACAACAATTTGCTTTTGAGTCGCAGCGGCTATCGGTGTACGGGCGTAACTAGAGATGCTATTACCATCACTATAAAATTGCAGAATGCTGTCTATATTACCGCTAGCAGTATAGTCAAGACCATTGGCGAGTGAAACTAAAACTTGCTCACGGGGAATATTTTGATCAGGCTCGAACCGATTTCCTGGATATCCTGACAAAAAGCCAGTAGTATATGCTTGCTGAATAGCACTGTATGCCCAGTAGTTTCTGGAAACATCAACAAAATTCACAGCCTGCCGTTCTGATGATTTTTGAAAAGCTTTGTTGAGCATAGCAGCAAATTGAGCGCGGGTAACTGGTTCTTCTGGACGGAAGCTACCATCAGGGAAGCCAGCGATGACACCCCTTTGTGCTAATTCTTGAATAAATTGTCCTGCCCAATAGTTAGAAGAAACATCAGAAAAACTAGTTTGGGCGAAGGAAGGTGCAGCTGTTACTAAAGGCGCGATCGCACCTGCTGTAATACCTAATGCCATGAAAGCAGCACATCCCGATTGCCAACGGAATTGAGTAAACATTTATTTTTCCTCTCTAAATTTTTGTTTTTTCTATTACTTAATAAGACTATTTCTATAGTAAAATGTTCCTAAAATCTTAGTATTTAGTAATAGAAATAAATTGTTTTTTAGTAAAAATACTATTGTTTGGCTAATAAACATTCAGCCAAATTATCATTTTTACCTTTAGTTTTTAAAGACGCAAACTTGCAAAAATAGTTTCGCTCAAATCCCAAAAATTTCCGTATGGATGCAAAACAGCAGTATTTAAAAGCTCCTAACCTGTTTCAGTGTTAGCCAACGTATAGATTTTGCATCTCCAGACTACCAGAGTGAGGTTATTATTGACTTGATAACTCACCTGAGTCGCACCTCGCCCTGAGCAAGGCTTGAACTGAAGTTCAACCCTCATAGCCCAAGTCCATTAAAAAGGACTCAAATGTATAATCTAAAATCTACAACTGGTCATAATTTGCGTATAATATAATACTATTTCACCTTAATCGCAATACATTTCAATTCTGTAGAGACATGCCGTGGCAGGTCTGGTACAACACAAATATGTTTTACGTTTAAATTATATTGGTATAACCAATATATGCTTCTTATTCATAAAATCAGAGAGGGGTTTCCACACAAGAAACCCCTCAAATTAGGGTCATCAGTTTTGAGAATGATGAAAGTCACAATTTAATTTCTGTTCATCTTAGAAGCGGGATACTACCAAATTAGAGTTGAGAGTGACATCCAAATCTTGTTGTGGGTTAATGACAACAACTTCTACTTCTCTTCTGCGTAGTAAAGTGCTTGCTAAAGCACCAACAGCACCACCAGCTACGGGTTCTAGGACTTCAACTTTTTTGTTACCTGTAAGCAGAGAAATAACAGTAGCAGCACCTGCACCGAGAGCTGCATCTGTTAATATCGTGGTAGTCTTAGCTCCTTTCTTGATTGTTTCCTTTCTGGTAACCACTCGAGAACTTGCATCAATAGGCTGTCTTCTACCATCGCTAAAAACTAATTCTTCTGCTACAAACTGAGAACCTTTTACACCATTTATGGTTCTTGGTTGCAATTGTCCTTCAATTTTAGTTCCCGCAGGAATTAGAACATTGCGATTTCCGTCTACTACGTTCTGTGCAACTTCTAAGGTTACAGATGTGGTTTCGTCAGGAGTAACAACAATTCTATCTTTATCGAAAGTAACAGGAATTGTGACTCCAGCAGGAATTGAAACCGTCCTTGATTGACTGATTGGTTGATTTGGTCTAGTAAAAATTGCTGGCTGTTGTGCAGTTGCAACAGGAGCAAACAAAGGCACTATAGCACTGGTTGACATTACCATTGCCATTAATGCTGTTGTTCCAGATTTCCAATAAAGCAAGCGATTCATAAATAGTCCTTCTTTAGCCTTAGTAGAGTAAATGACGTGATATTATTGGGTATTGTTTCTGAGTTATGTCTAACCTGTCTACTGATGTATATTAATGGTAGAAGTTCTATGCAGAAAGTTACGTTATCTAGTTTTATTCCACATCATCTTATCTAGCTTAGGTACTTTCAATAGTAGTGTTCAACAGCTGTAATATCTATGATGGAAAACAATATGAATTTGTTCCTGAAGACTTTTAACTTAGTGATATATGCTTATAATTGACTATAAATAAACTTCATAAATTAAGTCTTGCAGCAGCAAATTAATATTTATACTGACTTAAATAAAATCACCCGATTGGGTGATTCCCTTGGATGAAGGCGATCGCCGTCTAAATTTAGACAATATAGATAAATGAGTGGGAAATTTAAGAGCAAGTTTTCCCAGTGTAGCGCCAAGTTTGCATCAATGCCTGAGTTTATCCGGAAGCCTGTTATTAGAGTTTGTAGTTAAATATGTCCCTAAAGAAGAGATATACACTAAAAGCGAAATCTCAAATCCAAAAAAAAATTGCAATAACTTTGCATAAAACTCAAGAAACCAACTGTATATGTAGGAAAAGGTTCAAAAAGCCAACTCAATCAATATACAAATTCTAAATTCTAAGGAAAACAATTATGACTAGCTTTACTCAAATCCAAACAAGATGTGACTTATTATCTCCTGTGCGTGAATGGTTAGACTCTATTGATGTTCATAACGCTAAATTAGCTCATTTTCTATGTAAACTCATTCCTGCCCAATGTCCTTTTGAGCGTGATGTTGTAGTATTTGGTCGCAAGCTTTTCCACATTCCACCAATGTGTAAACTCAATCCTCTGTATGAAGAAGTTGTCGGTTTACGTTTCAAAGCTCTTTGCTATTTAGCAGATGAATGTGGTGAAGATATTACAGCCTATTGCTAATCATTTATGGTTAAGAGTAATGACAAACTGACTGTTTTATAACTTAACTATGGTTAATTAAAACTCTTCACCATTAGCTTTGGCAACTTATTTATGACAAGCACGCTCCCATTTCAACTCAGAGGTTTTTGCTCCTAAGAAACGCTAAATTAGTGTGGGCAAAACCTCTGGATAAAATAAAAGTTTTCAATAATATCAAAGTTGCAATCTATATAGAGAACTTTCCATCGCGATCGCTTCGTACATAATTCTGCGTTGGATTCATCTATATCACTAAACACCGATCAGTAACTGTAGAAAGTGGATTTTCGCCCCGTGTCCGCACTTAAGTCACGGGCGACATTTTGACTGTCTAGAGCTAGGGAAGAAAAGCTAACTAAGTATTACGGCGTTAAAATATGGTTATTTTGCAACAGGATGTTTTAGAATGGTAGTTATTTTTACTGTAACTTTTAGCACTAGCTAACCGACAATGAAACCTGTTGCAGATACTACTGATTTTCCATCGCATACGCAAGAACAGACGCCAGTGATTCTCACTTCTGAGCTGCGAAAAGTTTACCGCACTGGCTTTTTTTTGAATCAAAAAGTCGTGTCCCTCAAAAGCTGTTCTTTAACTGTTTACAAAGGGGAAACCTTTGGGCTACTGGGACAAAATGGTGCTGGCAAAACAACATTGTTAAAATTATTACTAAGTATTATACGTCCTACCTCTGGACGGGGATTACTTTTAGGTAAACCACTGGGCGATCGCATAGTCAAAGAACGTATTGGTTACTTACCAGAAAATCCCTATTTTTATGACTATCTTACGGGTTGGGAATTTATTCAGCTAGCAGCCGGATTATTCCAAATTCCTGCAAAGGTGCAACACCAACGTATTCCTCAATTGCTAGAATTAGTCGGTTTATCGCAAGCTGATGCTCGTCACAAGCAAATGCGTCGCTACTCTAAAGGTATGCTACAGCGTGTAGGTATGGCACAGGCGCTAATTAACGATCCAGAAGTGGTGTTTTTAGATGAACCTATGTCTGGGTTAGATCCGGTAGGACGGTTACAGATGCGGGAAATAATCCTATCACTGAAAGCCGCAGGCAAAACAATTTTTTTCAATAGTCATATTTTAAGTGAAGTAGAACAAATTTGCGATCGCATTGCTATTCTTGCTCAAGGTGAATTAATTTGTTCTGGTTCTCTTAATGAACTCTTGGGAACATACGACACATATCATGTCAAAGGTCAAGGTGGCGATTGGGAAATTTTGCAAAAATGGGTTCCTAATCTAGAATTTGTACCTGATGGTTATTGGCAAGGTGACTTGCAAGGTGACACCTATGATTTTTTTGCAAGTCTGAATCTCATGGGTGGGCAAATAATTAGTATGAATTTGTCACGCTTATCTTTAGAAGAGTTTTTTATGCAACAGATTCAAAAGTATAAACAATAAGAGGATTTTTATTGGTCATTGGTCATTAGTGATTAATCACTATATTCAGAAATAAACTAATAACAACCAACCACCAACTAAATACATTGTAATTATTGCCACAATTATTTGTATAATTCTGGAGTATTTTTAAAAGCCGCTTGAAATTAGCTTCATTAAAAATTCAAATTGCACATACAATCTCTTTTCTGAAGAATACGGTTTTTTCAGAAAATAATATTATTAGGGAACCCGAATATTTAAGTATAGTCAACGATAAACTGATAAGACAGTGCTTTACTCATGGTATTTCAGGTAAATATGCTTAACACAAGTTTGTGGAAACTTTTTAGTCAACCAGTGGCAGGGTTGCTGTTTTTCACCCTAGCGTTGACAAACTTCTTACCTGCGGTCATGGCTCAAACACAGACACCCACTGTGAAACAGTGCTTAGACCAAGAATTGGCTGACAGTAGAAATACACAAGCTTCGTATACAGGTTATACATTAGGTGGTGGCGATCGCATCCGTGTCAATGTCTTTGAAGTTGAAGAATATACTGGGGAATACACCATTCCTCCTGGTGGAGCAATCAATTTAGCTCTTATTGGCACTGTCCCTGTTCAAGGTCTTTCAACAGAGCAAGCTGCTAACGTGATTGAGTGTGCTTACAGAACTTATTTGAAGCGTCCCATCATTTCAGTGAATTTGTTATCGCCTCGCCCCATTAATGTGACCGTAGCTGGAGAGGTATCACGACCAGGAGCTTATAGTCTCAGCTTATCAGGAGGTGCAGGTCAAGATCCTGGTGTGCAATATCCAACCGTGATGTCGGCACTGACAACGGCTCAAGGGGTAACACAAGCCGCAGACATCACCCAAGTACAACTACGGCGCAGGTTGGGATACGGTCCAGAACAAGTCATTACCCTCGATTTAAAGAAATACATCCAAACAGGCACTTTACCACAAGATGTTACTCTGCGGGATGGCGATACTATTTTTGTACCAACAGCAACTAGCTTGAATTTGGCAGATGCACGCAACTTATCTGCCGCTAGCTTTGCTGCTGATATCACCCAACCTCGTTCAGTAGTAGTGACTGGTGAAGTTAACCGTCCAGGTACATACCTTGTCACTCAAGGACAAGCAGAGGGTGCAGGTACTGGAACTACAATAGGAACTAATGCGCCAGCTATTTCTGGTCAACCTACTGTATCACGAGCAATTCAACTTGCTGGCGGGATCACACCACAAGCTAATATTCGCGATATAGTTATTCGCCGACCCACAAGAACTGGCACAGAGCAACAAATTAGGGTCAATTTCTGGCAATTACTGCAAAGTGGTGATATTAATCAAGACATCGTTGTCCAAGATGGTGATACTATTGTTATCCCCACTGCTACAGAAGTCAATCCAGCAGAAGCTACGCAACTAGCAAACACTACTCTGTCTCCGTCACGCATTCAAGTTGGTGTGGTAGGGGAAGTCAAAAATCCAGGAAGAGTTGAAATTCTGCCCAATAGTACATTGAATCAAGCTGTGCTGGCAGCAGGTGGATTTAATGATGCTAGAGCCAGAAGTTCCACCGTTGACTTGATTCGTCTCAATCCCGATGGTTCTGTCACCAAGCGTAGAGTGAAAATTAATTTCTCCGCAGGAATTAACGAGAAAACCAACCCCATACTTCGCAATAATGACGTTATAGTTGTTAACCGTTCTAATGCAGCTCTAACTGGTGATTCTATAGGCGCTATCTTTAATCCAATAGGTACTGTCTTAGGTATTATTAGATCTGTACTCACCGGGTTTTAACAGTAAACAGTTATCAGTAAACAGTTATCAGTTTTATTCCTGGGTCTAAATCCCATATCAATATTCTGAAAAGTTTTGCTAGCAGATCACATTTGCTTACCATACCCCTATAACTGATAACTGTTGGCTGATACGAAACTGTTTGTAGACTGATAATGTCATTAAGTCATATGAGTTACCAATAACTAGTGACTAGTATGCGATTTGAGCTTAGCAGACAGCGACGTTATGTATCCTGGAGACAGTCATTACTGTGTAGCCTGACTTTAGCTTTAAGTTGGGGTGCAGCCATGCCTGCAACTCTAGGGGCAGAAACAGTTACTATTCGCTTAGGGCCATTTCAACAGTCAGTAGCGATCGCGGATTTAGAAAAATTTGCCAAAACCGGAGATTTACCAGAAAATCTGCAACTATTTTCATCTATACTGACACCTCAAATTAGAGAATTACTCACAAAGCGTCTGGAAATAGATCCAGCTGTTGCTGACAAATTCGTTGCAGAATTAAAACAAAACCCAGTAGGCAAACAATTTATCTCATCGTTGACGGCTGTAATACCAGGTAGTAGCGCCGAAAGTCTGCAAGCAACCCTCAATTTAGCACTACGGCAAGTCAATGGTCTGAGTGCGCTGGGTTTTTTACGAGCCTACCCCCAAGAAAATGTAACAGTAGACGCATCTCAGGCAATCTCTGTGGCACTGGAATTAAACCCCAGCTACTGGCAAAGCCAAATTTTTGGGGCAGTATTATCACGTGAATTAAGTGCTAAAAATAGCACACTGCTAAAAACAAACTTCAGTCCTGCTGCTCCTGGGAAACAAACAGTCCAGCAACAAACATTCATCCTGCAAGACCGACAACGGAATCGTACTATACCCGTAGATATTTATTGGAGTAATGGCGATCGCCAAAATCCCATGGTTGTAATTTCTCACGGATTTGGGGCAAATCGTAGATTTTTGAGGTATTTGGCGCGTCATCTTGCTTCTTACGGTATTACGGTCGCGGCAATTGAACATCCAGGTAGCAACGTCACAGCTATTAGTAGAAACTCAAATCAACCCAATCTTCAGAAGTTACTACCAGAGACTGAATTTATTGACAGACCCAAAGATATTAGCTTCACACTCAATGAACTGGCGAAACTGGATAACCAACCGGGACAACTGCAAGGAAAATTCAATACAGATAAAGTTACTGTCATCGGTCACTCTTTAGGCGGTTATACTGCCTTAGCTTTGCTAGGAGCAGAGGTTGATTTGCCACAATTGCGGCAATTCTGCAAAGATTCTTTAAGTTTTGGCCAAGCTCCTGGTGACTGGTTGCAGTGTGCAGCCGCTTCTCTACCAGAACAAAAACTGCGGCTTAAAGATGAAAGGGTAAAAAGTGCGATCGCTCTTAATCCTCTGGTTGGTAATCTCTTTGGTAAAAACGGGCTAGCTCCAGTCAAACAACCAGTTCTAATTTTAACTGGAACCGAAGATGCTCTCACTCCCGCACTCAAGCATCAAATCACACCCTTTAGCCAATTAGGAGGCGAAAAATATTTACTTAGTGCTGTTGGTGGTACGCACTTAAGTATTAGCGATCCTACATATCAGGCTAGTGATGCTACTACTATTGTCAGAGAACGGCGGGGTGAAGAAACCAAAGCCTTACGTCAGTTGCTGCAAGGTGTGAGTTTGGCGTTTGTCAAACAACAGACACCAGAAGCCAAAACCTATCAACCATTTCTGACACCAGCTTACGCTCAATCTCTCTCTACATCACAACTGCCGTTAAGTCTTGTTTCAGAATTACCAGCAAATCTTAAACCGTGGCTGAAGTTGGTGGGTCAGTGAAAGGGGAAAACTATCCCCTCATAACCCTCGCACTCTCCCTACCCTTCCTCTCCAGCATGATAGGAACTGCGAACTAGAGGACCGGAACGGACGTGGCTAAAGCCCATTTCTTTGGCGATCGCACCCAATTTATCGAATTCTGATGGTGTCCAGTATTTTTGCACTGGTAAATGTTCTAATGAAGGACGCATATACTGACCAATTGTCAGGCGATCGCATTTGACTTTACGGAGATCTGCCATAGTTTCGATGACTTCTTCCACAGTTTCTCCATGTCCCAACATCAAACCAGATTTAGTGGGGATGGTGGGATCGATTTCTTTAACAATTTGTAAAACTAAAAGCGAGCGATCATACTTTGCACCTCGGCGTACAGGCCCGGTTAAACGTCTTACTGTCTCGATATTATGGTTATAACAAGCTGGTTTGGCGTTAGTGATCGCAGCTATACGTTGCCGTTCACCGTAAAAATCTGGAGTTAACACCTCAATTTCAGTCTCTGGGTTCAGTTGCCGAATCGCCTCTATTGTCTTCACAAACCAACCAGCACCCTGATCGGATAAATCATCACGGGCTACAGAAGTCAGCACCACATAACGTAATCCCAAAATTTGTACAGCTTCTGCCACCTTTTTAGGTTCTTCTGGGTCTAAAGGCATAGGTGCATGTCCTTTATCTACTTGACAAAAAGCACAAGATCTAGTGCAAGTCGGTCCCATGAGTAAAAAAGTCGCGGTTTTTTGAGCGTAACACTCTCCTCGATTCGGACAACGTCCTTCTTCACAAATCGTGTGAATCTGGCGCTGCTTGATAATACGTTGTACCGTCGAGAGTTCACTAGCTTTGCCAATAGGGCGACGCAACCATGTTGGCATGGCAGCAATTTCAGACTTATTGTTTCTTTCAGCCTTCATCCTTTATCCTTCATCCTTCTTTATCACCATGACATAAATTACAGTCAATCAAAGCCGAAGTTAGTTAAAACACTTTCATACATCAAAGTTTCTCCAGGAAAATACTATCCCCCAATCAAGATAAATATTGAGTATAGTGGGAGAATTCAAGAGCCGTAAGGCAGTAAAAACCGTATCAAAACCTAAAGTTTCTGTTAGAGCAAACAGTCGTGGCAAGTAACAAAGTTCTAGTTATCGATGACACTACAGTTGTCCGGGTAAAAGTACGAGAAATGTTGCCTCCGGGCAACTTTGATGTATTGGAAGCAAAAGACGGCGTAGAAGGACTTAATCTAATCCGTCAGGAAAAATTCAGCCTAATAATGTTGGATTTCCTGTTGCCAAAAATGAGCGGCTGGGAAGTATTTCAGCAGATTCAATCCCAACCAGAACTCAGGAAAATTCCCCTAGTTATCATGTCTGGTCGCAAGGAAGAGGTTACAGAGAAAATTTCAGAACCTTTTGAAAATTTTGAATTTCTTGGTAAGCCTTTTGATCAAAAGCAACTCATTGGCGCAATTAAGTCAGCCATGACAAAAGCTAAACAGCCACGCCAAGAACCTGCACCAGTAGCCGCATCTACTACTGAGAACAATGCTACACCAACTCCTGATGCAGCCATTACTTCCTCGGCTAATGAGATTCAAGCATTGAATGAAAAAATAGTCAAAATGCAAACGGAAATAGACGCTTTGAAGAAACAATTAGCTCAGATTGTAACCTTTATAAAACAGAAAATCAAGTAGTCTCAATTCAAATTTTATGCTCACAACTAGAGCTACTAGCCTGCTGAAGCAGGCTTTTTTGTTTGAACAATTATTAATTTATATCACTTCTTTATATAGTCTATTTATGAGTTTACTTATAGCGCTTATCGTTTGGATGAAGTACAGCTTTATCAGTGTGCATCTGTGTTCATCCGTGTTCGTTTTTTCCTGTACCGCACCCAACTGCAAACCGCTATTTATATTATACAAAATATACATAATTCTCTGAAATTAGATGATATCAGTAATCAACCAGTGGGAATACTAAATTTATAAACACCATAATTAGACTTGGCTAAAAGAATGTTATTACCAATAGATAAAATTATTCCCTTTCCTGGCTATCACATTACTGAGCAAATTTACTTGGGTAGTAGAACTAGTGTTTATCGGGGTATTAGAGAGCAAGACCAACAACCTGTAATCATCAAATTGATGCGGAATGAATACCCTAGCCTCAATGAACTGGCCCAATTTCGCAATCAGTATACAATTAGCAAAAAACTTGATTTTCCAGGTATAATTAAAACTTATAATTTAGAAAATTATCGCAATGGTTATGCCATAGTCATGGAAGACTTTGGTGGCATTTCACTTCAACAATGGCTAGATAAAAAAAGTAGCGAACACTCTGGTTTTGGGGATATAAATAAATTTGAATTATCTATTAGTGATTTTCTTGATATTAGCATTCAAATTACTTCCATCCTTGACCAACTGCATCGTCAACGTGTCATTCATAAAGATATCAAACCCGCCAATATTTTGATCAACCCTACTACAAAAGAGATCAAAATTATTGACTTCAGTATTGCTTCTATTTTGCCAAGAGAAGTTCAATGTCTGACCAATCCCAATGTTTTAGAAGGTACATTATCCTATATTTCTCCAGAACAAACTGGACGAATGAATCGCGGAATTGACTACCGCACTGACTTTTATTCCCTTGGCGTCACCTTCTTTGAACTCCTCACAGGACATTTACCCTTCACTGCTGCTGATTCAATGGAGTTAGTCTACTCTCACATTGCCAAAGAAGCGCCAAAAGCTAGCCAAATTAATTCTAGAATTCCACCAATCTTGTCTGATATCATCAGCAAGCTAATGGCAAAAAATGCTGAAGATCGCTATCAGAGTGCTTTGGGTTTAAAGCACGACTTAGAGATATGCAAACAACAGTTACAAGAGACTGGCAAGATCGATACATTTGAGTTAGCAACTCGCGATATCTCAGACCGTTTTCTTATTCCCGAAAAACTCTATGGTCGTCAACGGGAAGTAGAAACTTTACTCACTGCTTTTGAACGTCTTGCTAATCCCCTTACAAATGAATTAAGGGAAATCGAAATTATATTGGTTGTTGGTGATCCTGGTGTCGGGAAAACTGCTGTAGTTAATGAAGTTCACAAACCCATCGCCCGTCACCACAGCTACTTCATTAGAGGAAAATTTGACCAATTTCAACGCGATATTCCTTTTGCTGGTTGGGTGGAAGCTTTTCGCGATCTAATCAGGCAATTATTATTAGAATCTAATGCTGAAATTCAACTATGGAAAGCCAAAATTTTGGCGGCTTTGGGCGAGCAAGCTCAAGTCATTATTAATGTCATTCCTCAACTGGAAAAAATAATTGGTAAGCAACCTCCTGTTGATGAACTGTCTGGCAATGCAGCCGAAAATAGATTTAATTTATTATTTCAAAGACTTATCCAGATTTTTACTAGTAAAGAACATCCTTTGGTAATATTTTTGGATGATTTACAATGGGCAGATACTGCTTCTCTAAAATTCATTCAATTACTCGCAACTTCCAGGCAGTCTCCTCTCTTGTATTCTACTAAATCAGAAGACAAACGAGAGTATGAAGCAGAAGAAATAGGTAGTAATCAAGGAAGTATATTACTAATAGGTGCATATAGAGATAATGAAGTTTCTAGAACACATCCACTCTATTTAACAATCAATGAAATCGAGAAAAATAGAGGATTTATTAATATCATTACACTAAAATCATTAAATCAAAGTGATTTAAATCGCTTGATTGCTGACACTCTTCATTGCTCGGAAGCGCTTGCTATTCCTCTAACTCAAATGGTGTTTGCCAAAACAAAAGGCAATCCATTTTTTACTAATCAGTTTCTTAAGTCTCTGCACGCAGAGCAATTAATTAAATTTCATTTTGATGTTGGTTATTGGCAATATAATCTGTCAGAAATTATGACGTTGTCCCTTACAGACGACATTGTCAAGTTTATGGCTATGCAACTAGAAAAGTTGCCGAAACATACACAAGAAGTCCTGAAATTAGCAGCATGTATTGGAAATCAATTTGATCTCAAAACACTATCAATTGTTTATGAAAAGAATGCGATAGATACAGCTTCAGATTTGTGGACAGCCTTACACGAAGGATTAGTTATACCTGAAACTGATGATTACAAGTTATTTATTCGAGAAAGTAATCAGACGTTGATCAGATGTAATGATAAGCAATCGATTGAATTACCAATTACCAATAATCAATTACCAAAATATAAATTTGTCCATGATCGAGTCCAACAAGCTGCTTATTCATTAATTCCTGAAGATAACAAAAAATCAATTCATCTCAAAATAGGCAAGCAGTTATTGAAAAAAATCCCAATTCAAAATTGGGAAGAAAATATATTTTCTCTCGTCAATCAGTTCAATATTGCATTAGATTTAATTACTAATCCAGTAGAAATTGACAAGCTCGCTAATATGAATTTCATCGCTGGATGTAGAGCTTTAGCATCAACCGCTTATGCAACAGCAATGAAGTATTTAACTACTGGTATCGAACTCTTAAAAGATGATAGCTGGGAGAGAAAATATGAGCTGACCCTATCTTTGTATGAAACAGCAGCGGAGGTAGCATACCTACTTGGTGATTTTGAGCAGACAGAACAACTTGTCCAGATAGTTTTAGCAAAAGCTAAAACATTACTAGAAAAAGTAAAAGTTTATGAAGTAATGATTAAAGCTTATGGAGCACAGAACCAAGCACTAAAAGCAGTCAAAACTGCGCTTATAGTTCTCAAACAGCTAGGAGTAGAATTTCCTGAGAATCCTACCCAATCTGATATACAGCTAGCAATGGCAGAAATAACTTCAAATTTAAATGGGAGACCCATTGAGGACTTAGTTGACCTTCCAGAAATGAAGGAAGATAAACCATTAGCAGTTATGCGCATTTTATCAACTGTAAGTAGCTACGCCTATCTATCTGCTCCTGAATTATATCCACTAATTTGCTTTCGACAAATTCATTTATCTCTGAAATACGGCAATACCTTATTTTCTGCGTGTGTATACGTTAATTACGGTTTATTTTTGTGTGGGGTAATAGGAGATATTGAATCTGGCTATCAGTTTGGTAAATTAGGTACAAATTTGCTGACTAAGTTCAATGCTAAAGAAGTCAAAGCCAAGACTATAGGGTCATTTAATATCATTATCAGGCATTGGAAAGAACATGCTAGCAAAATATTAAAATCTATACTGGAAGCTTACTTTGCTGGACTAGAAACTGGAGATTTAGAATACAGTGCTTATGCTTTAAATGCTTATTGCTACTATTCATATTTTATAGGTAAAGAACTGACAGAGCTAAAACAGGAGATCGCAAACTACAGCAAGGCTATAGCTGAAATCAACCAAAAAATAGTATTTCATTGGAATGAAATTTATCACCAGAGTGTTTTGAATGTATTAGAAAGTGGGGAGAATAACTATCATTTAAGCGGTGAATCATATGATGAGGAAAATATGTTACCTATTCACCTGCAAAATAATGATGTCATGGGACTTTTGTTTCTATTTTTCAATAAACTATATCTTTGTTATTTATTTCAAGAATTTCATCAAGGTATAGAAAATGCTAACATGGCGGAAAAATATTTACAGGGTGGAATAGGACAGTTAGTTTTTCCTCTTTTTCATTTTTATGATTCATTGGTGCGACTAGCAGTATATTCACAAGTACCCATTTCTGAACAACATTCCATCCTTGATAGAATACAAGCTAATCAGAACAAAATGCAGAAATGGGGGCATCATGCTCCAATGAATTATCTGCACAAATATTATTTAGTAGAAGCAGAAAGGTATCGAGTTTTAGGTCAATATTTGGAAGCGATTGACTCTTATGATCGTGCCATTGCTCTTGCCAAAGAATACGAATATATAAATGAAGAAGCTCTCGCTAATGAACTTGCCGCTAGATTTTATTTAGAATGGGGCAAACATAAGATAGCCAAAAGCTATCTTACTGATGCATATTATTGTTATTTGCGCTGGGGAGCAAAAGCCAAAGTTGACGATTTGGCAAAACGCTATCCCCAATTACTTGCTCCTATTCTCCAGCAAGGTAAACTAAGTACATATACCAGTGAAAAATTTACTCTTTCTCATCACGCCACTTTATCTACACAAAACAGTCACCAAACTTTCATTAGCTCTTGCGCAAGTGTATCTAATTATTTAGATTTAACTACTGTAATTAGAGCCTCACAAGCACTGTCTAGAGAAATTGAACTGGAGCAGTTATTATCTACTTTAATGAAAGTAGTCATGGAAAATGCAGGAGCCTCCAAATGCGCTTTAATGCTGAGTTCAGGTGATGATTTGGACTTAACTGTTACTGCTATGAGTTCCAACTCTAATTTAGCATCTACTTACACAGAATTCCCTAACATTAGCCTTTCTTGTAGCTATGATTTGCCAGTTAATTTGATTAATTATGTCAAACGTACGAAAGAAATATTTGTTGTTGATGATGCCAAATTAGAAGATTTTATCGCCAATGATCGCTATATCCTGCGTGAGCGACCCAAAAGTCTGTTATGTATTCCGATTATTAATCAGGGGAAACTCCTTGGTATATTGTATCTAGAAAATAATCTGACAACAGGAGCGTTTACACGCGATCGCCTAGAACTTCTGCAAGTAATTACGACCCAAGCAGCAATCTCTCTTGAGAATGCTATCCTCTACAAATATTTGGCACAAGCGAAAGAACGCTTGGAGGAATATAGTCATACTTTAGAAGAGAAAGTCGAACGCAGAACACAGGAACTTAACGAGAATAATCAGCGCTTAAAACAAGCAATAGTGAATTTGCAAAACGCCCAAACGCAACTGATTCAAAGTGAAAAAATGTCTAGTTTAGGGCAAATGGTAGCCGGAATTGCCCATGAAATCAATAACCCCATCAACTTTATTCATGGGAACATTACTCATGCACAAGAATATGTGCAAGATTTATTAGAGTTGATTGCTATTTATCAACATGAATTACCCAATCCCTCTGCTCAAGTTGCAGAGAAGTCTGAAGAAATAGATCTAGATTTCTTAGTGCAAGACCTACCTAAAGTTTTGGATTCTATGAATGTAGGAACGTCGCGTATCCGCAATATTGTTTTGGGTTTACGCAACTTCTCCCGCTTAGATGAAGCTGACATGAAGCATGTAGATATTCATGAAGGCATCGACAATACTTTGATGATCTTACAACACAAGCTGAAAGCAAATAATGATCGTCCTGAGATACAAGTCATCAAAGAATATGGAGAATTGCCAGAGTTGACTTGTTATGCTGGTCAGTTAAATCAGGTGTTTATGAATATTTTGTCTAATGCGATCGATGCGCTCGACGAAGGAAATAGAAATAACCACCAGTCCCCAGCCCCTAAAATTCGGATTATTACTGAGTTAGCAAATAAAAATACTGTCAAAATTTGTATTGCCGATAATGGCCCTGGTATCAACACTGAAATACAACAAAAAATCTTTGACCCATTTTTTACTACAAAACCAGTTGGAAGCGGGACAGGTTTAGGATTATCGATTAGCTATCAAATTGTTGTAGACAAACATAAGGGTAAGCTAATCTGCGATTCTAAACCAGGACAAGGGACTGAATTTGTGATAGAGATTCCAATACAACAGTGAATAAGTATCAAACAGCATTATAAGTGTAGTCAAATTCAGGCTCTTGCTGCTTACGCCTTTTTGTAATTACCATCTTGACTCCATTACCAGGTCCAAGCACAACACCTCGACGCTGAAGTCTCTCAGGTTGCTTTTCCACTAATGCAAGTTGATAGTGCGACAAAATTGTTGTCAATACTAGCTTCATTTGAAACATTGCCAAAGCCTGACCAATACAGCTACGGGCACCACCACCGAATGGTATAAATTCATAGGGGGAAAATTGCCGTTCAAGAAAACGCTCTGGCTTAAATTGTTGAGGTTGTGGGTATATATCCTCACGTCGATGAGTTAAATAAATCGAAGGAATTACTACAGTCCCAGGCTCTAATTGATGTCCAAGTAATTCCACTGTGTCACGTACCATTCTGGGTGGTGTAAATGGTACAGCGGGAGTAATTCGCAAGGTTTCGTTACAAATAGCACTCAAGTAAGGAAGATGGAAAATTCTCATAGGGTCTGGAGAATTTTCAAGAGTATCAAGTTCTTTTTTGAGTTTCTCATGAACTTCCGGTAAGTGATGAATCCAATACAACCCCCAAGCCATTGATGTTGCTGTTGTTTCATGTCCAGCAAATACCAGAGTCATTAACTCATCACGCAGCTCCTGATCGGTCATCGATTGGCCGTTTTCATCACAGGCAGACATTAACAATGAGAGTATATCGATGCGTTCAGGATCTTGCTGGTTACGACGTTCAGCTATTTCAGCATATATCAATTCATCCAATTGTTGTCGTTGGCACAGAAATTTTCCCCATGGACTCCAAGCTCCTATATCTTTTTGTAGGAAAGAAAAAAGGAAGAAGCTAGACGTTAAAGGGGATCGAAAAATATCTAAAAGTAATGGCATCAGATATTGGATTTTTTGGCAACGCTCTCCCTCATTCAAGCCAAAAACAACCTTTAAGATGACTTGTAGGGAAATCTTCTGCATTACAGTGTGAGCCAAGAATGGCTGATTTTGTGGTACTTCACTCAATATTTGTTCGGTTATATTACAGATTAGCTGACCATAGGCTCGTATCCGCTCTCCATGAAAAGAGGGCATTAAGAGTTGTCGCCGACGTTTGTGTCTATCGCCGTCTAGCGACAATAATGATTTCTCCCCCAGCAAAGGTTGCATGAGCCTGTTTAATTTACCAGCAGCAGTAAACTTCTTTCTATCATTCGTAAAAATTTCTTGTATTGCTTGAGGATGAGTGATGAATACTACAGTGTCTCCAAAACCAACTATTTGAGCAGTGAAAATATCAGAATATTGCTCAGCTGCTCTCTCAAAATATGTCACAGGATCAATAGCCCAATGGAGTTTTTGAAGAAAAGAGGGAATTGCAAGACGATTGGGTAATTGCATATAAGTTTTTATCCATAAATAAATTATACAATTACTCATGCATCAGCATGATATCTAGAGTAATTGTTGCTTAGAAGTAGACTGTTATTCTTTAAGCATTAACCAGTTTCACATCTTCTTCTAGTGCTAGCTTTTCTGTAACTTCATAGCGACCAGAATGGGAATACCAGTGAAAATGACTAGCTATCCAGGCATGAATTCCTGATATATATTTAGCTAATTCAGCATCTAACTCTTGTCCAAAACATGGAAGAGTTGATTCTAGCTCTATTATCCTTTGTACTTCTTGATCGTGCATTTCTGAAACCTGTGTAATTGCATGTTTCAGAGAAATTTTCTTGTGATTCTTGAGTAACAGTACTAAATTGTGCGGATCGCCAATTCTAAGCTCTTTGGGTATAGAGTAGACATCGTTGCACCAGCAAATAATATTGTTTGACATCATTTTTAATTTTTTCAAAATGATGTTTTCTCGCAATAAAAAATAGGGAATCTCCAAATGATTACAAAATTCTATTAATTCAAATAAAGGCCCCATTCCTCCAGTTAACCTACGTAGAATAATATAGGTTTCAATATCCGGTAAAATGCCATTGGCGCGATTGTGAGCTTCTTGAACACACCCATCTAGAAATTCACTAAGGGCGCAAACAAAGAAATGGAACCATCTAGGATTTCCGATTTGAAGTGTCCGATGTCGTAAGTTATTTAAAGCACGACTATGGGGTGTATCTTGATTTGTAATTTCTGCACCACTTAAGATTTCAAAAAATCTATTATGTAATTTTGTGATTAATTCGGGTTTATTTTTAAAATGCGAAGTATCATAATAATCATCCAAAAATATCATCCAAGTTAACCAGTCATTAGCCACCTTAAGTTCTTCTAAGTCACAGTAAGGATATGAACCTGCTATTAGTAAAAAAATTTTTGACTTACAGAAATACTGGTAATATGATTGATCAATTAAAAGGTTGTATTTAAGCACCCATTCAAGAGCATGTTTTTCTAAAACGTCGGCATACTTGTTAATTTGATATGGAAACGGGCAGTATAATTCAGGTAAGGTAAATTCATTCATAGAAGCTTTACAATTCAAGTAAACAGCAAATCAACTTAACCCCATAAGTCAAAATTCGTATCGAATTAAAGAAAATATTGATATTGGTAGGATTTACTTTGTGACTAAATATCTGTAGCAAACTTATTTGATTTAAAAGATAATAAGTTGAAGCCTTTAGCGATGACTCAAAACTCATCCTTAGCGTTACAAAGGACAACTGTATCTGCAATCAGCTGCACTATATGTTTTTGAAGGCATTTGCACACATATCTCTAAGTTAAATTAGATGATTATTTAGTTGCAGTATAAATCCACATAGTGTACTCTTTATTACGATACGCAATCTAAATAAAGCTGAAATAAAGCTGATAGTATAACTAAGCTTTATCTGGGGTCGATGATTATATTTTTAGACATAAAAAAGATAAACCAACCAATAAATAGGGATGAACTTATTTACATCCTTATTTTCGGAAAGACCAGGTTTTAGACATTATGTTAGCTATATAAACAACTAAACAGTATTAAAATCAATTTTTGGAAAAATTGCCTACACTGCCTGCATTGTTTTACTATATTTTTGTCTTAAAACCATTGATAAATATTATAATGTTTAATTTTTTATTAAAAAGCTATCCGTAATTACCTAGAATTATTAATCTTAATTAAAACAAAAAGATACAATGTTATTAATATCACATTTGATCTTTATTAAGATGCTTATTACTTGCTAATAAAAGTATATTTTGTGGTTGGTATTTTTCATGCTAGTTATGGGTTAAATTAAAATTTATGAGTATAAAAATCTGTAGAAATCAAGTAAACAAAATAACTTTTTTGTTAAGTAATTTTATGGTATGTTAATATTTGATGACATTGTGTAATATTTTTACAAATAGACGTTTAGTTTGATTAACAACCAGTAGAGCAAGTTACTAGTAAAGTGCAGCGTAAAAAAAAGAACCATTTATTTACGAGGATATAAATCAGTAAACTTAGTAATTATTAATTTTCGTATAGGAGCACTAGTTAACACACGTGTAACTTATCTAACAAAATTTCAACAAAATACTGAAATTGGTAGATGGCAATATAGGCATCCTTGCAAAAGTAATAAATATATCTATTTAATAGATATAATCCTATGAGGTTATTGACAAAAACTTAGTGTTATGAAGTTAGTCATAAATATGTTAATTCCTCTTCTTAGCCACTATACAAAATGCTAAAATTAGCTCTCATGCTAGGGGTGCCTGTATCCAGGCTGAGATTATACCCTTTGCACCTGAATCCGGGTAATACCGGCGCAGGGAAGCTGTTTATTGAGGAAAGCAAATATGCGGACAGAATGGGTCGCCAAGCGAAGAGGCGAGAGCAATGTGAGTCAAATGCACTATGCTCGTCAGGGTGTGATCACTGAAGAAATGCACTACGTCGCTAGGCGGGAAAACCTCCCTGTTGAGCTAATCAGAGATGAGGTAGCGCGGGGACGGATGATTATTCCTGCAAATATCAATCACACTAACTTAGAGCCAATGTGTATTGGCATTGCATCTAAGTGTAAAGTGAATGCTAACATTGGTGCTTCCCCTAACTCTTCTGATATCAACGAAGAACTGGCAAAACTAAAACTGGCGGTAAAATATGGGGCTGATACCGTCATGGATTTATCTACTGGCGGTGGTAACTTGGATGAAATTCGCACCGCCATTATTCAAGCTTCACCCGTTCCCATTGGCACAGTGCCAGTTTATCAAGCTTTAGAAAGCGTACATGGCAGGATTGAAAATCTTACTGCTGACGATTTTCTGCATGTAATTGAGAAACACGCCCAGCAAGGGGTAGATTACATGACTATCCACGCTGGGATTTTAATTGAACACTTGCCTTTGGTCAGAAACCGACTGACTGGCATTGTCTCTCGTGGTGGTGGCATTTTGGCAAAATGGATGCTGAACCATCACAAACAAAACCCACTTTACACCCACTTTCGAGATATCATTGAGATTTTTAAGAAATATGATGTCTCATTTAGCTTAGGTGACTCACTTCGTCCTGGTTGTACTCATGATGCTTCTGATGAAGCCCAATTAGCAGAACTGAAGACCCTTGGGCAATTGACTCGTAAAGCTTGGGAACACGATGTACAGGTGATGGTTGAAGGCCCTGGACACGTGCCGATGGATCAAATAGAGTTTAATGTTAAAAAGCAGATGGAAGAGTGTTCAGAAGCACCTTTCTATGTGCTAGGGCCGTTGGTAACAGACATTGCTCCTGGTTACGACCACATCACTTCTGCTATTGGTGCAGCAATGGCTGGTTGGTACGGTACTGCAATGTTGTGTTATGTTACACCTAAAGAACATTTGGGTCTGCCAAATTCTGAAGATGTACGGAACGGATTGATTGCTTACAAGATTGCAGCCCATGCAGCAGATATCGCTAGGCATCGCCCTGGCGCCAGAGACAGAGACGATGAACTCTCCCGGGCTCGTTATAACTTTGACTGGAATCGCCAGTTTGAATTAGCACTCGACCCTGATAGAGCCAGGGAATACCATGATGAAACTTTGCCAGCAGATATTTATAAAACTGCTGAGTTTTGCTCTATGTGTGGACCCAAATTCTGTCCAATGCAGACAAAGGTAGATGCAGATGCATTAACAGAACTGGAGAAGTTTTTGGCCAAGGATAAAGAAGTTGTAGCACAGGGTTAGTCTCTGAAATATAGCCCCCACCTTAGGAGGGTGAGGGCTATACAATGAGCAACTTGTTGTGAATCTTTCGTAAACAATGTCTGATTTATTGTTATTTGCGATCGCATCACTGTATAGCAGTTAGTCTACCCAGCAAACCTTAATTTGATTGATAATACTGGGTTTAATAAAATTTACTAACTGCGATCGCCTAACTAATTCCTCAATTCCCGATATCTTTTCTGAATATCCTCAATCGTAAATACTGCCTGAAAATTTAAGCCTACCGATTTGTAATATTCTGCTCCACCCTGCTGGCGGTCTACTAGAGAAATTACTTGATTAGCTGTATAATCTGCTGCTCTAAGGCGTTCAATTGCTTTCATGGCCGATTGTCCTGTAGTGACAACATCTTCCAAAACCACTACATTTGCACCTGCTGGTAAATTTGGCCCCTCTATATACGCTTTTGTTCCATGACCTTTGGCTTCTTTGCGAATAATTAACGCTGGTATTGGGCGGTGTTCATAGGCAGAAACTACACTCACCGCACTCACGATCGGATCTGCACCCAATGTCAAACCAGCTACTGCTTGAGTGTCTGGTGGTAGTAGCGATAAGAGAATACGACCGATTGCTAAAGCACCTTGGGGATGGAGTGTAACTTGTTTACCATTGATGTAATAAGAGCTAGGTTGTCCGGAGGAGAGGACGAAATCACCCTCTTGATATGCGAGTTGGCAAAATAAATCCAGTAATTTGTTACGTAGGGTCGGCAGATCAGCATTAACTGCCCAAATGTGAGTATGGATAGGAGTTTGAGCTTGGTAGGTCATTACAAAAGAATAAAATTTGTGCTAAACCAATGGTTGAACTTCTCAGTAAGCAGACGTAAAAAACATAACCACAAAATATGTTAGTAGTTGGTGGTTGGTTGTTAACGACTAACTACTAACTAACAACTACTAACAGTCGCTACTAGAAGTTCTGACAATAAGGATAAGTTAAGATTCGCGCAAACACAGAGGAGCAATAAAAATGGCTTTAAAATTCAGAGTTTTGGGTGGGTTGTTGGTGCTGTTTAGTACTGCGATCACTATTCCGGCTTTAGCCCAAGATAAGGCACAAACATTAAGTGATGACTATGTGACATCAAATGAAGCTTTTGAACGGGCTTATTTTAAACATGCTCCTAATTTCTTCGGTAGTATCACTAGTCAAAGTGACATAAACGATATTTTCGGACCTGGTTCATTTTCTCAAAATACTTTTCCGGAAAATCAAATTGCTAGGGATAGTGAGTTGGTTCACATTCTCTCTCAAGATGTTCTCTACCAGCAGGTTAGTAATGATCCTTATCTTCGTACTCCCGATTTACCCAATCCTTACAACACTTCCCTGTTAATGTCTCCAGGCTTGAATGCTAACAAGCTTAAGATTGGTACTGAGTTTCGGTTTGAGCAAATGCCCCCTCGCTAAATATTAAAAGGGAATAGGGAAAAGGGAACGGGGAACGAAGTTTTTCTTGGTTAACTGTTCCCTGTCCGTAGACTCGGTAATGACCAATTATTTTTCCCAGGGTACAAAAAAGCGGATAAATCCTGGCAATCAATTGAACATTAGGTTAAATCCAGGGTGCAGGAGTTGAACCTGCCTAAGGCGAATTATGAGTTCGCTGCCTCAACCGCTCGGCCAACCCTGGCCGTTGTCTGATAGATTATAGCACAATTTTATTAATTGCGTGCGATCGCAACTTGCTTATTAGGTTTTAACACTACACAATTTGATAGTGCTATAGTGCAGACTAATATTAATTAAGTTCTCTTAGAAATCAGAGTTTAAAACAAACCAATATTTTTCTGCCATAGCCTATCAGCAATGAAACTAAATTCTACTGTAGTTTTAACTTTAACTTTGTTAGCCCTGATGTTGGGAGCTGGTTCTGTAAGTGCTTTTTTAGGATTTGACATTGGTAGTAAAGCACTCAAAGGCGTAACATCACCTGATTCTCGTCCCACCACCAAGTTTGCCAGTGCTAAGACGGGTAACTCTCAACATGGAGGACTAATGCTTTTAAAAGAGGAAGAAATTCTTAAAACTGTTAAGGCAAGAATAGAGGGTAAAAGCAAAGCTCCTAAATCAGAACAAGAAGAAGAAGAGGAAACTGAGACTGTTAGCAACAAACAGAAGTTAGAGGAAAAGCCCCAAGAACAAGTGGAAGAAAAACCCCAACCAGGATTTCCTGTTTCTGCTGAAAGTGAAGGTGTAAATCTTTCGGTACAGTCTGCCCGCTATTCTGGCGGTGCATTGCAACTGCGGGTAAAAATGCAGAACAAAGGTAAAAATTCCGTACGCTTCCTCTATAGTTTTTTAGATGTCTCGGATGATAAAGGACGAACCCTGAGTGCCAGTACAGATGGTTTGCCATCAGAATTGCCTAATAACAGCCCTACATATACTGGTACTATTAGCATTCCTACAGCTTTACTTGATGATGTCAAAAGCATTTCACTTTCTCTAACAGATTATCCAGCTCAACAACTAAAGTTGGAAGTATCGGATATTCCTGTAGGAAGGTAATAGGTAATAGGTAATAGGTAATAGGTAATAATAAAAAAACAACTAATTACCCATTATCAATCACCTATTACCAAATGGGGTGTGCATTTTACACGGGCTTTGGTAGTGATAGGGTTTCCTAGCTTGAATTGGACTGATGTGGGGCTGCGATTGTTATCAGTGCTGCTACTGATTGCCATCAATGCTTTTTTTGTTACAGCAGAATTTTCGATGGTAACAGTACGGCGATCGCGTATTCATCAGTTAGTAGAAGCTGGTGACATACAAGCACTAGCCGTTGAAGTTCTACAGCGTAGCATAGACCGATTGTTGTCTACAACTCAGTTGGGGATTACTCTGTCAAGTTTGGCGCTGGGGTGGATTGGAGAAAGCACAATTGTTGTTCTGATCAAATCATGGCTACAATCGTGGCCTCTTCCTGGAGGAATAAATATAGCGATCGCTCATTCTTTATCAATCCCGATTGCCTTTTTTTTCATTGCTTACTTGCAAATTGTTTTAGGAGAACTTTGCCCCAAATCAGTGGCTATGCTGTATTCAGAACAGCTGGCAAGATTTTTAGGTCCTTCTGTTAAAGCAATTGTCAGGTTTTTTAATCCTTTTATTTGGATTCTTAACCAATCAACTCGCTATTTGTTACGACTGTTTGGCATCGAATATACAGGTCAAAGTTGGAGACCACCTGTTACACCTGAAGAATTACAATTAATTATCTCTACAGAACGTGAATCTACTGGATTAGAAGCTGGGGAACGAGAACTACTGAAAAATGTTTTTGAGTTTGGGGAAGTAACAGCACAAGCAGTCATGGTTCCCCGCAATAATATAGTAGCGCTGCCTCAAGATGCCACCTTGCAGACTTTTCTTGAACAAATGGCAGCCACTGGTTACTCTTGTTTCCCAATTATCGGAGAATCTTTAGAAGACATTCGTGGTATTGTTTACTTCCACGACTTAGCAAAACCCCTAGTTGCAGGCAAGTTAGTTTTAGAAACACCAATTCAACCGTTAATCCGCCCAGTAAGATTTGTACCAGAACACACTTCCTTAAGTGAATTATTACCAATGATGCAGCAAGAAAAGTTGGGCATGGTAATAGTAGTAGATGAATTTGGCGGCACAGTTGGACTAGTAACAATTCAAGATGTAATTGCCCAAATTATTGGTGATATCGGTGTTGCGGAAAATGAAGATGAATTGCTGATTGAGTTTGTTGATGATCAAACATTCTTAGTACAAGCGCAAATAAATTTAGAAGAGTTGAACGATGTCTTGCATATTAATTTGCCTTTGCGAAGAGAATACCAAACACTTGCAGGCTTTATGCTATACCAATTGCAGAAAATTCCTGCCTTAGGTGAAACTTTACGTTACCAAAATTTAGAATTAACTGTTACGTCACTCGAAGGGCCCCGTTTGCACCAAATTCAGGTAAGAAGATTAGTTGAGTAAGGGTGTAAGAATTATATTTTTTCTTTCTAGACTCTATACTCCTACACCTTATTTTTGGGAATAAGCTAGTGGATCTTTAAGTCCTAGTTCCGCAAAAGCAGCAAGACGCAACTGACAAGCATCACAGACACCACACGCAACATCATCACCAGCGTAGCAAGACCAAGTCAGTTCCCAAGGAACTCCCAATTTATTACCTAATTGAATAATTTCAGTTTTTTTTAGGTGAAGTAGAGGTGCAACAATGTTAATGGTCTTGCCTTCGCGTCCTTGTTTCGTTCCTAAACGAAAGACTTCCTGCATTGCTTGGATATAATCAGGGCGGCAATCAGGATACCCAGAGTAATCTAGAGCGTTAATACCGATGTAGACACATTCGGCGGTAATAGTTTCGGCATAGGCAAGGGCAAAGCTCAAAAAGATAGTATTCCGTGCTGGTACGTAGGTAATAGGAATATTTTGCGACATCTCCTCCAAGGAACGCATTTGGGGTAAATCAATAGTGTCGTCTGTAAGTGCCGAACCGCCCCACTGCCGTAAGTCAAAGGTTACTATTTGATTTTGGACTACGCCTGCTGTTTTTGCGATCGCTAATGCTGAGCGCAACTCTCGTTTATGCCGTTGCTGGTAGTCAAAAGAAATAGTGTAACACTCGCAACCATCAGCTAGTGCTTGGTAGAGAACAGTAGAAGAGTCTAATCCACCAGACAATAAAATAACGGCTTTCATATTCACGCTTGGATGTAGAGACATAAGGTATGGGGATGTAGGCGAGAGTATAGGAATGAGTGTAGGGGCATAGATAAAATTGATTTCTCTTACACTCCTACACCTTTACCCTCTTAAACCCATCTCTGGTTAACAAACAAGAATAATTGCTGATCTTAATGCAGACCAGTGCTATTCCAATAAAGCCTTTTGCAATCAAAACTTCTCTGTAGTTGGTAATTTAACTCACAAAAAAATTATTTATTTTTACTGGGAATAATTGGATAATTATACCGCTAATTAATTTATTAAATTTAACCAACTAAGTAACTAACTAAGTATATGTGGTTATCATACTTGCTTTTTCGGGTCAAAAATAACACCAATTTTCTTAGTTTGCTAAGTTTAAAAACAAACATCAAACTCTACTGAGTATATAAAACAGACCCAGATGGTGGGAACTCATAACAAACTTTGAAATTCTTCATAAACAGAACCTCTATGTTACCATCTGGATGGTTTTAGACGACTAATCAGTGGCAGTTCAAGTATCAAAGCCAACGATTGTAGCGTCTCTAAATTGGTGGTTGAGGAGAGAATGAGAGTGCAAGATAGCAGCATGTCAGCAGGAGAACAAAACGGACACGGACACCGTACCCAGCCCTACCCGATCCGCATAGGCGTGATCGGGGTGGGTAACATGGGTCAACATCATGCCCGTATCCTAAGTTCCATGAAAGACGTTGAACTGGTTGGTGTTGCAGATATAAACGTGGAACGAGGCTTAGAAACCGCCAGTAGATACAAGGTGCGTTTTTTTGAGGATTACTGCGATCTGCTGCCCCATGTGGAAGCGGTCTGCATTGCTGTTCCCACGCGCCTACATTACGCTGTGGGAATTTCTTGCCTTTTGGCAGGAATTCACGTTTTGGTAGAAAAACCGATCGCAGCCAGTATTTCTGAGGCAGAATCTCTAGTCAATGCCGCAGCCGAATCTGGTTGTATTCTGCAAGTAGGTCACATTGAACGCTTTAGTCCAGCCTTTCAGGAATTGAGCAAAGTGTTGAAGACTGAGGAAGTGTTGGCGTTAGAAGCCCATCGCATGAGTCCCTACTCAAATCGTGCCAACGACGTCTCAGTTGTTCTGGATTTAATGATCCATGATATTGACTTACTATTGGAATTAGCCGCCTCACCAGTGGTGAAATTAACGGCTAGTGGTAATCGTACCTTAGACTCTGGTTATTTGGATTATGTGACTGCAACTTTAGGATTTGCTAATGGCATTGTTGCCACCTTAACTGCCAGCAAAGTCACTCACCGCAAAATCCGCAGTATAGTCGCCCATTGTAAAACTTCATATACAGAGGCAGATTTTCTCAAGAATGAAATTTTGATTCATCGTCACACCATAGCTAACTCTATGACAGACTATCGGCAAGTGCTTTACAAACAAGATGGTGTGATTGAAAAAGTTTATACTAGCAATACTGATAAATTGGGGGCAGAGTTGGAACATTTTGTCAACTGCGTGCGTGGTGGTAATCAACCTTCAGTTGGTGGCGAACAAGCTCTTAAAGCTTTAAGATTGGCAAGTCTAATTGAGCAGATGGCTTTGGAAGAAAGAGTTTGGAACCCATTGGATTGGGAATCTGAATCGAGAGTGCAATCTTTGACACCCACTGTTTAAGCAGAATGGGAGAGTGAAACATCAGGAGAGGGGGAGAAGTAAGAAATTACTCTTTCCCTCTCCTTTAATCTATGTAACCCGAACTCAGGTAATCTTAGGAATTGACTCAATGACAGAGTGGATCAAAACTACTATCGAATCTATGGGCTATATAGGAATTGCCCTATTGATGTTCCTTGAAAACCTCTTTCCCCCTATTCCTTCGGAATTGATCATGCCCTTAGCAGGATACACAGCGAATTTACCAGATACAAAGCTCAGTGTTGCTGGTGTATTTTCAGCTGGACTGTTCGGCTCCGTGCTAGGCGCACTCATCTGGTACTATCCTGGTAAATTTCTCGGGGAAAACCGCTTAAAAGTTTGGGCTGATAGATATGGTAAGTGGATAACCGTAACTAGTAAAGATATTACCAAGTCCAAACATTGGTTTGACAAGCAAGGTAACAAAGCTGTACTGCTTGGACGCCTAGTACCCGGAATTCGTACTTTGATTTCCATACCCGCAGGACTCAGTAATATGCCTTTGCCATCTTTTATTTTTTATACAACTGTAGGTAGCGCTGTTTGGGTAGGTTTGCTAACATACTCAGGATATATATTGGGTAGTCAATATGAACTTGTGGATAAGTACCTTGCTCCTGTATCAAAAATTGTGCTTGCAGTTATACTTTTAGCATTTCTTGTCTTGGTATTAAAGCGGACGCACAAACGTAGGAGAAGATAAAAAACTTGCCCCCAATCACGATTCCCAAAAACAAGTGTTTTGGTGTAAAAAGTAGCGCTATAAATGGCAAATTGCTACAAGTGGCCTGCTATTTGACTTTATCTCAGCATAGCCTTGGCAAATTAGCTCACACTAAGTTATTAAGTAATTCTTGGCAGGTTTTCAATTAAATGTTGACCTTAACCAATAATTTCTGATACACGCATTTTTGTAAGATGAGCATGGTAACTTTTTCAAGGTAAGTAAGTACTAGGAGCTTTCATGACAGACCAACCTTCCGCAGCCACCCCGATGAATGCCGCTGCTATACCAATGAATAGAGTATCGGCATCTACTCCGATCAATGCTACTCCTACACCAACAGCTAGTAGCAGCACTGGTAAAAAGATTCTCAGTGTTGACTTAGGTAGAACCTCCACAAAAGCTTGTGTTAGTCGCGAACCAGCAAATGTAATATTCGTCTCTGCCAACGTTAAAGAAATGTCGATGGAACAAGTGCGGGGAGGCGTTTTTGAAGCCCGTGCAACAGATCCTTTGATGGATTTATGGTTGGAGTATCAAGGTAGTGGATATGCTGTCGGTCAACTAGCTGCCGATTTTGGTGCTAATTTGGGTGTAGGTCAATCTAAAGTAGAAGATGCACTTGTAAAAACTTTGGCTTGTGCTGGTTACTTCAAGCTCAAAGATGATATATCTGTTGTGTTGGGTTTGCCTTACCTTTCTCAAGAACAATTTGAAAAGGAAAAAGCCCAGCTAATCAGCCAATTGAGTGGCCCTCACACAATGAAGTTTCGCGGTGAAGATGTATCGCTAAACATCACTAAGGTTTGGGTAATGCCAGAAGGCTATGGTAGTCTTTTGTGGTGCGAAGCCCAACCGAAGAAAACCGCAGCAATGCCAGATTTTACTAAAGTATCAGTGGCGATTGTTGATATTGGACATCAAACCATTGATTGCTTGATGATAGACAACTTCCGCTTTGCCCGAGGTGCTTCTAAGAGTGAAGACTTTGGTATGAGTAAGTTTTATGAACTAGTAGCCGCTGAAATAGAAGGAGCCGATAGTCAATCTTTGGCTTTAATTGCTGCTGTTAACCGTCCCAAAGGCGATCGCTACTACCGTCCCAGAGGTGTAGGCAAACCCGCCAACCTAGATGATTTTCTGCCCAACTTGATAGAAATGTTTTCGCGTGAAATTTGCAGTCGTGTGTTAGCATGGCTACCAGAGCGCGTCACTGATGTGATTCTCACTGGTGGCGGTGGGGAATTCTTCTGGGAAGACGTTCAACGTCTGTTGAAAGAAGCAAAAATTAATGCCCACTTAGCATCACCATCTCGACAAGCTAACGCTCTAGGGCAGTTCATTTATGCAGAGGCACAACTATCCGCCAATCGCTCTTCTAGGGCTTAAAAATAATGTTCCAATGGTCAAAAAAGGTGGTTAAATCGGTTACGTTCAACCCAGGGGTGGCTGACGAGAGTTTGTTAGCGCTTATTGAAAGCCAATTGGAGAAAGATCCCAACAAGACTTTCAGCGACCTTTGTAAAGAGGCCCTGTGGCAAGCTTTGTGCGTGCCGGAATCAGTAAGACCAAGCCCACCGCCTACTCCCCAACCAGTACCGACACAAGGAGTAGAACTGCAAATATCTGAACTACAAAGGCAACTAGCTGACCTTGAGGAACGTTTTTTTGCTAAAGAATCTAATCGATTGGAGATGATGGAACGCCACTTGACACAACTCAGTCAACAAGTGGCACAGCTGGCAATTATGGTTCATCAGACACCAGCCATACAGTCACCGACACCATCGACAGCAGTATCAGAGGTTGTAAATCATACTGTTACAACTACTTATACTGCCACACCTCCTCAAGATGTTGATCCTGTAATTAGCCGCCTGAGTCAGTATCTGGATGATTTCTAGGAACCCCAGGGTGTGATATTATTGTGCCGTTTTTGACCTCCTTAGTAGTATCTTCTATTAAGGAGGTTTAATATTTTAGATAGTGCTAGGCATGGCGAATTAGGGATAAGGAAGACAAAGAAGACAAGGGTGATAGGGAGACAACCAACAACCAACAACCAACAATCAACAATTACCAAGTTTGATAAGCTGGGTTGTAGATTGGCTATTATTCAATACTATTCAAGGTGTACGTCATGCTGTTGCGATCGCTCATGCTTATATTCTTTTCCTGTTTGCTTGGATTGTTATCCTGGGTGTACAGTCCTACTGCCATAGCACTGACACAAATTAGACTCTTTGACATAACTTATAAAGAGTGTCCACCAGAAATAGCAAAAGGAGCGGTTACTAGTGGTACTACAATGGCAGCTAACTGTTTTCTAGTCACAGGGAAAGCTGAAAATCCAACTTATAAAACAGTTTACGATGCAGATATTTTTGGACGCATCTATGATGCAAATAATGATCCAGTCATGCAAAATCGTACCCGCCTTGGTTCCATACCTGAAGTACCGCCAGGTATCAGTGATTTTGAATTAAGAATTTCCGTAGCAGCAAATCAACCCACTCCTCTCAAGCTTAAGCAATTTAAAGCAGCTGGGTTTGGCGCTCAAGTTCGGAAGTAATCAATCAGACAACACGTAAAATAGGCTTCAACTAAAAGCTGAGAAACCTTTGAGTGTAAGTTCCCGTAGGTAATTTATAATAAGGATTCTCCCTCTATATTTTTTATTGGAAAGGGTATTGACAATAATTGGATAACACACAAGTAAGCTTGAGTTTTGACCTTTATTATCTACTCATTATAGAAAATTCGGCAACAAACTTGCTAATAAAACAAATAAAACAGCTAGCTGTATTCCAAGTCTTGTTTAAAGCGCAAAGTTTGCGATCGCACTTACCTTAATTATCTGCGATCGCTTTAAATGCCTCAAGAGGATCACCTACTGGAACTCCAGTAAATGCA
>NZ_MRCA01000034.1:0-2154 GCF_001904645.1 Fischerella major NIES-592 | reverse complement strand
GGCGAGGTATACCGTTTGTTTTCCATTCGGTAAGTTTAGTATTGACGTAAAAGGGACTGTTGGCAAAGTCTATTTCAGGATTCGGTTGTTCAAAATGCAAGCTGGGTGGAATCATCTTGTGTTTGAGAGCCATGACTGTTTTGATTAAACTAGTCACACCAGCAGCTATATTCAAATGTCCCACATTGGTTTTAACCGAACCAATGGCACAAAATCCCTTCTTACCGGTGCGGGCTGCAAACACCTTCTTGAGGGCGCTAATTTCGATTGGATCTCCCAGAGGAGTTCCAGTTCCGTGAGTTTCGATGTAGGTAATTGTCTCTGGATTAAACCCAGCGATCGCAACAGCATCAGCGATCGCTAAGGCTTGACCACCTACACTAGGAGCGGTGTAACCTACCTTAGCAGCACCATCGTTATTAATGGCTGAACCTTTGATGACTGCGTGAATGTGATCGCCATCTGCCAAAGCATCTTCTAATCTTTTGAGTACAACAATGCCTACCCCGTCGCCGAAAACAGTTCCCTGTGCTTTAGCATCAAAGGCGCGACAATGTCCATCGGGAGAAGTCATTCCCCCTTCTTGATAGAAATAACCTTCTTTTTGTAGAGACTGGATGGAAACACCACCTGCCAAAGCCATATCGCACTCATAGTTCATCAATCCTTGGCAGGCTGAGTGAACAGCTACCAATGACGTAGAACAAGCGGTGCTAATGTTGATACTTGGCCCTCTCAGGTTTAATTTGTATGAAATTCGTGTAGCTGCAAAATCTTGAACATTACTAAAGAAAATTGAAGAACCGATTGATTTGCTCAGTTCGGGATTGGTACTGAGTTTGTTCAGCATATAGATACTCAGGTTAGTCCCCAGGTAAACACCAGTCAAACCTGGGTCTGCACCAGGGTCATAACCAGCATTTTCCAAGGCTTCCCAGGCACACTCCAGCAAAATCCGGTGTTGGGGATCCATAATTTCGGCTTCTCGAGGCGAGAAATCGAAGAAAGCGGCGTCAAACATTTCAATGTCTGACAGACGAGCATCAGCCTTGACATAATGAGGGTCACGCAGCAATGCTGGATTTATGCCTGCAAGCTCTAATTCTTCATCACTCCAAAAAGAAATAGACTCTTTGCCATTGCATAGATTCTGCCAAAATTCATCAACACTTTTGGCTCCTGGAAAACGGCCAACCATACCAATTACGGCTATGCCTTTGACGGAATCGTGGATTTGTTGATTATCCATCTGCCTTCCTCCTTTGTTTCATTAATTGCCTTTTTCCTTGCATAGCCTCTTCTTTTTTCTTGGCACGTTTATCAGCTTGCTGAAATGTTGGCTGTTCAACCTGTTTTTCACCGAGATATTCTGCTAAGGCACTGATAGTCGAATATTCAAATAGGTCAGCAATTGATAAATTTTTATTTAATGTTTTAAGAAGTTTGTTGCGAACCTGAATTATTAATAGCGAATCTCCACCTAATTCAAAGAAATTATCATAGAGACCTACATCTTTGATCCCCAGAACCTCTTGCCAAATGTTGGCAATTTTTTGTTCAATTTCATTTGTGAGAGGAACGTAGGGATTTTGTAAATCTGGTCTGGGATGAAGTGATAATAAATTTGTTTGTTGTGGGAAAGATTTCAGATCAATCCATTGGTCAATCCTAGCTTGCAGTTCTCCAGTAGAGACAACTACATGATTGAATTGACTATAGTTCAAAATTCTTTGTAAAGCTTCTACACCTTCTTGGGCATTGAACGCAAATTCACTCACGCTTGCGCCTAAAGATGTACTTTGTTGATTTTCTGTTTCAAGTTGCCAACTATCCCAGCTGACGCTAATCCATGAAACGGGATGGTTTTGATTATGTTGGTGTACAAAAGTGTCCATGAAATTATTTGCTGCTGAGTAGGCAACAAATCCTAATCCTCCTAAAACAGATGATAAGGAAGACAGCAATAAACAAAAGTCAATTTGTGTATTTTTTAATACTTTCTCTAAAACTATAAGTCCGTATACTTTTGCTTGAAATTGCTGCTCACAATCTGTTTTAGTTATCTTGTCAATGGCTGCAAAAGACTTGCCGCCAACGATTCCAGCCGCATGGAAAACCCCATTGAGTTGACCAAAAGTGGAATGTGCAGAAGCG
>NZ_MRCA01000033.1:0-2967 GCF_001904645.1 Fischerella major NIES-592 | reverse complement strand
CGCTTCTGCACATTCCACTTTTGGTCAACTCAATGGGGTTTTCCATGCGGCTGGAGTACCGGGAGGCGGCGTGATTCAGCGAAAAACCCGGGAAGAAGCGGAAAGTATATTAGCTCCTAAAGTCAAGGGTACACTGGTTCTTGATGCTGTCCTCAAAGATGCTCAACTAGATTTCTTTATCTTAACCTCGTCAATTAATTCAATTCTTGGGGGATTTGGACAAGTAGATTATTGTGCAGCTAATGCTTTTCTTGACGCTTTTGCTCACAGCAATATCACAAAATCTCACACATTCACTACAAGTATCAACTGGGATACTTGGCAAGAAGTTGGGATGGCGGTAAATACAGCAGTGTCTAAACAACTCCAAGAATTGCGTGCAGAAAATCTCAAACAAGGAATATTGCCCCAAGAAGGTATAGATGCTTTGACACGTATTTTAGAAAGTACAATACCTCAAGTTGTGGTATCTCCCTCTGACTTCCTGAATTTATTTCAGCAGCACAATTCTGATCAAAAAATACTCATCTCGGAAGTTTTAGAGACAATCAATAAATCACACGCAACACATCCACGACCCGAATTAAGTAATGATTTTGTTGCGCCTAGAAATGACATTGAGCAAAAACTTGCTGAAATTTGGCAGCAAATTATCGGGATTGAGCGCATAGGAATTTATGATAATTTCTTTGAACTGGGCGGTGATTCTCTCATAGGTATTCAAGTTATTTCTCAAGTCAATAAGTCGTTTGATTTAAATGTTCCTATTGCCAAGCTTTATGAATGCCCAACTGTCAGTTCTATGGCAAAAATTTTGATTCCTGAAGAAGATGAAAAAACTAATTTTAAACAACGATTACTGCGAGGACAAAGAAGAAGACAGATGAAAATGCAAAAAATGCTAGATGAAAGTTAGTCTTATGTAAATTGCAAAGTTTTATTTAGGTTAATTTGATTGGGATGAAAAGGAATTTTATTTTGATATTAAATAGGACTTACAGAAAATTATGAAAAACGAACCGCGAAGGACGCAAAGAACGCAAAGTCAAGAGGTTTAGGAGATATTTGACGCTCTACACTGATAAATCCAGGTTAGGAAAATCCCAAAGTTTTCAAAACACAAAACGAAGTAGCTCTGATTAACACTCTGCGTTCTTTTGTGTTAACCTCTGCGGTCCTCAGCGTTTAAAAATAAAAACATTTGGGATACTCCCCAGGTTGTAACAATGATTGATTTCTAGTTACTTTGAAAGAAAAAATGATAAGTACTTATAAAATACTTGAAAGATCATCAGATTTAGACATAGCTATAGTAGGAATGGCTGGTCGATTTCCTGGTGCGAAGAATATCAATGATTTTTGGCACAATCTTCAGAATGGAATCGAATCTATTTCTTTTTTTTCCGAGCAGGATTTGGTATCTTTAAATATTGAAGATACTGTTTTAAATGACCCAAATTATGTGAAAGCAGCACCTGTACTGGAAGATATAGAGTTTTTTGATGCTAGATTCTTTGGTTTTAGTCCTAGGGAAGCTGAAGTGATTGATCCCCAACACCGTTTCTTTATGGAATGTGCTTGGGAGGCTCTTGAAAATGCCGGGTATGACCCAGAAAAGTATGAAGGTTTGATAGGGGTTTATGCTGGTACAAGCACCAATACTTACTTTTTTAATAATATTTATAACAACTCTAATTTGAATAATATTTCCAATACATATGCTCTTAATAAAGATTTTCTCACTACAAATATCTCATACAAATTAAATCTTACTGGTCCAAGTGTAGGTATCCAAACTTACTGCTCAACTTCATTAGTAGCTGTACACTTAGCCTGCAAAAGTTTGCTGGATGAAGAGTGTGATATGGCTTTGGCTGGTGGAGTTGCCATCAGTGTGCCACAAAAGTCAGGCTATCTCTATCAAGAAGACGGAATTTTATCTCCTGATGGTCACTGTCGCGCTTTTGATGCTAAGGCACAAGGTACTATTTTCGGTAGTGGTCTGGGAATAGTCGTCTTAAAAAGATTTAAAGATGCTGTTAATGATGGCGACTATATTCATGCAATCATCAAAGGTTCAGCTATCAACAACGACGGTTCTCTAAAAGTCAGCTACACTGCACCGAGTGTAGATGGTCAGGCAGAGGTGATTGTAGAAGCTTTAGCGAATGCTGGCGTGAAAGCTGATGATATCTCATACATAGAAACTCACGGAACTGGAACACCTACTGGCGATCCTGTGGAAATCGCTGCGCTTACCAAGGCTTTTCGTACCTTTACACAAAAAAACGGCTTCTGTGCGATCGCTTCGGTAAAACCGAATATCGGACATTTAGATACAGCAGCTGGTATAGCAAGTCTGATCAAAACCGTCTTAGCATTAAAACACAAACAAATACCCCCTAGTCTAAATTTTGAGACTCCCAATCCTCAGATAGATTTTGCCAACAGTCCTTTTTACGTCAATACTAAACTTACCGATTGGAAAACTAACCGTACTCCACGCCGGGCTGGTGTTAGTTCCTTGGGCTTTGGTGGAACTAATGCCCACATCATCCTTGAAGAAGCCCCGGAAATAAAACATTGTGAAGAATCTCGACCTTGGCAATTGCTATTATTGTCAGCCAAAACTGCTTCGGCACTTGAAAGTGCAACTGCGAATCTGGTTACTTACTTAAAACAGCATCCAGATACAAATCTAGCCAATGTAGCATACACTCTTCAGGTTGGTCGTAGGGCTTTTAACTACCGCCGGATTTTGGTTTGCCGGGACGTTGAAGATGCTGTAACCGCCTTGGAAACACTGGAGGAGAAACGGGTTTTAACTGCATACCAAGAACATAGAGAACAACCGATCATATTCATGTTCTCAGGTCAAGGTAGCCAGTATGTAAATATGGGACGCCAGCTTCACGAAGTAGAACCAACATTTCGCCAGCATGTAGACCATTGCAGTCAGATACTTAA
>NZ_MRCA01000032.1:0-4955 GCF_001904645.1 Fischerella major NIES-592 | reverse complement strand
CCTGGCATCGAGCTATTTTTGCAGGAGGTGTCCCTCCAACTATCGTCGCCGCAGCAGCGTTTCACAACTGAGTTCGGGAAGGGTTCAGAGTGGTTCCACAGCGCCATAGACACCAGGAAAGGCTAATGGGTAATTGGTAATTGGTAATTGGTAATTGGTAATTGGTAAGATGGGTTAGAGGTATTACCAATGAACAAAACCCTGAAGACTGCATAGAATGTTGAAGCGAAACAATGTTAAAGATGAGGTCAAGCCCTCGGTCTGTTAGTACTCCTCAGCTTCATATGTTGCCACACTTCCACTTAGAGCCTATGAACAGGTGTTCTACCTGTGACCTTACCAGCTTGATGCTGTGAGAGTACTCATCTTGAGGTGGGCTTCCCACTTAGATGCTTTCAGCGGTTATCCGCTCCGCACATGGCTACCCAGCGTCTACTGTTGGCACAATAACTGGTACACCAGCGGTGCGTCCTTCCCGGTCCTCTCGTACTAAGGAAGGCTCCTCTCAATACTCTTACGCCTGCACCGGATATGGACCGAACTGTCTCACGACGTTCTGAACCCAGCTCACGTACCGCTTTAATGGGCGAACAGCCCAACCCTTGGGACGTACTTCCGCCCCAGGTTGCGATGAGCCGACATCGAGGTGCCAAACCTCCCCGTCGATGTGGACTCTTGGGGGAGATCAGCCTGTTATCCCTAGAGTAACTTTTATCCGTTGAGCGACGGCCATTCCACTCTGCGCCGTCGGATCACTAAGGCCTAGTTTCCTACCTGCTCCACTTGTTGGTGTTGCAGTCAAGCTCCCTTTATGCCTTTACACTCGTCGCACGGTTTCCAAGCGTGCTGAGGGAACCTTTGCGCGCCTCCGTTATCCTTTAGGAGGCGACCGCCCCAGTCAAACTGCCCGCCTGAAACTGTCTCCCGACCGGATGACGGTCGCGGGTTAGAATCCTAGCTGAACTAGAGTGGTATCTCACCGTTGGCTCCGCATCCCCCACAAGGAATGCCTCCACGCCTCCCACCTATCCTGCGCAAGCTCAGCCCGGACACCATTCCAGGTTACAGTAAAGCTTCATAGGGTCTTTCTGTCCAGGTGCAGGTAGTCCGTATCTTCACAGACAATCCTATTTCGCCGAGTCTCTCTCCGAGACACCATCCAGATCGTTACGCCTTTCGTGCGGGTCGGAACTTACCCGACAAGGAATTTCGCTACCTTAGGACCGTTATAGTTACGGCCGCCGTTCACCGGGGCTTCGGTCGTCAGCTTTAGGGTTGCCCCCTGACCAACTTCCTTAACCTTCCGGCACTGGGCAGGCGTCAGCCCCCATACATGCTCTTACGAGTTTGCGGAGACCTGTGTTTTTGGTAAACAGTCGCCTGGATCTCTTCACTGCGACCCACCTGTTGAGGTGGGCACCCCTTCTTCCGAAGTTACGGGGCCATTTTGCCGAGTTCCTTAGAGAGAGTTATCTCGCGCCCCTTGGTATTCTCAACCTCCCCACCTGTGTCGGTTTCGGGTACGGGTAAAGTATGCTCAACACATTACTAGCTTTTCTTGGCACTCATTTCGACTACCCGGAGTTCGTAAACTCCTCCCAATCCAGTCAGGGTGTAGTCCCCATTCATGCGTCCCTAGTAATGCTCCCATACTTTAGTCAGGGATTGTTGACCCTGTGTCCATCGACTACGCCGTTCGACCTCGCCTTAGGTCCCGACTAACCCAGAGTGGACGAACCTGGCTCTGGAACCCTTGGGGTTTCGGGGCATTGGATTCTCACCAATGTTTGCGCTACTCAAGCCGACATTCTCACTTCTATACAGTCCACACCTGCTTGCCGCTAGTGCTTCTTCCCATATAGAACGCTCCCCTACCGATTACAATGTAATCCCACAGCTTCGGTACATCGCTTAGTCCCATTCATTTTCGGCGCAGGAGCGCTTGACCAGTGAGCTATTACGCACTCTTTCAAGGGTGGCTGCTTCTAGGCAAACCTCCTGGTTGTCTATGCACTCCCACCTCCTTTGCCACTTAGCGATGATTTCGGGACCTTAGCTGGTGGTCTGGGCTGTTTCCCTCTTGACGATGAAGCTTATCCCCCACCGTCTCACTGGCTGTGTCTTCTTCGGGTATTCAGAGTTTATCTCGATTTGGTACCGCTCTCGCAGCCCGCACCGAAATAGTGCTTTACCCCCCGAGTTAATCACAACCGCTGCGCCTCAACACATTTCGGGGAGAACCAGCTAGCTCCTGGTTCGATTGGCATTTCACCCCTAACCACAACTCATCCGCCGATTTTTCAACATCGGTCGGTGCGGACCTCCACTTGGTGTTACCCAAGCTTCATCCTGGTCATGGTTAGATCACCAGGGTTCGGGTCTATAAACACTGATTTGCGCCCTCTTCAGACTCGCTTTCGCTTTGGCTTCGTGCTATCCACTTAACCTACCAGTGCTTATAACTCGCCGGCTCATTCTTCAACAGGCACGCGGTCAGACGTTTAATCGTCCTCCCACTGCTTGTGGGCTTGCGGTTTCATGTTCTTTTTCACTCCCCTTGTTGGGGTTCTTTTCACCTTTCCCTCGCGGTACTGTTTCGCTATCGGTCACACAGGAGTATTTAGCCTTATCTCGTGGTCGAGACTGATTCACATGGGATTTCACGTGCCCCATGCTACTCGGGATTCAGCTGCTATCTTCAAGTTTTCGACTACAAGACTTTCACTTTCTCTGGTGCATCTTTTCAATGCTTCGTCTAACTCTACGATTCGCATCATGCTGTCCCACTACCCCAACAAGCAAGCTTGTTGGTTTAGGCTCTTCCCCGTTCGCTCACCACTACTTGGAGAATCTCGTTTGATTTCTTTTCCTCGGGCTACTAAGATGTTTCAGTTCGCCCGGTTCGCTCTTACCTATCTATATATTCAATAGGCAGTTTTTTGGGTTCCCCCATTCGGACATCTCCGGCTCAATGCTTGCTTCCAACTCCCCGGAGCTTTTCGTTGGTAACCACGTCCTTCTTCGCCTCTGTGTGCCTAGGTATCCTCCGCAAGCCCTTATTAGCTTGACCACTTTTCATTGGTGTCTGGATTTGCTTGATTGTTGAGCAATTTTACTTCGTTGTTAGCTTTTCTCTTACAACTACTCTCACTCAACTCTCAACTACTACCTTTTCGCTTCTCTATGCAGTTTTCAAGGTTCTGGCTGGCTCTTTCCCCAGCAGTCCTAACAACTAAGTTTTCGGTTGCTGAGTTAGCTTTTCTACTTTGTTTGCTTTCTCTGTCTCACCGAACCATTTCATAGTTTGAAAGCCATGTCTCAATCCTGCGAACGACCTGGGATGACTCAATTTTAGATTTTTGATTGCTGATTGCTGATTTTGGATTGATTGTTTTTCAAATCTCAAATCCAAAATCTCAAATCTAAAATTGGTTGGGTCTCCCTAAAAAGGAGGTGATCCAGCCACACCTTCCGGTACGGCTACCTTGTTACGACTTCACCCCAGTCACCAGTCCTACCTTCGGCGTCCCCCTCCGCGAACGGTTAGGGTAACGACTTCGGGCGTGACCAGCTTCCATGGTGTGACGGGCGGTGTGTACAAGGCCCGGGAACGAATTCACTGCAGTATGCTGACCTGCAATTACTAGCGATTCCGACTTCACGCAGGCGAGTTGCAGCCTGCGATCTGAACTGAGCCCGAGTTTCTGAGATTTGCTTGTATTCGCATACTTGCTGCCCTTTGTCTCGAGCATTGTAGTACGTGTGTAGCCCAGGACGTAAGGGGCATGCTGACTTGACGTCATCCCCACCTTCCTCCGGTTTGTCACCGGCAGTCTCCCTAGAGTGCCCACCCGAAGTGCTGGCAACTAAGAACGAGGGTTGCGCTCGTTGCGGGACTTAACCCAACATCTCACGACACGAGCTGACGACAGCCATGCACCACCTGTGTTCTGGCTCCCGAAGGCACCTTCAGCTTTCACCGAAGTTCCAGACATGTCAAGCCCTGGTAAGGTTCTTCGCGTTGCATCGAATTAAACCACATACTCCACCGCTTGTGCGGGCCCCCGTCAATTCCTTTGAGTTTCACACTTGCGTGCGTACTCCCCAGGCGGGATACTTAACGCGTTAGCTACGGCACTGAGAGGGTCGATACTCTCAACGCCTAGTATCCATCGTTTACGGCTAGGACTACTGGGGTATCTAATCCCATTCGCTCCCCTAGCTTTCGTCCCTCAGTGTCAGTTGCGGCCTAGCAGAGCGCTTTCGCCACCGGTGTTCTTCCTGATCTCTACGCATTTCACCGCTACACCAGGAATTCCCTCTGCCCCGAACGCACTCTAGTCGTGTAGTTTCTACTGCCTTTATCATGTTAAGCATGATGCTTTGACAATAGACACACACCACCACCTGCGGACGCTTTACGCCCAATCATTCCGGATAACGCTTGCATCCTCCGTATTACCGCGGCTGCTGGCACGGAGTTAGCCGATGCTGATTCCTCAAGTACCGTCAGAACTTCTTCCTTGAGAAAAGAGGTTTACAACCCAAGAGCCTTCCTCCCTCACGCGGTATTGCTCCGTCAGGCTTTCGCCCATTGCGGAAAATTCCCCACTGCTGCCTCCCGTAGGAGTCTGGACCGTGTCTCAGTTCCAGTGTGGCTGATCATCCTCTCAGACCAGCTACTGATCGTCGCCTTGGTAGTCCCTTACACCACCAACTAGCTAATCAGACGCGAGCTCTTCTTCAGGCAGCAAGCCTTTCACCTCTCGGCACATCCGGTATTAGCATCGGTTTCCCAATGTTGTCCCGAACCTGAAGCTAGATTCTCACGCGTTACTCACCCGTCCGCCACTATGTAGAGACCTAGCATTGCTACGTCTCTACATCGTTCGACTTGCATGTGTTAAGCATACCGCCAGCGTTCATCCTGAGCCAGGATCAAACTCTCCGTTTTG
>NZ_MRCA01000031.1:0-6398 GCF_001904645.1 Fischerella major NIES-592 | reverse complement strand
TAACCGCTCTAGAGGCGAAATTTGATAATTAAACACTGTTTGGTAGTTTTTAATCGAGTATGGGAATACTTAGAAATAGAGATTTTCTTGTATAGGAGAATACTAATATGTTCGGACTGAATAAAGTTATAACAGAAAAAGTATTAAAAATAGGCTAAGGAGCAGAGAGTCTACAGTCTAGCGTTGATTTCTAAGAACATATTATAAAATTATTTTAATTTCAGAAATTTTTACTGTACAAATAGAATGAATAAAAAATTAATTTTATTATTATTTTCTTCATTTTTATTAATTGCTTTTATAGAGCCAGTACAAGCAAAATCTTGTTACGACAGTGAAAAACCACCTATACCAGCATCTTTAAAATTTAGAGATGTAATCTTAAAAGAACATCAAATAAAAATAAAAATTCCTGAAAATTATAGATTTTTAAAATGGGATATAAATAGATATAATATTGTAGATCAGAGTGCTTATGATTTTATCCAATGTTTTTTACGTAAACCAGAACCTACAGAATTAGATCCTCGTGGTGTTGAGCTTGAAATTGTAACTAATTTAGAGGTTTTTTATAACTTAATTAAAGAAAGTGATGTAAAAATTTTTGAAACTAAAATTAAAAATCATAGAGCATTAATTTGGAAATCACAACGTATGTACAACATTGGATATATTGCAATACAGTCTCCTGATCAAAGTAAATTTGTAATTTTTTCTACTATGTTAGACGAAAATGATAAAACATCTTTGGAAGGCTTAATAGTGATTTTAACAGAAACATTAGTATTTTTGTAAGGATTCAAGTAGGGTAGCCACCTCTCGGCTGATACCCGGGATGGCATCTATAAAATAGTCAAGCGCTTGTTTAAACGGGCAGGGGTTGAAAAACATATGTCCCCGCATCGCTGTCGCTACAGTGCGATTACTGCTGTACTGGAAAAGACCGATGGCAATGTGCGGAAAGCCCAGAAACTCAGCAGACACGCCAAACTTTCGACGCTCCAGATTTATGATGATAACCGCAATCGTGATCAGCTGGAGATGTCTGAGTTATTGATGGATGGGTTGGATTGAATTGGTTGCCAGACTTTGACGACATCGGCGTAAATCTATAGTTAATCAAAAGTGAGAATAGTTTGCTTTTGATAATTGTTCAAATCAATTGATTCTCCTTTACAGATGAGATTATAAATTTCCTGCATCTCATCGAGAGTATTTTCTTTGGTTAGGAATCGGAATGCAGAAGCTGCAAGATATTCTGGTTGTTCTTCAAAAGCCAACCACAGACGATTAAGAGCTTCTGCAACCTGACCAGTGGTGTTAGAACCAGCGAAAATATCCACTACTAAATCACCTGGATCTGTTAGGAAACGGATAAAGAATTCAGGAAGTTTGGCAGGAAATCTAGCGGGGTGCTGCTTAACCGAAACCGCTTTACAACCGTCTAGATATTGACCGTTAGATTCGGTGTTGGAAATTTGCAATAAGTTAGACGGAATGGCTCCGCCATTATCCTTGGCAAAGGCTTTACCAATGTCATGACCGGAAGGTCGTACTTTTGGTTTGTAAAACTTGTCTGGGTCTTCCAGCAATTTCTTCATGCGATCACTGTAGGGTGCAAGGACTTTTGTCACGTCAGCCTTGGGAAACTCCGTCTTACTGAACCACCACACAGTATTCACCGAATCTTTAGCCCGCAGTTTGCGTTTATTAACCCACTCAATAGGGCTGGGCAGTTTAGACGGATTGTACCAATAAAAGTCTTCAGCTAAGAAAAAACCAATGTCATCACAAAAGCGTATAGGGACTCGATAGTTGTACAAGCTGCGGACAGGAACCCCTTTTTCATAAGCTCCACCCAAATCCACTACAAAACTGCCATCGTCACGTAGTTTTTTGTAAACGAGTGCGGCAAACTCGGTGAGCCAGTTCACATATTCGTGTTGTTCTTTGTTGCCGTATTCTTTTTTACGCTGAAGGGCAAAGGGTGGACTGGTTATAACTAGGTTAACACTACTATCTGGTAATTTTTGCAAGAGTTCACGGGAGTCGCCACAGTAAGCAGCTCCTTTGCGAGTGTAATAAGCAGGTTTTATGTCTTGTAAGCGCACGTTTGGATTCATCACAAATGATACTTCTAATCTGTAGAGGTAAAGTAGTCAATAAAGCAATTCCGCTATATAACCGAAGAAAAAACAATTACCAAAATGAGGAAGTTATTTGCGGATAATCTACGGAAGGTACGGCAGGCAGGTGGCATCTCACAGGAGAGGCTAGCAGAACTGGCTGGGCTGCGCCGCACTTACATTGGCTCAGCAGATCGAGGTGAGAGGAACATATCGATAGATAACATTGAACGGATTGCTACAGCGTTAGGTTTGAAACCAGTGGATTTGGTAGGGAGGAACAAGGAGTGCTAAAACCACATCCCGATCTGGAAATACTGGAGTTACTGTTTCCTGCCATACAGCAGTACCAACAATTAGCATCGAAGCACGGTATTAACGACATTTTTCAGGATAATGGTGGCAAACTACTGCAAGTTCTGCTGATACTTGGTTTGACCGTCCTTCCGGGGCGAGAGGGGAACGATGCCATCGATCTGGATGGAAATGAATACGAATTAAAATCAATCAATATTGAACTTACGAAAGGGTTCTCAACCCACCACCACATGAACCCTATTATCATTAACAAATATCGCCAGGTAGATTGGATTTTTGCCATTTATAAAAATATTGAAATACAAGCAATTTATCGTCTCAAACCACCAAAGTTAGAACCGTTTTATACTCTTTGGGAAACTAAGTGGCACACCGATGGACAGAAGGACATTAACAACCCAAAAATTCCCTTAAAATATGTAGTCGAGAATGGCGAATTGCTATACGGTACTCCTCCTAGCATCTTGACCAAAAGAAGACGATAACATCTAAAGTACTTAGTTGAATCACATTTTATTTTTTAGCTCGTGCCATACTTCTGTAAACTTGTTGTCCAATCTGTCAAAACTTTGGGAGAAATGTGTTTACCCCGCTCGTTGATTAATGAATCAGCCATTGCCGTCACCTCTATCACTGTTTTGTGTCCTGTCTCTACCATCTCAGTCAATAATCGCAGTGTTCTGGTGTAGGTAACACCATATGCCTTGCAGGTTTCAACAACTAGCCCATCATCACTAGCACAAATCAGCAATTGATGACGGGCAATGGCAATTGTAGATCGATCCGCGATACTCAAAAGGGGCGCTCTAACGCTAAATTCTATAAAACTGGCAAACATCTCTTGTGTGGAAAGAGCTAGAGGTGTTAAGTATTGGTTAGCAGCTTGGCGAGTTGGGGGTTCCAGTTGATCTGAGTCTAGAAGTTCCTGGGCAATGTACAACGGGCTGTAGTGCTGTTGTAGCCACCCCCACTCGTTCAGCCAGCGAAAATCAATGAGTGCTGTTGCGTCAAGAATTGTTCCGTTAAGCGACTGCATAAACCTCATTTTCTTGACGACGCACCCGCAGGTTTTCAACAGTTAAGTTGAGAAGTTCTGCTGCTTTCATCTCTGAAATCTTGCCCAATTTTAAGGACTGCCAAATTAGAAATTCATAACGTTCATTTTCTGGATAATCATCCGCAGGCAGTGCTGGTGGTAATTCCATTGAGTTTTGCAAAGATGCACCATCATGTTGCTTTTTATAAATAGCACATATTTTGGCTTTCTCTTTAGCAAAATCAATGATTCCCATTTCTGCTAAACGATTCAAGATGACTAAGTAACTCACCCGAAAATGCCGTTTGAGTTTGACAATATCTTGGGTAAGTGCATACATCCGCTCAAATTCAGCTTGGGGGACTAGTAGATGACTAGCAAAGTAATCAGCTACTTTTTCTCGTGCTTTTTCTTCTTCTTTGGTTCCTTCTTCAATCAGGGTGTCTTGGTACTCTACACGGTGAAAGATTAAGTGTCCAATTTCATGTGCCAGGGTAAATAATTGACGTTCAATGGTGATGTTATGGGTATTTACCAAAACAAAAGCACCTTCAATATCACTACAAGCACTCAGACCAAAGAAACCTTTAATGGGAATGGGCTGGCGTAAAACTTTTAAACCGATTTCTTCTACAGACTGAAACAGGTTGGCAATGGGAGCATCTCCCAAGCCAAGGCGATGACGAAACAAAGCAGCTATTGTCTGAATGTGCTTTTCATTGCCTTCTACTTGATGGCAAGGTGTACTTTCTGGGGTGTAGGTTGGTAAGCCAACTGCTTGTTCTAGGGCGTTATAAGTTTGCAGCATTCGTAGCACTTGGGCTGCAAACTGGGCATTTTTATCAAAAGAAACATGAGCGCGGAACCGGAAGTTGGGTAGTCCAACACCAGGTGAGCGTAGTAAGTCATCGAGTGTAATGCCCAAAGCACTTGCCAGAGCAGAGAGGATTTTGCTGTCTGGTAAAGTTTTGGCGTTCTCGTAGTTATTGATGCTCTGGCGAGTTACCCCAGCTTGTTCTGCAAGTTGCTCTTGAGACAAGCCTAGACTTTTACGGTAGCGGATCAGGTTCGCAGCGATGATCTCTTTCATGGCTGATTCTTTCCTGTAATCGCTAGACGTGTCAAAGTTATTGACACTATTTTCTCTAATTATAATAGAAAATGTCAAAGCGTTTTTACATCAGTCTCAAGGAGGTGATAAAGATATGGCCAAGAATACAGGCAAGGGCTATCGTCGTGGTGCTGTGGATAACCGCAGCCAGACTTACAACCCCGTAACCGAACAATGGGTGAAGCGTGATGCTGAAACTGGACGGTTTATGGATGTGAAGCAGAATGGTGAACCTTTTAAGGGTGTTCGTAAGGAAGACTAATACTAAATTGCGTCCAGTGTGGAGACTGAACGCAAATCGGTAATGGTATTAGTTTTGGTCTATTGAAGGGGTGGTGTTGCACTTGTGACCTACTCCTTCAGTTTCCTCTATTATGTTCGTCTTCAGCTTCAAAATCTAGACCAATATTTAGATTTGGCAGAGCATTACGGGAAATTAATAAGTAATCAATTTTATTTTTGTAAGTTAAAAATTAACTATGATTCCATCAAAGTGGGTTGATGCGACAGATTTAATGAGATGGGCAGATAGACTAGATGCTCGCGCACGACTTCCCCAATTATTACGCTTACTAATTCATGCTACAGTCCAGCACCCTCACCGTGTTGGTTTGCCATCGGGTGAGAGTATTCAAATGGGGGGATGGGATGGCATTGTGGACGCACCTGAAGGCAATAGTTTTGTTCCTAATGGCTATTCAGTGTGGGAACTTGGAGTTAACAAAGATGTTAAGGGGAAAGCAGATGATGATTATGATAAGCGTGTTAAGAATCCGCTAGGAGTGGTTCCTGCTGAAACCACCTTTGTTTTTGTTACTCCCCGACGATGGGCTAATAAGGATGAGTGGGAGAGAAACAAGAAAAGTGAGGGGATATGGACTGATGTACGGGCTTATGATGCTGATGACTTAGAACAGTGGTTAGAAAAGGCCCCTGCTGTTCATGCTTGGTTAGCTCGGTTAATGGGAAAGTGGCCAGAAGAGGCTCAGGATATTGGTAGCTTCTGGGATGAGTGGAAAAACTCTACTTCACCAGTAATGAATACACAGTTACATCTTGTAGGTAGAGAGAAAGAAGTTGAAGAAATACATAGTTGGTTGCAGGGAGAAACATCAAAGCTTACCATCCAAGCGGATACTCGTGAAGAAGTAATTGCTCTTTTGGCTGCGGTTATTCATCAAATGCCAGAGGAGCAAAGTATCAAGTATTTATCTCGGTGCATTATTGTTAAAAGCGAGTCCTCATGGCGGTATTTTGCTAGTACCCAAGAATCATTAATTTTAATACCAGATTTTGAGCAACCAAAATTTTTACCAAGAGAGCATCATATTCTTATCCCTCTAGGTAAAGAAATTAATCCTGCTAAAGATGGAGCGGTGCTTTCTCGTTCCAATAAAACAGACTTTAAGCAGGCTTTGGTAGATATGGGGATATCAGAAGAACGAGCTTATAAATTAACTAAAGATTCAAAGAAAAATATTAACGTTTTACGGCGGTTAATTGCAGTCGCACCGGAAATACATACTTCTAATTGGGCAAAACCAGAAAATGCGCGAGCTTTAATTCCGATTTTACTGGCTGGAGCATGGGACGATTCAAAAGAAGGGGACAGAGAAGCGATTTCTAAACTAGCTGGCAAACCCTATGCAGAAGTTATAGCAGATATGTCACGTTGGAAAGAGAGTTCTGACCCTCCTCCCGTGAAGATTCATGGTATCTTTTATCACGATTCATTGTCAGGGACGACTTAGAATCATTTAAAAGCGTTACACTTTCGGTTTTAGGAACCATTGACCCACGATATGAG
>NZ_MRCA01000030.1:8148-11801 GCF_001904645.1 Fischerella major NIES-592 | reverse complement strand
GGGGGTGGGGGAGGATGTGGCGAGCCTAATAATGCGAAATAATTGTTATTAATAGTATTCTCAAAATGTCATATTTTTAGAAATTTTTAATCGAATTGAGGAGAGATTATGGAGTTTTCTGCTAAGCGTGTTTATCCCACTGAAAAAGGTCTTCATATAGAGTTTGCAACTTCATCAGAAGCCGCAGAATTTTATCAACAAGGAATAGAGCTTGGTAATCGTGTTGAGCTTAATGACAAAACAGTAATTATGCTTTCTTCCAAGGCAAATAAAGAATTGTTCGGTATCGATCGATAAACTATTTTTTGAGGCGATCGATTGTAGGTGGGAAGGCTGGGGGTGGGATGGCGGCGCGACTGAGGAGAGGCAGGGCTAGCTCAAAAATTAATTAATTTACCTCGAAGCGTAAGCCCTGCCCGACGAAGGAGCAAATAATTTTAATCGCGATCGCAAATAGCTTCACTAGGCAACGAGAAAAAGGCATTCAGGTCTTAATGCGATCGCGTGGGGTAATTGCTCGCTGGGGCGGCAGGGGACTGGCAAACTCGCTATCGCTCAAACAAGCCAGCCCCCTGCACGATCCACAGCTCGCGGAATTCCAAAAAACAGCTTTCCTATTGTAACTACGGGGTCAAGGGTCTTCGATGAACTGCGACAGACCTATTTATGTGGTTGCTTCGCGTTTTTTATTTGGTCTGTCTTGCCCTTGACTCCCTCCGTAATGAAGAAAATGTAGTTTTTTGGAGTTTTTTATGAGTATTGAATTTGCAATTAGTGTTGCGTATCGAATTAATTCAGAAGTTTCTATTTCACAAAGGAGTAATAATGTATTGAGTTTAAGATTTTCAAATGAAGATGAAGCAATAATGTTTACAAGAGAACTTAGCATTCACATAGATATATTCAGAGTGATGAGAAATGATTCAGAAGTGATAGTTACGATAATTTAATTCATTGAATTTGGTAGTCAATCTTGGCTATCAAATTCTTAAATTTATTAATAAAAATATAAGTTAATCAATTGCTTCTTCGTCGGGCGGGGGTCGGCGCGATCGAGGTATATAGTTAATATTTTCGCTTGCCCCCGCCTCTCCTCAGTCGCGCCCACCATCCCACCCCAATGCGCGGGCGGCGGCGGCGGCTCCTCTCCTTCCCCATGAGACGACGACGACGCACGCGCCAATAAATAAACGCGCGTTAGCGCACGACTTTCATTCAAAAACTTAGAAATTTCTACTTTTGTCTTTTGGGGCGATCGTCGCCCCATTTTATTTACTCCCGATCAATCAGACTCTCGGCGATTCTGGCTACATTTTCCGCAATCGAGGCTAGATTTTCATGAAGCACTACTCTGTCTTCATTTAGTCCTCGCAGAATTTCGTACATCACCGCGCGATCGCGAATTAATTCTGACGTGGCTTGATACAAAGCGCTTACTTCTCTTCGAGTCTCAGCAATCGTGTCGCTATTACTAGCGATCGCTTTGGAATTTGATTGAATAATTTTCTCGATTTCTTCAGGTGTCATCTTTGATTTTTTCCTTGATTGATTTTCTCTATTTTACAATAGAATGCTTGTTAATTACAAAAGATTATGCAATAATATAATTAGTTGAGTTGGGGCATTTAGGAGAAATAAAAATGATGATTTATTGTCATAATTGCGAAGTTAAATTAGTTAGAGAAAAGCCTGAATTTAGGTCAAAACAGGATGGCTGGATTAACGAACATTGGTTCCCTGGGGAAAATTGGAAATGTATTCAATGCCCATCCTGCAACTATTTTCTGCAATCCCATGAGAAATCTTGGGAGGATTTAGAGAAAGAAGCAATTTTATCAGGTAGAGCTTATAACCAAGAGTAAATACCCTAAATTTGCTTTTGAAGAGTGATTCACTACTGAATCGCTTTTTTTTATGCGGTTTTCCTCTTTTTTGAACTTATATTCTTACGCACAATTTCAGAGAACCAATCAGCCATCGTCAGTCCACTTTCAGCGATCGCTTTATCAACTGCATCATCCAAATCCTGGTCTAGCCTCAGCGATCGAAGACGACCTTTAGGCTGCTCTGCGATTAATGACCCTTCCTCATTACGCTTCAACTTCGCTAACTGGGGCAGCTTCTTTGGTGGCTCGGTAATGGCTTTAGTTAGCTCCCAGCCGTTCTTTAATCGAGCATACACGGTATTGGTGTGGATGCCGTTTTCATGCGCGATCGCCATCTGCTCGGCGGTCACTTTGACATTCAGCTTTTTGACCATAATCCTTTGTAAATTCCATATATTCCCATCCTAACATTTTCTTTACAAAATACAATAGAATACTTGTGTTTAACAAAGATTCTTTGTATAATAAAGACAGTTGAATTTAAGGATTTTCCAATGAACCAATTGAAATTAAATCAGTATCCCAAAGCTATTGCTTGCCTTGAAGAGTCTTTGTTACAGGCTTCTCTTGATATTGAGATTTATTCAGAGCAGTTATCTTTCATGGACGCGGACATTGAAGCTGCGATCGCTAGTGACAGTTCCATGAAAAATGACCAAATGCGGAAAGCCAAGCGGCTAGAAATGCAGCAAGACCAGGATTATTTAGATATCAAGTCTCGTCTCAAAGATGCCAAGTTACAACGCGATCGCGCAACAATCCAGTTGAACTTACTAAGAAATGAGTTCTCGGTTGCCAAGCTGGAGGCACGGACGGCGATCGCTAGCTTAGAAGCTGTGGCGTAGATAAACAAAAATCCCCTCATTTAAGAGATGGGGGGATTAGTTGAATTTAAAAATTTTCCAACTTTTATTATGCACTACGACGACAGCGCCGCCGCAGACGCGGACGCAAGGGATAACTATATTGATGGGCAATATGACGCATTAGCCCTGCTCTCTCCCCAAAGCCAAGACTACTACTATTTACAAGGCTGGCATGAAACCAAGCGCAAATTAGCGAATGGCGAACTGTGTCAGCAATTCGAGCAGGTTCAAGCTGAAATTGAGGCATCAAAAAACTGGACTTATTCAGAAGACTGGGAGGAATTTTAAGCAAATGCAAGCAATAGAGAAAAATAATCCCCGTATTGGCTCTTTCAGGCGATCTATTCTAGAAATTCTTGAAGATTTCGCCAAACCAATTCCTTCCAGATTCATCAAACAGAAGCCAGTTTTCAGTCGCAGAAACGGGCAGCTAGTTAAAACTGGTGAGGTTGATTATGTAAGCTGGTCAACTTACATCAAATTGCTTGAATACTATGCACCAGGCTATGACTGGGAAATTAGAGTGCAATACCTTGGCGATCGCACGGTCGTTGAGGGAAGGCTGACTATTCGCGCACAAGAGGGCGATTTTGTCCGCGAAGCGACCGGACAGGAAGAAAGCGAAGTTGATGGCTATGGCGATCCTTGCTCAAATGCTGAAGCAAGTGCCCTAAGAAGGTGCTGCGCCAAGTTTGGCTTGGGTTTGCATCTCTGGGAGAAATAAAAATTTACTAGGGGAGATTGCAAAATACTACAAACATAATATCCCCTAGTAAAAATTCCCATCAAAATTTTCACCGACCGCCGCCGATATAAGCGTGACAACAACATTTGGCTTTAAGTAGCGGTCGGACTTGTGGGGAGGTGGACGAACTAGGGAGGTGGGAGGGTGGCGGGGTGG